>NZ_CP095399.1 GCF_023008545.1 Natribaculum luteum | reverse complement strand
ATCTGAAACTGACTAACACTCCTCTCCTAAAAATGAAGCTTTATAGATGGTCTAATGAGTTGGCCTAACCGATTATCCTATCTGAATGGTTTGGTTCTATGTCGTCATAATCCTAAAAGAGAAAAACCATCTGGATGGTCTAATGGAATGGCCTAACCAACTAGCCTAATCGAATACCTTCCTGAGAACACGATTAGGAAACTACAAGCGCGCTCGTGTGACTCTAGTGGTTTGTAGAATTTGAGATCCCGAAGTTGTGGAAGATGGCGGCCAGTACCAGCGTTGAGATGACGACTGCCGGCGGGAGTTTCTCCTCCTCGAAGCGAAACACCAGGTCTGCCATATCCGCAATCGGCGCGTTCGGTAGGGAATTCTTTCCCTGTGGATCGGGTTCGCGACTGCTGCCCGAGCGAGGCGAGATGGGCATCGAAGCGGCGACCGGAATCGACGATCACTCCACCCGTCTCACGGTGACGTTGACGGCGTCGACGACCGTACGGTTCTCGCGATGTTCCACTCTGATCTGCTGTTCCACGACGGTTTCGTCCCTGCCCGGTATGTCGAGGGTCACTCCCGTGGAGTCTGCATGTTGGTCGAAGCTGTAGTACGTTAATGGCTCGAACGTACCGTTCTCTCGGACGTACACGCCCAGTGAGTACGAGCTGATGTTGACGCGATCGGCTGTGTGGTGAACCGTCAGGCGAGCTCCCGTGATCGGAGTGACTTCGTTGATGGAAACGCTGTCGATGACCTCACCGGTCGTCGGGTCGCCGATAGTCGTCGTATAGTCTCCACTCCCGACGCACCCGGCGAACAGCAACGCGGTGCTCACGACGACGACCAAGAGAACGGGTCGCCACGACGAGTCGGATGACCGACGCCCCACGTTCAGTCACCCCCATCGGTGGGTTGGTTCCGTTCAGTGTTCACGCTGAATCACCGCTTCTACGGAGTTCGCAGACGACGGAGCAGCCGGCGCCGAGACCCGAAGACGCGATGCCGACCGGCGTGAGCCAGACGCCCACGCCGAAGGCGTACTCGGTCGTGGACGAACCGACCGAAACCGGTTCGCCGACGACGGCGCTCGCCAGCGACGGGAGCATCGACCCGACGAGCAGAATCGTCGTGATGGCACCGGTCGCCGCACCCAGGCCCAGCAGTCGGACTGACCATCGCCCAGGTTCCCGATTCCGTGTGAAGACGTAGAGGGCGCCCGCCTCGGCCATCGCGATCACACCGACGAGCACGTAGATGAACGCGAACACGATACCCAGACCGGCCGCGAACCCATCACCGCCGGACGACGACAGCACCAGTCCGAAGACGAGTAGACCCGCTAAAATTCCAATAGCCCCGAGGCTGCCAGTTCCTATAGCAAGGGTCTGTTTCCCCATACAGTATCAAAAAATAATGTAATTATATAAATCAATTTTGAAGTTGATACACAAAACGGGCGAAGCTGACGATTCAGCAGCTGAAAGTCTCGCTCTTAGTCGACACGAGAGCAAACGCGATCCTCAATCTCCACATCACAACGACCCAAAACACGATACGCAGACCGCACCGTCACTCATCAACCGCAACGCAGCTAAAGAAGGGGATTTCAACAGCGCCGACGACTCTGCTTCTCGTACTCGCGCACGTGCGCGCAAGAACACAAACAAACGCGCTCGCGTGATTCTAGTGGTTTAGTAGAATTTGAGATCCCGAGATTGTGGTCGCCGCCGAGAAAAATCTATACAGCTGTATTTGGTTTATTAGATGTAATTTTGTACGCTCGAGTACCGGAGACTCCCGAAATCGCCCGCGAGAGGCGTTTCAGATTGCACTTGGTTAAAAGGGAGTTTAACCAAGGGACTTTACGAGGGTCGACACTGTACCCCACATACGAATGTCTGGATCAACGGAGAGACGGGCTACACGCGGGGACACAACCGTCCACGAGGCCATCGAGAGCTACCTGCGCTATAAGATCAACGCCGACGGTTCGAAGACGACCATGCGCTCACCACTGCGTGAGTTCGCCGACCACTGTCGAGACGAGCGTGATCTCGAGTTCGTCGACGAGCTCACACCCCACGATGTCCGCAGTTACAGCGAACACCTCTACGACCGCGTCGTAATCGATGAGGACCTGGCGGCTTCAACCGCTCACAACTACTTCGCCTACGTTCGAGCTTTTCTCTCCTGGTCGGTGCGAGAACAACACCTCGAGTCGAACCCGGCGAATACGAACACCGCGATGGACCCGCTGCCAGAGGACGACGGGAAACGCAAACGCCAGTATTGGTCTCAAGAAGACCGCGAGACGTTGCTCGAGTATGCCACCAAGCGCGTGGACATGGCTCTCGAGGGAACCATCCGGACCGATGTAGAGGCGGCCTTCCGTGATCGGGCGATCGTCGTCATGCTCGACGGCACGGGGGCGCGTGGTGCTGAGTTGTTTGCCGATCCAAAAGACGACAAGCGCAACGGCCTCCGGTGGAAGGACATCGATTTCGACGAGCGGCTGATCGAAGTCTACGGCAAGTCCCGTGAGTACGAACAGGCCCCGTTCCCCGCAAGCGTCCACGACGTCCTCAAGCGATGGTATCGGGTGCAAGAGCCGACGACCGAAGCGTGGCCCGTCTTTCCGACCGGTCACTACGGCTCGAAAAAGAGCACACTCGAGGATGCACTCGGCAAGAAGGCAGTCTCTCGGGCGCTCGAGGATAGGGGTGACGCCGGGAAGACCGAGGTGCTTGACCGTCTACACTGCGAGCACGAGGTTCCGCCGCCGTCGATCTCGAAAGAGGGCGTTCGCCGACTGCTGAAACGGCTCACTGACGAAGCCGGAATCGATCCGGACGGCGAGTACGACTATCTGACGCTGCACGGCGCTCGGCGGGCACTCGGGCGAGACCTCTATACCAGCGGGATGTCCGAAAAGGCTCAGGAAGCGTTACGACACAACTCGATCGAGACTACTCACGAGGCCTACGCCGATGTCAAGATGAAAGACGTCTCCGATTCGATTGACGACGTGCGTGGCTGAGAACGAACTCGAGTCGTACATCCGCACACTGTCGCGCCGCCGCAACCTCGCGGACAGCACTGTCGAGACGAAACGCTCACGACTGGCGACCTACGCGCGGCTGTGTCGAGACGTGCATGGCAGCGCCGATCTTGTCGGTCGCCTCAACGACCTAGAGCGGACGGAAATAGGTTGGGCCGCCATCGGTAGCAACAGTCTCTTTGACGTGGTGGTGAGTAAATCCGTGTTCTCCTGCGGTTGTCACAGCGGTTCGTGTAGACGTTCCAGCGCGATGGAAACGGCAGTTTCTGCGCGCGTGTTTCTCACTAATACGCCTCGACGAGCGTCTCGTCGAGGCTTCTGACGACCTCCTTGAGGATAGTTGCCTCAAGCTGAATCTCGGTAAGAGATTCAGCAAGAGTGGCAATCGGTAGCGTTTTGTCTTGGTCGAGACTAACTGTGAACTGCGCGTCAATTGTGGCGTGCATGGGTCACTTCAGGGTAGGTACCAGAGGTGACCCTGTTTCCACAGGAGTCAGTTACGACTCTAGATGAGTCTGGGATACGACCAAGTTGTTCGGGTTGATGCACCGAATCTATCCAATTGACGAAACCGGCGAGCGGGTCGACTCGACGGATGTCGCTGCAGGCTACGAGGCAATTCTGGATGGGCCTGCGTCGTTGTTCTCGAAATCCCGGAAGTATGGTATTCGGATGGCGAACTTCCTGCCAGCACTGCCGTTGTGTGACCGCTGGGAGATGACGGCAGAAGTCCTCGATGGGGACGGAGGATCGACAAACAGTGGATCACTGACGTTTGAACTCGATCAGACCGATGGATTGTCCTCTCACTACAGCGCCCAAGACGAGTTCGACAGCGATCTTGAGCGAACACTGGCCCAGAAGTGGGAACGGGCGACCACCGACTGGGAGTTACGTCGCGAGGACGACGTGCTGGACTTGGGTGCCGAGGTGATGATCCCCGACTTCGCAGTTGAGCATCCAGACGGGCGACGGGCGATCCTCGAGATCGTGGGCTTCTGGACGCCCGAGTACCTCGAGGAGAAGCTCGCGAAGATCGAGGCCGCCGAACTTGACCATCTCCTGATCGCGGTTTCTGATCGACTCGACTGTTCGGCGACCGATGTCGAGAAGGTGAGCGATCAGGTGCTGTGGTTCAAGTCCGGGATTCATGTCTATGATGTTGTTGATCTTGCAGAGGAGTATGCTCTCGAGACAGATGGACAAAAGCTCCATTCAGAGTAACGGTACGCAAGAAAGCTGGCATATTTCACACGCTAACACGCAGTGAAGCATCAGCACATTGTACTCCTGTGTCTCAAAATTCGGAAGAACACGACCTATCGAACACTCCTCGACGAACTCATCGAGATGCCCCGCATTCGGAGTGCGATCAACCTTACCGAACTCCCTGCGCCGTCTACACTATGCAAGGCGTTCGACAGACTCGATATGGCCGTCTGGCGAGTGCTTCTCAATCTCTCTGTTTCACTGCTCCCGACTAACGGTGTTGCGGGGATCGACGCCTCGGGCTTTGACCGCAGTCACGCCTCGAAGCACTACACAAAACGGGCGAAGTTGACGATTCAGCAGCTGAAGGTCACGCTTTTAGTCGATACTGGAGCGAACGCTATCCTCGATCTCCACATTACAACGACCCGAAAACACGATACGCAGATTGCACCCTCGCTTATTAACCGCAACACATCTGAAGTCGAAGTTCTGCTTGGAGATAAGGGATATGACGATCAGCAGATTCGGGAGATGGCCCGTGAAAATTCGATTCGTCCTCTGATCAAACACCGTGAGTTCTCATCACTACAGAAAGCGTGGAACGCTCGGTTAGATACTGAACTCTACGGCCAACGGAGCCAGAGCGAGACGGTGAACTCCGGTATCAAGCGAAAATACGGTGCATTTGTGCGGTCACGCCGCTGGTGGAAGCAGTCTCGTGAACTCGTCCTTGCCTGTATCGTCCACAATCTTGACCGAACTCTCTAAAAACCAGTATAGATGGAGTATCTAGGCCGTAGAAGACACTTTCTCGTTGTTATCCTCCTTATTTTGTTTGAGTTTCCGTGCAACGATGAGAAACCACACGCCTGCGAGAGCCTCGCCTACGGCCATAATATAGTATGGCTCCGACTCATACGCCTCACCGACAGCTACCACGAAAAGCATTCCAGCAATGATGACCGCGAAGGGGTAACTCACCATTTTTTCATCAGAAGCCGGGCGGACGACATTCATTCCACCGTACGTGGCAAAGGAAACGTATGCAGCTGTAAGTCCTGCTATCATTATGCCTCCAACGAAGGTCATATCGGGTAAGGCCGGGGTCGGGAGTAGAATCACGATACTGAGGAACTGACCTACTCCTGTGCCAAGAATTGTTGAGAGATACATTCGTTTACGTCGCCGACTATCCAATGGACGTTTCCTATTCGCTCGGAATACAAGGATGAAAGCGGTTCCTGCTGGAATCAACCAAAAGAGTAGTGCCGCAATTATACCGCTCCGGTCATAGAATGGGAGAAACAATTCGGCACCAGCATCAATAAACTGATATAATAGGGTAGCGAAAAATACCGACACGGCGATTCTCTTATTCATAAATAAATTCATATTCCGTTAACATATATAATTTCAGCTCTGTCCAATGTCAACGCTGAAGGATTTCAACAGAGCCCTTGCATTCGAACACACGGCAGGTTAAAATAGGATATAACTGAATATTTCGGCACGTAGTGATCCCATAGCGAGACCATCACCTATTTCGTATTTAAATGCTTATTCTCTACGTAGGTATGACCACTTCGGAACACTCTCCCACGGTAGAGAACGTCGTCGCTTCGACTGGGGTGGATCGAGAACTCAACCTCGATGCCGTCGCCGAAGACCTCGACGGAGCGGACTACGACCAAGAGAAGTTCCCCGGGGCAGTTTACCGGACCCAGGACCCGAAATCCGCCGCATTGATCTTCCGGTCGGGAAAGATCGTCTGTACGGGTGCGAAAAGCACCGACGGTGTCTACGAAAGTCTCGACATTGTATTCGATGAACTCCGTAGTCTAGGTATCGACGTTCCGTCTAATCCAGAGATCACCATCCAAAATATCGTCTCGAGTGGCGACCTCGGATCTGCAGTCAATCTAAACGCCATCGCCATCGGGTTCGGTCTCGAAAACATCGAATACGAACCCGAGCAATTCCCGGGCCTGGTCTATCGCATGGACGACCCTCACGTGGTCACCCTTATTTTCGGTAGCGGCAAAGTTGTCGTCACAGGAGCAAAAGAACCGGCGGACGCTGGCCGCGCGCTCGACGTTATCTCGTCACGTCTCGATGAGCTCGACCTGTTAGACTGACTAATCTCGATCCACTTACGTTCGTCAGTTACCGAAGTTATTTAGATAACGACACTTGGCTTTGCACGGTGTGAAAGTCACAATTTGAGCAGGCGAAAAAGACAAAAGAAGTGCCGTTAGGCAAGTGTTCCAGAGCTAATCAAATATCAGCTCGCTTCGCTGGAGTACCGACGACAGGAAAACGCAGTAACTGACCATGATCTCTAAGTCTACGGACTGTACTGAGCAATTCAGCATGATTCTACCAACATCACCGGAATCTGACAGAAGTATCAGCGTTAGATTCGCACTGTTCAGCGAACAGCTGTTTCGGGCGAGAATATATGTGAGGAAGAGGATTTCAACAAAGCCTTCGATCTGAGAACGCTGAACTGTAGCCATGCACAAACCAGGTCACTACGGCGCAGCACTGCTTGTGTATGCACCGATTGGATTCCTCATGCTTGCACTCGGGTTTGACGGCCTTGCTGTGATCGGCGGTGCGATCGCTGTCGGTGGCGCGATGATACCCGATCTTGATATGCGGATTCCCGGTGTTCAACACCGTGGAATCACGCACACCGTGTGGTTTGCCCTCCTCGCTGGGATCGTCCTCGGCGTTGCAGGCGGTCTCCTTGGCAGTTCGAGCGGTGCGATCGCGACGGTCGGTCTCAGTGTCTTTGGGTTCCTCGTCGGAACACTCACAATCAGTGCCCACCTCCTTGCTGACGCGCTCACGCCAATGGGAATTCGTCCGCTCGAACCGATCGACGATCTGGAGATCACGCTCGATGTTGCCAAGGCTGCCAACCCGGTCGCTAACTACGCACTACTCGCTCTCGGGATCGCAACTATCACCGTAGCTGCCGTTGTTGGCCAGGCGATTGCGTGAATACGATTCAATTGCGTTGCCACTCTTTACCCCGCTCTGCCTGTCGATCGTAGTCTTCCTTCCTGGCCAGTAACTAGAGTTCCAAACTAGTCTATATATTCAACTTAGGTGACTTCTAGTCAATGTATCTGACTAGTTTCTTATTTGTATAGATATCATGTTCGTTACCATAAATCATATATTTTCTATTCAATAATGCAGACAATATGCACCGGCCCTCAACCGGTGTCGACCAATACGATCACAGCACAAATGATTACACGGTCAGTAACCGCCGAAGATATCGATGACCTGTATTTGATGTGGAACAGTCATATCAACGCATCCGGCCTCCATCGTCGTGCCCTCCGCGAAGAGATGGCCGTTCGAGACGTTGATCCACATGAATTCCGCACGCGCCTTGAGCGAGTTCGTGAGCAGGGGTACACGTTAGACGAGATTGCTGACAAGACCAACCGGTACGCCGATCTTCAGTCGCTTGTCGAAGAGTCACAGGGCCAGCGTACCGCTGGAAATACAACCCACGACTAACCTGCTATGTCACCAGACCCGATCACCTCCGAGCATGAGAATAGCAGCGAACACGACCGTAAACGACCGATGAGAAGCCGAATTCCCAGACAGGCTGCGATCGCGATTGTCCTGCTGACGTTGTTCGTTGTGGAACCCGCCGCAGCACAGAACAACGCAGTCTGTGGAACAGACAAACTCCCCGGGATGGTTGAGGGGTTCTTCCAGTTAACCACGACACTGGGCATCGTCGGCTTCGCTGTCGTCTGGCAGGCTGATACCCTCGTAGAGATATTCGTACTCGAGCCAGAGCAGAAGAAGGCGTTCAAGCGTCACAAGCGCTCTGCGATGAAGTCCATGATTGTTATTGTCGTTCTCGGCCCTCTGTATACGGTTGCTGGATCCATGATGGGACTTCCGATGGCAGAGTGTGTCAACTTCGTCCCCTGGTAATCACACGCCCATCCCTGTCGCAAGTTCCATGCACCACTGCGAACGCTCCGTGCTCATGACAACGTTACTCATAACCAGCTTAGCCACGGGTGGTGTCGCTGCTGACCCATCGCGACCGGGGACAGAAGGAAATGGACTCACTGAAAACGAATCCGCGACGCTCTGGTCGCGAGACGCAGACGAGTATCTTGGTCAAGACACGTTCCGCCAGCGATACGGAGACAGCCGTACTGCCGTTCACCAACTCGCCAACGGAACGGACATCACGTTCAAACGGCCTCCCGGAACTGCCGCAACATGGACCCGGAACGATTTCGAGGATCTCAACGCCGGCGGGTCAGAGACCTCCGTCTATCCGACTCATGCAACCCTCGAGGACGGTGTGTTTATCGAGGATGCACATGCGACCATATTTGCTGTCAATCCATCGACTCGAGGCCATCTCGAGCCCAACGAGACCCCGCTCTACATTGCACCGAGCGGGACGATGCGCGGTTTCATCGATTACCGCGTTCGCGTTCCCGAGGACAGAACCTCTGGGAACACCACTATCGAGTGGTCGCTTACGGAACACGAAATCGAGGATATCCAGTTGCAGACGGGCGATGAAACCATCGCCAAGGAAGCCGCCTCACACACGCCAACGCTCGACTACAACCTCGAGGATGACGGGAGTACAACCCTTTCCCTCGAAGCCGAGATTCATACGCGGCTAAAGAAGACCACACGAATCGATCGCGGCAACGAGACAGACGTTCGTGTCTCCTACCGAACCGAGTCGGTCACCGTTTCGGATTCAATCGACGTCGAGATTTACGATCTCTCGGCGTCTTCCTACTATGCCGAGTATCCTAATGGAGATACTGGCGTTGCCATCTTCCAGTCGCGGCCGTGGCAGGGATACACACTGACAGCAGATGGTGAGTCGAGGGTGCGTGGTGTCTGGCGATTTTACACTGCACGGAACACTAACTGGGACACGCTCATTCACTCGAGTCGGACCGACAGTACTGCTGTCGACTCTGATGCGATTCCAGTAGCTGTGCACGCCTACCCGTCCCGGATCGGCCCCCGCGCTGAGCCTGTGCGAGCTGGGCCAGAAATCATTGACACCTGGGGGACTGAACGGCCTGCCCCAGGCGAGACCATCGGCGAGAACGTCAACATCGAGGTTGTAAACCAGTCGTACACGACGACCTACGGTGTCGCCGTTCGTGCTGAGAGCGTCGATCGTGATGCTCTCCACGTTGCGGGTATCGTTCGAGGTGTTAACGCCTCAATCGACGAGCCGGATGCGGGTTCTGAGCGCCAACTTCGACGGAGTAACCTCTCTGTAGAGATCCTCGAACAGAACCAGTCCCAGGCAACACTCCGGATCGAACTCCGGGATGCCCAAACCGGTGCACCGATCACCCTTGCCGATCGATATCGATGGCTCCCGATTGGGGGTAACTCTCGGAACGGCTACATCACCATCGCAGAGAAGCGTGTCGAAACTAACACGTCCGGAGTCGCTCTCGTGACGCTCGACCAGCCCGGCATCTACACCGCTCAGTATCATCCGGGATCGTGGATCGGACATAACCCCGCATACGTGAGCGATACCGCGACTACTCGCTGGCATCCGTTAGGAACGATTGATGGCTGGTTCGCCCTCTTTTTCGAGGTCGGCTGGCACCTCATCCCGTTTTTCGTGATGTTCTATGCAGGTCGACGTCTCCTGCGGATGCTCGGCCCAGAAGAGATCTTCCAGCGAAAACCATGACTCGAGATACCTCACAAATCAGCAGGCGTACCGCCCTTCAAACAGTTGTAGGCGCTGCACTGGTAAGCGGTGCTGGCTGCCTCAGCAGTGATGAGAACACCACCACTAACGGAAAGACTCCGATAGACAGCCAAGGAGTGCTCCAGCGAGTTGCTGTCGATGGCACCGCGCTTGTCGTCGAGCTCGCGGCAGATGCAGATGTCGATCAGATCAATCTGATCCAACCGAGCGGAGAGCTGTTCGGGCAGCGCAATGTGGCCGCTGGAGCACAGCAGGTTTCGTTCGAACTTGGTACCTCCTATACGCCGGGAGAGTACAGCGTTGTTGCACTTAGCGGCGACGAGACTGTCATTGAGACTCCCTTCTCTATTGAGCCAAATCTTAGAATCATAGAAATGGGGATTGGAAGGAATCATCCTCAGAAGATGTGGAGCGGGGCAGAAGACGAAATTAGTGAAGAGGCCTTCGTGAGCGTTGAAAATCAAGGCAGTGGACCGGATGCGCTTACGAAACTACTCTTTCTCGGTGATGTTCCGTATCCCTCTGACAAGCAAGGAACGAACTATGCTAGTAATGACGATATCAGTGGAATATACGATCCTGAATCTGATTCGGAAGTCGATGAAATCGTAATTGCACCAGAGGAACAGATTCGGATTTACAGTTCACGCTCACCGTTCGCTTTCGTCCCGGGTGCAGGAACATCTTGTATTGACGAACAACAGACGGGCGAGTTCGAAGTAGTCGTTAAAACACGAGTTAGTTCTGACAACATTTCAGAAATATATAATATACAGTACTCAGCATCGGAAGAGCCAGACAACTGTGAGATATTCATCAGCGAGGCATAATCATGGTGAATCTAATTGATGTCGTTCTGGAAGGATTCAAACGCGTTGTTGACTGGTTTATTGGCCTCTTCATGGAGGGACTACGTTCTGGCTACGATACTCTCTCAGAAGAGCTGTTCGGAACACCCACTCCTGAAACTAATGGCGCGTTCGTCTTCGGCGATCCAACCAATGCACCGTGGCCAGCGATACAGGAGGCTATTGTGGGTGGCGAGATCATGCTGATCTCTCTCCTCCTTCTTGTGATGTGTGTCCAAGGACGGCATTCGATTCGCATCTTCAATATTGGGAGCGCATACGAATCGAGACGGACGAAAAAGACGGCTTGGGTCGGTGCTTTCCTCATCATTACTTGGTACTGGGTGAGTGTCTTGAGTCTCTATATTGTCGATGGGTTCACGATTGCATTGATGCCGAACTTGACATCACTCGGTGGTGCGATGATGGACTTCCTCCAAGTTTCGCTTGGCAATCCTGGTTTATCACTTGTTTTTGCCCTTCTCGGCGGTCTCTCAATGTGGGCCCTCGAGGCACTCTATTATATCCGCGAAGTCCTGCTCTATGTGTACATCTATGGGATGCCGATTGCCTTCGCCTTCGCGTATGGCAACATTCCAGTTCTCTCAGACATTGCAATGGGATTCAGTAAGCGGTTTGTCCCCCTTGCCGTCCTTCCACTGCCTGCTGCTGTGGTGTTCAAAGGATACGACCTCCTTTACTCACAGAATGCACTCGCACCGAACACACCATTCTTACGATACTTAGTGGCGGCTTCGCTGCCTCTAATCGCGCTGTATGTTAGCTGGAGGACGTTCAAATACGCAACTCCGCTGACTGCGAAGGTCCTTGGAGGCGCGACGAAGACTGCAGCACTCGTCGGCGGGGTCGCAGCCGGTGCCTACGTCGGTGGCGCCGGCGTCGCGACGACCGCAGCCCGGTGGGGACCGAAAGCCGCAGCCGGTCACGCAGTTGCTCAGAAGGCCGCCGCTCGAGGTGGACACGGCAGTGAAGGCGGAGAGAAACCATCGTATCGTCGAACTGAGAATGATCCGGGCGGGTCCACAGTAGAGGCATCGAGTACCAACCACGGAATGGAGTACGACCGAGGGATTTACTGATGTCAACAGACCCAGACGCGGCCGCACGGCGTATCATGGATCAATTTGGCGAAAAGAGCCACATTCCGTATCTCAACATCGAGGAAGGAGACGTTGGCGTCCTGATTGGGTTCCCAATCATCGGGTTATTCCTCGCCGGACTCACTGGAATCGAATCCCTTGCCCTCCCACTCATCGCGGGTGGCTTCGGGTTCGGTGGAGCGATCGTCTACGTTTCACCTCAACACCTGAACGCGTGGACGTGGGCAAAAGACGTCTATCGATACGCCAAACGGCCCCAGATCACGTTCAGTGCGCCAACAGACGCAGCTGAGACAGAACGAAACGAAGGCGGGCTTGCCAACTACACGCCGTTCAAACCTGACGAACGAACACAGGATCTCACGAACATCAAGCGAGCATGGCCGGGTGTTGGCGCGATTCAGCGGGCCGACGGCGCGATGGAGGCGTTCATCGAGATCGATCCCGGGAACATGGACTTCGCGATGTCCGATGACTGGGCTCAACTCCAGGACGCTGGCGAGGAGTTCGCCAACAAGGAACTCAACTCGAAACTCAAACTCCACGCCACAACTCGCTCGTTCCCAGTCGAACAAATCATCGAGAACATCGAGGAGCGACTTTCTGATGAAGACGTCACGGAGAACCCAATCTTCCGCGAACTCCTCGAGGAATACCGGGAAACGAGGCCAAGCGAGATGCGCGACCGGGGTATCCAGCAGGTTCGCTACTACATCGGCGTCGAAGTTACGCCACTCGAGGTCTATGACCGCTTCCACGACGAGGGAACGCCCGCCGAGAAACTGACACGGTTTCCTGTTATCGGGTTCCTGTTCAACCCATTCGTCACTCGTCGTGAGGATCTCACAGATGTCGAGCGCCGGGTCAAGATGTTCGAGAAACTCGACAGCCGGGTTACTGACGTTCGTTCTGAATTCATCCAGCAAGCATCAGGCTGGTCTGCACGGCGGCTCAGCACTGTCGAGCTGTTCGTTCTGAACATGGATTTCTGGAACGGACGCGAGCACGACTATGACGACGCAGAACGCGTCATTCGCGATCAACCGATCATCGGTCACTCACGCCGGGAGGATGAGATCGATGCATAACGTAATCCTGCAGACCGGAGATGGGACAGTTAGTCAGCTCAGCGAGTGGCTCTCGAGTCCGACCTCGACAGAGGGTGCGGCACTCTACATTCTCGGTATCATCGCTCTCGGTGTCAGTGGGAAGCTCCTGTGGGACTGGCACACTGACGATGACGAGGAGGAAGTCGAGTTTTCGGATGTCCTCGATGAGGAAACCCTCGAGCAAGGGCATGCCGAAGGCCAACTGCTCGATGAGATCGCTGAGTCACACAAGACAGTGACGGCGCCGGCTGCGATCGAGTGGGAAACGCGAGCGGCCCACGTTGGCGAGCAGTGGACGTCGACACTGTATATTGCTGACTACCCAGACTACCCCAACGATGGCTACCTGAGCGACCTCTTCGATATGACCGATGTCCAGTTCGATCTCACGGCCCATATCACACCAAAGAACCAGGAGCGGGCCCGGAACGAACTCCAAGACATTGCTGACGATCTCCAGGTCGATGCAGACCTCGAGCAGAGTGTTCGAAGCGCCTATCTCCAAGAACGAGCGAACGAGGCCGCTGCAACCTACAGAGCTGTCGAGAGCGGTGCGCAAGTCTTCAGCCAAGGTCTGTTCATCACAGTGCGTGCCGACGAGAAAGACGAGCTTCGAGATGCTGTTCAAACGGTCAAAAGCGCGCTTCGTGATGAGCCTGCGAATCTCACGCCGAAGACGGCGATCTGTCGGCAAGATCTTGCACTGCAGTCCGCCGCACCAATCGGCGACAATGTGTTCGGACGCGAGTCGATTGCACTCGGTGGTGCTGTCGGCGCATTACTCTCCTCACCCCACAACGCGACGATCCTCGAGGAAGGTGGTGTCGAGTTCGGGATTCACAAGGACAACCAGAGTCCGGTCGTCATCGATCCATTTGCTCGTGATAACGGGTACGCGATGTTCACCGTTGGCGATACTGGGTCTGGGAAGTCGTTCAGTTCGAAGCAGAACTTTATCCGCTCGATCGAGCAGCAGTCAGACCGTATCGGGATCATTCTTGAGCCGTTGAACAACTGGGCTGGCGTTGCCGAAGCACTCGATGCAAAGCGGATCACAGTCGGTGGCACGCTCGGGCTCAATCCACTCGAAATCCGCCAGACGCCCGAGCATGTCCAGCGAGCGATGGGGGAGGACGCGAGTCCGTTTAACGAAAAGCTCGATGATGCGATGAGCTTCTTGACGAACTTTTTTGCCCTCCGGGGCATCACACTGGGCGATCGACGGACAACGCTCGAACTTGGACTCAAGCGCGCCTACAAGCAAAACGGCATCACTGACGACATCTCGACACACAGCAACCCGAGCCCGACCATTCGGGACATGATGGACGTCTTTGAGGAGATGGTCGACTACCCAGAGAAGTTCGTCGTGCGCTCTGACGAAGAAGCGGGGAAGCTCCAAGACGACGCGACGTGGCTGCTTGATCAGCTTCGTCCCTTCGAAGAAGATGGCCGGCACGCCAATCTTGGACACCCGTCGGAGTTCGACATCCGTGACGAGAAGGTCATCTACCTCGATCTCGCCCAGCAGGAGGGCAGCGTCGACAGCAGCACCGCACTGACGATGCAGTTGCTCATTTCGCTGGTCTACGAGCGGGCCAAGGTCTCAGACAAGGAGGTCGTGTTCTACATCGACGAGGCGCGGTACATCATGCAGGACGCCGCGAGTTTGGCGTTCCTCGAGACAGTGTTCCGACACCACCGCCACCACGACCTCTCGATCCGGTTGGTCACCCAGACCGTCGACGAGTTCTTCGAGCACGCGGAATCCGAAGCGATCCTTGACCAGTGCGCGGTCAAGCAGTTCCATCGGTTAGACGGGATGGATGAACAGTGGGCCAGTGAGTTCGGCCTGAACTATGCACAGATGCGGTTCGTGCAAGACGCAGTTCCGGGCAACGAGGATGCTGGCTTCTCAGAAGCACTCGTCGGCGTCGACGGCGAGTGGCGTGGCATCACCGTGGAGGCGATGCCAAAGGAGAAGCAGGTCATCGACTTCGACCCGACCGAGCAGCGGCGTTCCTCGCTTCCCGGCGCTGGTGAGGAGGCAGCCGATACTGATGTGCAGGAACTCCAAGCGGAGCTCGAATACCGAGAAACAACTGGAAACGACGGCAATACTGGCATCGTCACGGCCGAGACAGATGACGGTTCTATGGGGGGAAACAACGATGACTGAGTATCTGTGCGTAACGCCGACGTCTGAGCGACTCGATCCGGAGCATATCCCTCGTGTCCTCGCCAGTCTCCACAAACTGACTACGCCCGGGTCATCGGGCCTTCGGTCGAAGCTGAATCCGCTCCACAGTGAGACACCGCCCCGATTCGAGTTCCTCGCAATGAGCGATGGTCCGAACGACCCCGTGGAGTTCTTCTACGGGGCCGATGCGCATCTCGAGACGCTCGAGAAGCGTCTCCGCTCCATCTATCCGGATACGTTCGATATCGAACGCGTCGACATCGACGTGGCTGCACGTCTCATCCAGCCGGTCGAGTTCACACCGCAGGAATTCGTCGAGCACTACGAATCCGGACAACTTCAGTACGAGTTTGGTCCGGCGGAACAGTACGATCTCGTCGATGAGGAAGCGGATGACCCCGATCCCGAGCCAGCGGAAGCAGATCCGATTGTCGACGGCGGTACAACATCCACCACAGTACCGGATCATCACATTGCCGTCGAAGAGTCCGTCCTCGAACTCTCTCCGCCCGATGCACTTCCAGATGACGGGGAGCGGCCGACCGTCGAGAAGCCGACGATGACACCGGAGGGGACGGTTTTGGCTCGCCCGTCGGAAGACGCTGTCTCTCCGCTTGGGGTCCGGTGGTGTGGATCCGCGGTGCGAAAGCAGGATTGGATGACTTCGCTGACGCCGTTCACAGCGGCGGAGACGAATGATGACTTTCCGTCCGTCGACCAACCCGGCGCAGCACTCGCGTCGCTGATCGACCACTTAATAGAGGCGACAGCGCCGATCGCGTTCCAGGTCGTCTTCCAACGACGATCTAGCTGGCAGTCCGATGCCGAGCTTCGGAAAGAAGACCTTGTCGACGGCCGGGATACGTTCTTCCAAGAGGTCGTCGGGTCGTTTCTCGAGGTCGAAGACCAACAGAACGATCAGGGCGAACGGCAGATCAGCGAATCCGTCGAGAAACGAATCGAGTACATCGATGCGAAGGACGCTAAACGGTCGTTCACGGCCAATATCCGCGCTATCGGCGTTCCCTCTGAGGACACTCGTGACGATCTCGATGCCCGCATGGATTCGTTACTCCCAGTGTTCGATCCGCTTGACGGGCCGTTCTACGAGGTTGAGGGGAAACGCCTCCGCGAGAGTGGGTTCCGTGAGAAAACGAAGCGGAAGAACGCACGAGCCGCCCTGCAGCGCCTCCTCAACCGCGAACTGACGATCGGACGAGGCAAAACCCGATCCGAGTTGGTTCTCTGTGGAACAGAACTCGCGAACTTTGTGTTGGTTCCTTCTTCCGAACAGTTGACGGTTGAGGGAACGCGGGGTACTCGTGCCGAGCAACAAAGTCGGAATCCGTTGCCATGGCCTAACCCGGATCTGATTCAGCAATTCCAAGACGGGATGGCCATTGGATATGCGCTCGACGAGAACGGCGAGCCGCGACCGACCCCGATCCGTGTTCCTCCAAATCTGTTGACGACGCACTACGGTCGCTTCGCGTCGACTGGCGGTGGGAAATCGAAGGCGATCATCAACGACGCGCTGTCTCTCCGAGAGACGACCGGTGGTCCCGTCGTCATCGTTGACCCAAAAGGCGACGGGATGTGCAAGAACTATCTTCGCTGTCACTACCAACGCTTCAACGGATTGGACGACGTCTACCAATTCCGCGTTCCAGAGAACGTCCCTGCGTTCTCCTTCTTCGACATCCGGCCTGCACTGGAAGCCGGGCGCAACCGTGAGGACGCGATTCAGGACAAAGTCGATCACTTCCACGACATCCTGCGGATGATTATGGGTCGTGAGCAGTACGGACAGGCGTTCGTCGCCAACGAAATCGTCAGCTACCTCATCAAGGCCCTCTTCGACGAAGAGTACGGTAGCAACGTCTTCGGTCTTGATGACCTCTTCGCTGCAGCACTCCGGATGCAACAAGAGCGAACTATTCCACCAGTTTCAGCAGACAACAGGAACGTCGAAGAATCGCTCACACGGCACTTTGCGAAGGACGACCACCAGTTCCAGGTGTCGATGGATGCTGTCGGCAACCGTCTCGATAAACTCAGAGAAGACGCACACCTGCGACGTATCTTCAGCCACGTTCCGGAACAGGACGATGATGGCGAATACATCGACAATCGCTTTGACTTCCGCGAGTTCCTCGAGGAAGACGCCACGATCCTGTTCGACTTGGGCGATCTCCGTCCGGAGGCACAGCGAGCGATCACGCTCCTCCTGTTGAGTAATCTCTGGGATGCTGTGCAAGTGCGTCGACGTGACGGGAACACGGACTACGAGAACCTCTCCAACCTCATCATCGAGGAGGCGGCCCCCGTCGCATCAACGAAACTCGTTTCCGAGCAGTTGCTTCCCCAGGGACGATCGTTCGGCCTGAGCATGGGACTGGTGATGCAGTTCCCTGGGCAGGTCCGAAATCGAAGTGAGCGTGCCTACGACGAGGTCCTGAACAACATCAAAACGAAGCTCATCGGGAATATCTCCATCGAGCGCGACCTTGCTGAGTCGTTGGCCCACGAAGACCTGAGCCCCACTGACCTTCGGAATCGGATCAACACACTTCCCAGTGGCGAATGGATTGTCCAACTCCCGAGCCCGTCATTTGGGGAAACAGGTCCAGCCCCGTTCTCAGTGAAGCCGCTCCCGATAGCAGCGGGCCATCCAGAAAGCGACCAGCCGCTTGCAGAGCTGCAGGAAGACCATTTCCAGTCCGTGTCCCGGCCACAGATGATCGAGCGGACACGAACCCAGTACGGGCTTACTGAGCCGACCACATCGAGTACTGCATCGAAAGAGGCTGACTGGGGAAGTGCGGGCGTTGATACGACAATTGCAGCTGACGATGAGGCCACTAAAACGGATCAAACGGATCACACACAGTCTTCGTTCATCGAGCAAGCAGCAACCGAGACCCCCTCAACATCGCACGACACGGGTAGCGACGAGGCCGAACCACAGGAGAGTGGTCAGAAGATCAGCTCGTTGTTTGGCGGAGCGTTCGAAAACGAGGAGGAGACACCGGTCGACGAGAACGAGCAGCCGGAGAACGGTTCATCCCCTGTCCAAGCAAGTGAGGTTCCTGTCCCCGATGATGAACTCCGGAACCGTGGGCTCAACCGTAGTGATGTCCAGTTCTTGAGCCGCGTCCTCGAAGTGATGAACCGAGAGTCCACTGAGTACACGCTTCTCGACTCGATGCGGTCCCTTCGAGACGAGTTCGAGGACCTTCATTTAGAACGGCTCAAAGATCAGAACCTCCTCGAGGAGGAGTCCGCAGCAGGTCAAAAGTACTACACTGTCCTTCCGGCAGGGCGGGAACTGCTCGGACAGAAACTCCAGGTAGGACCTGGGCAAGGAGATATCGGGGAGAAAACCCCACACAAGGTCGGCGTTCGCCTCCTCGAATCGTGGCTCCAACAGCAGGACGACGTCGTCCGCGTCGAACCATACTACGAGTACGACGACGAGACCGTGTTTGATGTGGCTGCATTCACCGACGCTGGAGAACTTGTTTGGGTCGGCGAAGCTGAGCTCCCGAGTAACAACAGCCACGCACCTGTTGACGACTACGATAAGCTCAGCGCGGTAGATGCCGACGCGATTTGGGCTTTCAACAACCGCCAGACGGCTATCGAGGTGCTTGACAGGCTTGCCGAAGCAGACCGAATCGAGGAGAGCGTCAGTGGACGGGCGGCACGGTCGTTCTCGAACATCAAAGAAGCAGTCGACGAACTTGATGCATCAGGTCTGACTACCGTTCATGGCTTCACAAACCTCAAAGAGGAGGTCGATTCATGACATGGCGACAGGCAACCCGCGAGGAGATCTACGCCTACTACGCCGAGGAGTTCCCCCGCTACGTCGACAACCTCCCAGAGTTCATCACGGCTGACGGGCCGAAACAGTACGCGGTCGCCTTCCGAGATCCCCATCCCGTTCGCAAAGACGACATTCCTGACAAGGACTTCATCCGCCGAGATACGTGGCAGACGGATGCAACCGGAGAACGAACGACTGCCGAGTTCAGTACGTTCGAGGACGTTATAGAGTTCATTCGGCACCCTGCTCGAAACGATCTCCTCGAACGAAGCGAGTTCGCACTCGCTGACCCAGAGGTGCTGGAGAAACCGGATCCACGCCCCGACGCCGTCTATTACGCACTGGACCACTGGGAGCGGCCCTGGGTTCTCTTGGTAGATATCGACGCGAAAGAGATCGCCCGAAAACGAGCCGCGGATACGGTCTCGGAGGACGTTGGCGACCAAGACAACGATGCGCTCCTTGAGGCTGCAGGAATCCTCGATGCTGCCCCCGCGGGGTATCCGTATGCCTTCGAGGATGTCGACCGCGCTATCGAGTTCGGGTTCGAAGTGCGTGATATCTTTGAGGATGACTTCAATGCCGAGAAGACGTTGGCCGTGTACAGTGGACAAGGTATCCACGTCTACCTCCTTGACACCGACCTGGCGCATCGATACGACGAACAGAGTCGCGAGGTGTTAAACGACCTCCTCCTCGAGACCTACGAGATCCCCATCGATCCCGTCGTGACGGCCGACCGCCGGCGGGTCGCCCGCCTGCCATACTCGCTCCATGCCGACGTCTGTAGCATCGTCCAACCTATCGAAAGCCCGGATTTCGACGTTCGATCGGCGACCCCAGAGGTGATTGAGGAATGAGTCCGAGTACCCCAATTGATGACACGGATGCCGCCTATCGGATTGCAGCGCTCCCGCTGGAGTATGGAGATATACGCATCAACCAGCTGTTTACGCGTGGCTACAATCGATACATCGTCGACGGCGAAGACCAGCCCGAGGACCTCTTGAACGATATCGAGCGGTTCGGAACAGCGACGTTCAAAGCGCAGGTTCGCGCCGACGCTGCCGATGAGCCGTTCGTCGATGAGCCCGGGACGCTCGCCGTGCTTGCGACGTTGAGTGCGATCTGCGTGAAGGAACACCCGAGATTTGAGCACGCCTCCCCACGGAACATCCAGGTACTCTATAACATTCGAGAGTTGTACGTCAACAATCTCGCCTCACTCATCCGCATTCACGGCGATGGATCGCTCCAGCAAGACATCGCTGAGGTGCTGTATAGTAAGGAGCCGGGCGAAGATGGCCCGCATCCCGGACGGGTTTGTACGGGGATCAAAGAGATGCCGGAGTTCGGGGAGAGTCTGTACCTTGAAATCCCGATGGCGGCGGCTTCACGGAAATGCCTCGTCCGGGACGAGGAGTCGTCCACGGGGATGGACGGCGGTGGAGAGATACTGTCCCGAGTGAAAGACAACCACCTGTACGTCCCAGTCGGTGATTTCGACAGCAAGTATCGTGACTATGCTGAGCGGGCGTTCAAGAAGCTCTTGCGCGTTCAGGAGGACGAACTCTCAGACGATCAGCTGACGTGGCTGACCACGAATGAGTCGGCGATCACAGAGCGGATCGACCGCTTCCTCGAGACTGGCCATCACGAGCGTATCTGGCGGAACTGGGACCGTGGTGAGCGGACAATCCGTGTGCTTCGACGGGCACTCAACGCCGCTCCCGACGATGTCGTCCAGCAAGGGGAGTTCTACACGGCAAAAGATCTCTATCGGGCGGTCGAAGCGTATGAGCCTGACGACGACTGGGAAACGTCAGTCGCAGACTGGATCTCGAGTCCGAGTAGTCTTGCGAAGACGCTGGCCGACCACGAGTCACATTCGGCGATCACGATTGACCGCGACGGGCGCGTCAACACCTACCGGATCGGGCGAGCCGGCTACGGCGCGGAACAGATCGAGGTGACGGAGATCGAGGACCTCTTCGAACTTCCTTGTATGGCGAATATGGAGGAGCGACTCCACGAAAAGAAGCCGGTGCGGAAGGACCTCTACAACTTCGCGCGGATGGTGATGTGGCTGCCGCAGTACCAAGACAGCAGCCTCGACGAAATCGTCGCAGACCTCAAAGACGTCTTCTCCCGGTGGCCATGGTATGACGAACAGAAGACTGAGTACCAGGTCCGCTATGAGTTTTCGAATACGATCGACGGCGACACGCCGTTGCCGATGAACTGCGATAACGACGATATGCAGCGCTACTGCATCGGTCAAGACCAGTGTCCCTACTCAATCTGGGGCAGTCTCTCGTTCCCAGATGAGATGTACGAACAAGTCGACGAGCAGTCCGCTGGTTCCGCTGAGAAATTCTAAATCATAGACTTCCATCAGATTTTCGAGGGTTGTGTTGCAGACCAAAGCCAGCCCCTTTTGAATTCCCGTCGAGCAATTTTCAGCGGCTAACACGACCGGAATCGAGAGAATCGGGGGTATTTCATGACTCGAAGTGCTGATCTGGGGACCTCGAGGGACTCAGAACAGGTGAAGCAGCGACCCCAAGAAATACAGATACGACCGATATCACCTCTGTTACCCCGTCGTCGAGCAATTTTTGAAATCGCAGAATAATCTCGGAACTCGTCGAGGTACTTTCTACACTCTCAAATCTGCCCGACGAGGTTCTTCTTCGATTTGAGGTCGTCATAGTGTCTTGCATATCGCGTGTTTCGTCCAAAGAAAGAGGCGATATGCAGTGTGCGAAGGCCGCCGGCTCTCTCAGGCCGAGGGGCCGTTATAGGGAAATTGGATTCAAGGAAGTGTCAGATTTAGCGCATAGTGTGAACGGGTGCGTTCCGGTGGTGTCTGTCGCCCCCGCAAGGGGGTAGAGGGGCGCATCACGTGCCCCAGCAGACGATGGTTTCGGAACGTACTACCCAGACGCGAGCGGCGCATTGAGAGGCAACCAATCCCGACGGTGGGGTCCCGTGGGCAGACCTCGAGTTAACGGTCCCGAACGACCGCGATCACACATCGATTGTCGCGCTCGTGGAGTGTGCTCTCGTCGAGTTGACGCACGAGGCCGTGGGGGCAGTCGTCGTCTCCCAGCAGGTGTGGGGGACGAAACACACGCAGTACATCACCGTCGACGACGTCGGCGAGCGATTCCAGAAACAGCACTTCGACGATCAGCTGGGCTGGCACGAGACCACCGTCTCTCGACGGACTGTGCGAGACGAACTCATCACCCACCTCACTCGGTCGGCATCCCCGACGGCAGAGCGCGAGCGTGACGTATCAGCCAGCGAGCTAGCCACGTTCGCCGTGAAGCCAGTTCAGGAATTTCAGACTACGTAGCGCACGCTCTTAACCAACACACCGGAATAGTTCCGGCACAGTGTTGGTTAACGCTGTATGGCAGAACCATCCCTTCGATCTCTGCCCCAGTCCCTCGAGTGAGCGTATTCTGGCAGCCGATCGTATGGACGCCCGTCATGACGGGTTTTATCGGGCCTCTGTTCGTCGAGAGCCAGTATGGTTGTCGTCGAGCAGGTCATCCGATTGAGCGAGCGGCGCACGCAAACCACGTCCGAAATGTTCCCTGATGACGCTTTGGCGTCGATTCGGTCGGCCGTTGAGGCCGTTCCGACGAGCGTCTTCGATGGCTCGGCGAAACACACCGAGATCGGCGCGTTCGATGCCGCGATCGCCGACTGCCTCCCGCAGTACGAGTACGAAGGGGACGCTGCAGGCGGCTACAACCCGAACTGCAAGCTCTGGTCGCATCTGGGATTTAACTACAGCGTCGACCTCTACGACGCCGACACCCGCATCGCCATCGAGGTTGAGAAGAGCAAACGGAAGAACGTCAGCGACGACCTGCTCAAGTTTCAGAAGGGGTACCGCACCCAGAAGGATAGCCGGCCGAAGATTGAGTTCGGCTGTCTCGTCGTGCCGGTGAACTACCGTGGATCGGACAACCTCTACCAGCATAGCCTGACCAAGCTCGACTTCATGAAGGGCGTCTTGTTCATCGACGACATCGCTGTCATTGGCTATCGCGACCCGCGATCAGGCTGACGCTGTCTGACCTGCATCTCATTCTGATACACCCGACAGACGGGAGTCCCCTGCTCTTCCAGCAGGGCGACACGTACGAGCTGTCTGAATCGCCAGACAACGAGGAGCTATGGCCAGATGCATCTTCTGCTGAACACTCCAAGGCTGTGGAGCCGTCCCAGCCGGCAGAATCATGCTCCTCAGGAGAGCAATCTGTACAGATCGAACCAGAGAGTGATGGCATCGAGGCGTTCGCAGCGATGTACATCAGAGAAGCAGATGGTGTGCAGATACCGAAGGAGAAATTGTTTCAGGCGTACTCGAGATGGACTGATCAGCAGGACATTGATGGGACAAATGCGAGCTGGTTCGGTCGGAAGCTTGCGAACGTCGTTGAGTATGAAGATGACCGTATCAGAGACGGCGATAATCTGGTAACAGTCTACACTGGAATCGACCTGACCAGCGATGGATCAAAGCTCCTTGAATGAGATTTATATCATAACTATGTCTGTATCTCAAGAGAATAAAACACCGGATACCTCTGCACTAGCACTAGTATTCCGATCTCAGCTCATCAGGCCATTTACACGCCAATCTCCGGTTTACACCACTATTTGTTCAGGGCAAATTAATTGTTCAGGTCAAGAATTTGAAAAATGTTCAGGGCAAAACCGCAGGACGGAAGCGATGTTCATGGCAAATCGAGGGTCAAAACCAACTAGTATAGAAGGGGTAGCCCCCGTTGGACAGGGTAGCGAACAGCCCACTGGATTTCGGTGTGTTTGTCAGCATCGTGACAGTGGATGCACGATGTCCAACTGGACGCATATTACGAGGTCGATCGATGATGTCTGAGAGCGCTGTCTCGGTACTCCCCGAGGAACTACGTGAGCGCGACCAGTGGGTCTGCTGGAAAGAAGAACCTCGAGATGGGAAGCCGACGAAGATACCAGTGACGCCAGGGAGTGGTGCGTTCGCATCATCGACGGATCCCGAAACATGGGCGTCGTTCGAGACAGCCCTCGAGTACGCTGACACAGGGAACGCCGATGGCATCGGCTTCGTCTTTACCGACGACGATCCCATCGTCGGTGTGGATCTGGATGACTGTCGAGATCCCGCAAGCGACGACGTCGACGACACAGCACTGGACATCATCGAGCGACTCGATTCCTATACGGAGATCTCTCCCTCGGGTACTGGGTTCCACGTACTCATCAAGGGAGAGCTCCCGGATGGACGGAACCGCCGTGGTAGCATCGAACTGTATGACACTGCTCGGTTTTTCACCGTGACCGGCGACCGCCTCGAGGACACGCCAACTTGCGTTGCACGTCGGCAGGATGCGCTGGTAGCGATCCATCGTGAATACGTCCAAGACTCTGACCCAGATCCAGAGCACGAATCTGGGAACCGTCGCAGTATGGACGTGACGAAAACGACGGGCAGTGCAGCCCATACTGACGTTGATCTCGAGGACGAGGACCTGCTCGAGCGAGCACGGAACGCATCGAACGGTGAGAAGTTCGAGCGGTTGTGGCGTGGCTCGACTGCCGGTTACGAGAGTCAGTCAGAGGCGGACATGGCGCTGTGTTGTTTGCTGGCATTCTGGACTGGCGGTGACCTCCAGCAGATGGATCGGCTCTTCCGCCAATCGGGACTGCTCCGAAACAAGTGGGATGAAGTCCACTATGCTGACGGCTCTACGTACGGCGAGAAGACCATCGAACGAGCGGTTGCGAGTATCTCTGAGTTCTACGATCCGGACACTCGAGAGACGGCAACCGAATCTGCTCCCAGAACGAGCGAGCCGTCGACCACTGCTAGCCGTGACAAATCGGATCGGAAGCAGAATCGTGCGTATCTGATTGAGAAGAACCGACTGTTGACTGGCCGTGTCGACGAACTCGAGGCCACGCTCGAACAGAAAAATGAGCGCATCGATCTCCTCGAGGCAACGATCGAGGATCTCAAAACCGAACTTGCAGAGCGTAACCGAGAGATCAAGCAGACTCGAGAAGAACAAGTCGACACAGCGTCTGACTGTGACACCGCTTCAGAGACATCCTCTTTGTGGGGACGATTATTCGGCGAGAGCTCCAAGTAACAGTCGTTGCGAGGATCGTTTCTTCAATTCAGAGTAAGGCACTCAACTCGGTAAGTAAGTCTGCGAATCTATCGGCAGAATAGGTTCACGGTTAGCATTCGATGTCGGCGACCTGAGCCAACTGCGGTTGCTCGTCGCTTGGATGCGAGTACCAGAAATGGAATTGGAGACAGTAGTTCTCGTCGAGATCATCAACACCCAAGATATCGACGCTCCCTGCGAAATCCTCAACGACTCCGTGTAACGCGACCGGGGAGACGTCTTCATCCGGAGCCATTGTCACTATCTCGTCGACGCCCGCGTCGACACGGTGTGACCCCCAGTCTAGCATGCCAGCTTCGGTTTCGAGCGCGAGGTGGAACGTCCGCGCTCCATCGTCCGCATTCCGGAGTTCGACACTCACCTCTCTGAGGGATCCGCTAGACGTGAACGGGGCGATACAGCCGGAGAACCCGGACAACACGGCCGTCGCGGAGAGGAGGGCGTGGCGGCGTTGCACATATCCGACTACATTCGGCCGAAGTAAGTATGTTATTTGTACTGACCGCGAGTTTCGTGAGCCGTTCAGAATAAAGAAACAGACAACGGCCCACCGATACCCTCGTGACTGTGAGGTCGTGTTTTTCGTCCCTAGGAAGGGTGCGGGGCGGTCGAACTGCCCCGAGATAGCGTATGACTTCTGAGCGACAGCACCCACGAGACCGTGGTATTGATCGAGCACCAACCCACCGACAGCCCACTGAACCACCCTGGTCCGGCCTCGAGTTACGCGTTCCGAACGACCGAAGTCGGGAGTCACTCATTTCATTCGTCGAGTGTGTTCTCGTCGAACTCACGCATGCAGACGTCGGTGCCGAGTATCGATCGTCGAACGTCTGGGGAGTCAAACGAACCCAGTACATCGCCGCCGAGACGACTGGCCAGCTCTTCAGGAAGCGCCATTATGACGAACGGCTCGGCTGGCACGAACAGACGATGTCTCGGCAGGACGTGCGTGATGAACTGATCAACCGCCTCGCACGGCCCACGTCACTGGCGACGGATCAGAGTCATACTCTTCCTGTTGAGGAACCAGATACGTTCCGGGTGAAGCCGACGTGGCAACTGCGAACAGGTCGACGGACCAGCAAGAGGTGAACTCGTTCTCAATGTCTCTGAATCAGGTTGGTCAAGCGGCTCATGTTCTTGCAAAGAAGCAAATCACACACCTATGTTATGAAGTCCATAGGTTTATGCCTATGGAGGTCATCACATAAGATGACGGATGGCGTCCTACACTACCATCGAAGATTGACAGGATGTTTAAGATGGGTACGTCATCGATGTGACCATCCGGCAGACGGAGGATAAGAAGTACCCGTGTGGATGGGACTACAGCCTACACCACGGGGAAGTCGGCGGCGACACCATCCTTCGATACGACAACGCCCATGAACTGACGAAAGGCCATGAGCGCCACACCCGAAACGATGTTGAAATCATCGAATTCCCCGGGATGTTGACGCTCTACGATCGCTGTCAACGCGAAACCGAGGAGATGTCGCCTGTCTCATGGAACTGGTCGGAGTAGGACGTCTCCAGGAGGTATACACCATGCCCACGCTCAAAGTCACCGTCGGTGAACGTGATCGCCTCAACCAGCGCACGCGTAGCCGCATCAAGGCTGCCCAAGAGGGTGAAGACCTTGACGATGCCCAGCCGGTGTTGAACTTCGGATCGTATACAGAGCTCAGTCGCCTTCTTAGCCCAAAGAATCTAGAGTTGTTGGAAGCAATCTCTAAACACCAGCCCGAGAGCATCCGCGAAGCCGCTGACCTGGTGGAGCGAGACTACAAACAGGTCCATCGGAACCTTTCCGAACTCGAAGACATCGGCGTCATTGAGTTTGAAAATGGCGGGCCTGGTCAGGCAAAGAAGCCGAAACTGGCCTACGACGGTCTTGAAATTGATATCCCGTTTGCAGGATCGAATGGGAGTGTCGGTGCAGCAGCACCCTGAAAGATCCTGTTCTTGGCCATCTAGAAACGACCCTTCGCTCTCTGTTCTCGCTACACGTGGTCGACAGACGTACGTGATGAACTGATCAACCGCCTCGCACAGCCTGCGTCACTGGCGACGAATTAGAGTCATTCCGATCCTGTTGAAGAACCAGATACGTTCAGGGTGAAGCCGACGTGGCAACCGCGAACAGGTCGACAGCCCGGCGAAAAGTAATCAGCAGGCGTCAGTACTCCAGTCGCTGTTGAATATCGATCACTGACCCCACACACATCACGCAGTGTCTTCGACTTGACTGTACTTCCAGCAGCGAGTTTCTTGGCGCCGTGAGGCATGAGGCGCGCTCAACAGTGAGCCGTCATGTGATCTCCAATGACCAATCCCAATCCGATTGACGACACTGCAGATGATTACAGCCGATTCGAAGCCAGACTCGTTGCCCAGGATCAGGATGCAACTCGCGTTGTGACAGCAGATGTTGGCGAGACAACCGCCCGACAGCTCGTTACGGAACTCATCGATAACGGTGTGGTGACGCCGGTTCCTGGCAAGCGGGTGTTCGTCCACGAGCCAAGTGAGACTGCCTTTGACTCGAGCACTCAGCTTGCCGTCTTCCATCGAGGTTGGACGGCGGCCCGAAACGCCGACAAGGAGGGTGAGTGATGCAGCAGACGCTCGCTGGCTGTGCCTTCTGCGACGCCCTGCCCGGAACCGAGTCCGGTGAGGCACATACCTGGGGAAAAGACGAGCGAGTCTCCCATCTGATCTGTGTCGACTGCGCTATCCAGGCGGAGCCGGACCCTAGCGACCGCGATCACTGCACCTGTGACGGCTGTGGGCTCATCGTCGACACGATTGCGGCGCTCACGCGGTTCCGCGTCGAACTCGGCCGTCTTGAGGGCACGCTACAGCTGTGTGCGCGGTGTAGTCCGGGTGGGCCAGCCACCTACTGGACGCGTGATCTCGAGGAGCACATCGTGAAGACTGCGTAAGTACTGGATGCGAATGTGAGAACATGCTGGAGATTCCTGCTGAGCAAGAAAAAATGCTCTGTTGAACGCCGACGCCCTCTGCGGATTGTATCGCTGATTTCAGGGGATTTGGACGCCGTCTGGCGATATGGGACGTCTCAGGAACCTCGCACAGACGTTTCACGAGTTCGCCACGACCCACGTAGAAGAACCAGACGTACCCGCCGCGCCGGACGGCGCGGACGGGTACGCCAAGTCCACGAAGATCGCGTTGCTCTTGCTCAAAGAGGAAGTCAACAAGCCGCTCCGGCAGTTCGAGGACTATCTGAACGAGATGCCGGGAATCCTTGCTGTGTTCGGCCTTGAGAAATCACCTGATTACACGTCTTTCAGCGTGTGGGACGGAGAATTCCCGATGAAAGAGTTGCGCCGCCTGCTCCGCCGGTCAGCGGAGCAGGCGGGGCTCTCAGGAACTGCCTCGATCGATGCCAGCGGCTTCCAGCGAGATCAGGCTAGTTCGCACTACCGAAATCGTGTCGGCTACTCGTTCAATGCGATGAAGACAACGCTGCTCGTCGATACGGAGTCACTTGCTATCATGGACGCTCATTTCACCACAAAGAAAGCCTATGACGGTCACATTGGGCTGCAGGTCTTTCGGCGCAACGCCGAAGACCTGCAGGCACTTCTGGCTGACAAGATGTACTCATGGAGCAATCTCCGGGAGGCCTGCCGTGAAGCGTCAACGCGACCAGTGATCAAACACTGTGAGCAAAACGCACTCAAGAAGGCTCACAACGCCAGAATTGACGACGAAGTCTACAATCAACGGTCAATGAGTGAGACCGTATTTGCGATGCTGAAGGACGACGGCGACGAGCTCCGCTCCCGGAGCTGGCATGGCCAGTTCCGGGAGCTCACACGGAAGTGCATCGTCCATAACCTCGCGCAGGCGGCGAGTTAAGGCTCGCCGCCTGCTCCTCTTCTCCGGACGTATTCGAGAGAGGCATCGCCATCGTCCATCTCACACTTCGTGCAGCATCTTGTGAAACTGATGTTTTGATCACTGCACAAGTCGGCTGAAATCGAATCGTCCGATCTCAGAACCTACCGATAGAGCGTAGCTACCGGTGGAAAAGCGAATGTCAAAATTTCTATGACGGCGCTGTCTTGCGTTCAACACTGCAAGAAAAAACGTCGATGGTTCTGAACAGAGAGCGACGTAACTCGCTGAACGAAGCAGAAATAATTCAGCGTGCGGTAGATATATGGCTGATCATATCGTTAGTTGGATGTAGGTGAACACTGATGGACTTGACTGATACTCCCGACGACATTCGTGATTCAACTGAGAGTCCACCTGATTTTACCGAATGGGACTCTCCTGAAGAGGTCTTGAAAGGAGGTCCAACACGAGAACGATTGCTCAGTGTTATTTTACAGTTACGGACTCCAACAAAAGTGTCCAGAATTGCAGAGCAAGCAGACTGCGATACTGAGACTGCAAGAGACTACCTTGAATGGTTCACCTCGATGGGAATGACGCGTGAGATCTCGGGACGACCTGTGAGATACGAACGCAACGAATCGTATCTCCAGTGGCGCAGAGTTGAGCAAATCCGAGACGAATATTCTGAGGCAGAGATCGTCAAAGAGTTCAAAGAGACGATGAAACGAATCGAGGAGTATCGTGCCCAGTTCGATGCAGACAGTCCGGAAGACGTGTCTCTCATGGATAGCACCAAGGAAGCGTCGGTTGAAGAAGTGTGGGAAGCACTGAGTGAGTGGAAAACGCTCAAACAACGTGCAGAGCTGTTAGATACAGCGCGTCAGAACGGTCATTCCTCGAGTGGCGGTGCCAAAGTCGATGCCTGAACGCCGGCCAGCTGACGACGATACTGTCCCAGAGGTCGGTGGCATCGATACCGACATTCTCGAGCAAATTGGGCAGCATCTTGAACGAAGCAATCGCTTTGCAGAGACTGTCTTTCAGCCGGAGTACGCACCGAGTTCAGTCGTCGCAGAATACGACATGGGGTACTTTCCAACGGCTATAGAGCGTGCGTATCTTCAGGTCCGATGGTATGAGACAGACGATTTCAACATCCACTACTCTGAACAATACGAGACTGGAAACCACTGGGAGTGTCGGTGGGACCGCCATCCAAACGATCACAATACCCGCTCACATTTTCATCCGCCTCCGGATGCAGCGACACCAGGGGATGATGTAGAGTATGAGGAAGACTGGCGAGATATCCTCTCGGACGTACTCGGCGACTTAGACGATCGAATCGAAGCGTTTTGGGAGTGAGAGATAAGCGGGATACCTGTTGAAAGACGGTCCCCTTCAACCCCAGCGCATTCGTTCACCGATTAGGGGCTTAAACAGGATTCTCATAAAGCCAGAGCCTATATTTTGAAAACGACAGCGGTACTCGGTATCGGTATGGAGTGTCCTGCGTGTGGCGGCCCCGTCACGATAGAAGTAGGGCCGAACCAGCCGCTCTCAGCATCAGTGGCGGATGCACTGCTTGCTGCCGACGAAAACGAGCAAATCACCGTCACCCGAAATTGCTGGGCGTGTGGATGGAATGAAGAACGGTCGGTATCCATTGACTCGATCGAGATAACCGAGGGAGAGGCCCATGTTGTCAAGCGAGCCGTGCTCCTCAACGAGATCACCGACGAACTCTCGACCATCGACAGTTTGGCAACGCTCAAAGATGTTCTTGCCGAGGTCCGCCGGCAGCGTCGGCTTGAGCCAACGACCACGGAGACAGACAGAGACACCACGGTTGAATAGCGATGTCCGATGGCGACGCCCTGTACGACGTTCGTGAACGAACCGGAAACCCCGATCACGCATCGGTCGACGAGGTAGTTGAACTCGTGTTTGAGCGTGCACAGAACCCTCGAGAGGACCACCAGGACGCGCATTTCGACGCGGCGATGGCGATCGCCGTGGACAGATACGGGACAGAACCCGTCCGTACGGTTATCCGTCGCGTCCTCGTCGACCACTATCCGTTCCGTACCGCCACGACTGACCTCGAGATGCGCAACATCGACGGCATTCGTATTGGGACGACGGCCGGCTGGTTCCTTGAGGAGCTAAATGAATAGCTTATCGGGTGGCATGAGAAAACCAAGACTGTGACTGACGACGTCGCGTATCCCTCTGTTGACTTGGTCCTTGACCTTCACGAGCAGATTGTCGAGGAAGGCGACAACACGGAATCAGGGGTTCGATCAGAAGATGCAGTTGCATCTGCGTTGCAGTACGTTTCGGAGGGATTTTTCGGGGAGGTCCCACAGACGATCCATGAGAAGGCAGTCCACCTGATGAGGCTGCTTGTTGCAGATCATCCGTTTGTCGACGGGAACAAGCGAACTGCACTCCGAACGGTAGTCGTCTTTTATATGCTAAACGGACACACATTCGAATACGGCGACGAAGTTCGTGCCTTATTGCACCGCTTTGCGACCGACGAAGCCGCTGTCGACACCGATACCGCAGTGATTTACTTCCGAGCGTGCGCTCGTCGCAACTGATAAAGGGACACAACGAGTATATTCAATATAGAGATGGCGTCCAGCACCGATTCCTCGGCGACGGGCGACGAAGAAGCCCGCCGACTCTATGAGCGATATCAGTCGGCTGAGAGTGATGAGGAACGCCACGAAATCGCCCTCGAGATGGGGAAACTTGACGGACGCCGCCACGCGGAGATTTACGCAGCACTCGAAGACGAGTGAGCAGTTCTTCTTCCAGAGATCTGTGTGCGGAGTCGTTCAAGACCCGCGACTAGCTGAATTTCGATTTAGGGTTGTCGCCAGCTGGGTTCATTCAGCCTCGAGGTCGCGAGCATCCAGTTCGCCAGCGAGGTACTGCTCTCCCTGACGAGTGATGTCGTAGACGCCGTTGCCCAAGTGGACAAGAAGGCCGTAGGTGACTAGCGTCTTGCAGCGGGTATTGATATGTTGCCGGGAGAAGCGAACCCGACCGCTGTCAGCCATCTCTTTGGGCGTATCGGGTCCAGCATCAGACAGATGCTCTAAAATCCGATCGTCGGCGCGAGACATCCAGTCAGCATCAAAGCGCATACTCAACTCTGCTTGCGCCGATACTATCCTACACGCGCTAAGTCAAGTATTGAGTCGATACGAAACTGTAGTTGACTCCAAACCTTTTATGACCCGTTAAACTGAAGACTCAAGCGTTCAAATGGATCGATCACAGCGAACGGGGAATGGATCATCAACGGATCTTGTCGTTGAAATCATCGAGACGCTGGAAGCGTGTGGCCTCGATTGCGACGACTACCAACTCTACGACACTGTTGATCCCGAAGCACTCGAGCAACTGCTCGCCTCATCAACGGATGATACCGAAGTTCGACTCACTGTTGAAGGCATTCGGATTGCTGTGACGTCAGACGGTGTGGACGTCCTAATCGATGATCCAACCAGTGTGTCAGATCAGTAGCGGAATCGCTTTTTTCGACCGCGAGGATCAGTGGGATACCGGACGTAACTGTTCACTGTGAGAATCTGCCTTTCGAAGCTATTACAAATTGCCGCCCGTAGCGATTCCTTGATTGTTGAGTTCAGAAATCACACCCAGTGTTTAACTCTTGAGAGTAATGATAATTAACTAATCGATGGAGCGTCTAAACCGACAGCAAGAGAACGAAACTCATTCACGGCAAGAAGCAACCAAACAAAGGGGAGAACAGACATGTCCTGAATGTGAGTCGAGTGCGCTCACGAGAAGTGCGGACGAGAGTGAGATTAGCTGTGCGGAGTGTGGGTTAGTTCTCGAAGAGGGAGCTATCGATCGAGGGCCTGAATGGCGGGCGTTCAACGCGGCAGAACGGGATACCAAATCTCGAGTGGGTGCACCGACAACCCAAACAATGCACGACAAGGGCTTGACGACCACTATTGGATGGAAAAATAAAGACGCCGCTGGTCGCTCGCTGTCCTCAGAGAAGCGCCTCCAGCTCAGCCGGATGCGGAAATGGCAAGAGCGGATTCGAACAAAAGACGCTGGCGAACGGAATCTCCAGCTTGCTCTCTCCGAAACTGATCGAATGGCGTCCGCGCTGGGTGTTCCCCGATCTGTTCGAGAGGTCGCGAGTGTGCTCTATCGGCGTGCACTTGATGAAGATCTTATCCGCGGGCGTTCCATTGAGGGCGTTGCCACAAGTACATTATACGCGGCCTGTCGAATGGAGGGAATCCCACGATCGTTGGACGAAATTTCGGCAGTCTCTCGTGTCGAACGTATAGAAATAGCGCGTACGTACCGGTATATCGCGCAGGAACTCTCCCTTGAAATGGAGCCCGTTGATCCGAAAAAGTACGTTCCTCGCTTCTGCTCTGAACTCGAGGTTTCCGAAGAAGTGCAGGTGAAAGCAACTGAAATCATCGAAACCACTGCAGAGAAGGGACTGTTATCAGGAAAATCGCCAACTGGCTATGCTGGGGCAGCAATCTATGCGAGTTCCCTGTTGTGTAATGAGAAACGGACACAGAAAGCCGTCGCTGACGTTGCTCACGTGACAGAAGTCACTATTCGGAACCGATATCAAGAACAGATCAGTGCTATGGGAATTCAGAACTGACGATCGTTTGTTGGGTTCGATGTGAGAACTGATGTCAGAGATACTGTAGCGCTTCCGTGATGGTCAGATGAATGAAATAGCCGATGGGATTATGCTGCTCTGACCTGAAATACAGATGCTATGTCAAGTGATCAGGTTATTGATCTTCTCAAGCAGGCGTATAACGATGAAATGGAGACGGTGATGAACTATCAAGCACTCTCGATTGTTCTTGATGGAATCCATGCGGAGGAAATCAAAGAAAGCCTCCAACAGGACGTACAGGAGGAACTCGGCCATGCCGAACAACTCGGCCAGCGGCTCAAGCAACTGGATTCCAGTCCACCAGGATCTGAAGAATTCGTTGCCCATCAGGATACACTTCAGCCGCCCGCGGATACCACGGATGTTGCCTCGGTTATCGACGGTGTACTTGATGCCGAAGAAGATGCGATCAGCACGTATCGTGAATTAGTCGATGCAGCTGAAGCCGCAAACGATCCTGTCAGTGAGGATCTCGCCGTAACGCTACTTGCTGATGAAGAAGCACACCGCACTGAGTTCTGTGGCTTCAAGAAGGAATACAAAGGTAACTGACGATCGGTCCGCTCCAGGTGGTACAGCCGAGCCAGTCACGTTAGCGGGCCAGCAACGAGACTGTCAGCTCGTAAAAATAGGGATGTGATTTTTGTGTGTCTGAGCTGAAGTTTCTTGTATGGTTTCAATAGCTGACAGTGTTGTCGTTGTTACCGGTGGCGCATCGGGCATGGGTCGATCGATGGCACTCGAGTTCGCGAGTGAAGGAGCGTCTGTCGTCGCCGTCGACATTGACGAAGACAGTCTCGATGAGGTCACGAGCGAGATCGCGGCCAACGGTGGTGAGGCAATCGGCGTTGTCGGCGACGTTTCTGATCGCGATAGTGTCGAGGCAGTCGTCGAGCAAGCAACTGACGAATACGGCACGATCGACGTCCTCTGTAACAACGCAGGCATCCTTGACGATTACGCCCCAGTTGGGGAGACGTCTGAGGAACTGTGGGACAGGGTCATGGATATCAATCTCAAGGGCGTGTTCCTCCTCACGAAAGCAGCATTGCCAGCACTTATGGACGGTGACGAGGAAGGCGTCGTGATCAATACCGCTTCCATTGCCGGCAAGGTCGCTGGTGGTGGTGGTGCTGCCTATACATCCTCGAAGCATGGCGTGATCGGATTCACCAAGCAGCTGGCACACGATTACGGCCCTGAAATTCGAGCAAACGCTGTCTGTCCAGGCTTCATCGAGACGGGAATGACCGAGGACATGATCGAGCAGACGCCCGACGAAGTCCATGAGATTGTCCAGGAGACGCCTGCTGAACGCTACGCTGAGCCAGAAGAAGTCGCGCAGGTCGTCGCCTTCATCGCGAGCGACAACGCCTCGTTCATGCATGGGACTGCCGTCGATGTCGACGGTGGCTGGCTCGTCGACTAACTACTGGTTGGAACGGCTGTCAAACACTTTTGCTTATCTTTCAGGAGTGACAATCGTCTCCGAAAGAGATGAGGGGCAGATCACGGTCTGAACTCCACTGTCGTAACAAACTTCGGTGACGATTCTGACCCCTTCACACACGAACCGGCCACCACCACTTCGGAACATCCTGCAGGACTAATACGCTGTGTTTTCTTATAAATTGCTGTGAATGGCAAGGTGAAAAATTCTGTAGTGTCACCTGGTCCCGGAACCTTCATCACTCAATACATATACATACATTCAGATATGTACGATCTCACCAAATTTCAACGTGATATCTTGTACGTGATTGCCGGCCAAGACGAGCCACATGGCCTCGCGATCAAAGATGAACTCGAGGAGTACTACGAAAACGAGATCCACCACGGGCGGCTGTACCCGAATCTCGACGAGGTCGTCGACAAAGGGCTCGTCGAGAAAGGCAAGGTCGATCGTCGGACGAACTACTACACGATTACAGCGCGTGGTCAACGCGAACTCGAGGCCCGGCGAGAGTGGGAAGATCAGTACGTCGGTGAGCTACTCTCGAGTACAGAGTGAGACGGCCCTGACCACTGAGCGTGCGCGCTCGATCTGATCTCCCGAGTACTCTATTACAACCATAGTTTCAGGATGGCGTGAATGGAACGAGAGTCAGCTAGTGGTATAAAAAACCGACTAGTTGTATTAGCTTACATCTACGTACGTGTGGAATAACAAATATCATCTCGCCTGAATGGCTGGGCCATGGACCAACTCACAGGATTCCAACGAGACCTGCTGTACGTGATCGCGGGCGCTGACAGACCATCTGGACAGGATGTCAAAGACGAGATCGAGCAGTACTACAGTTCAGAGATCAATCATGGTCGGCTATACCCGAATCTCGATACGGTCGTGAATAAGGAACTCGTCGAGAAAGGACAACTCGACAGACGAACGAACTATTACGCGATTACAGACGAGGGAGAACAAGCGATCGAGGATCGCCGTGAGTGGGTATTACAGTACATCGACTGATCAAAATCGGAAACGATCTGTATTCTTGCTTTGCTCCCCGAATCGGTAAGTACAGGTCAAGTAGTTACCGGAGCAGCAGTGAACTAGCTGGTTCGTCTCTCGTAGCTCCTTCGGAGCTTTGGATACATCAAAAACCAGAGGACTATCAGTAGCACACAGTTGAATAGCCAGATAGAGTCAGTGAATAAATCACGAAGAAACACGGAGGGAGTGCGTTCGAGCAAAACTGCTCCAAGAGCGCCGACAGCTATGACACCTATCACATATGTAATGATAAAAATGAGCGAGTCGCGTCTAAATGACGGCTCCATATCGTCTAATTGACTTTGGTCGAAATAAATCCAGTCGGTACATCCGAACATCTACTTACCGGCTGGTTCAATCAAAGCGGGTTGAAATAAATTGTCTGCGGGGATTTTTATGACGTGATCTGATTACTGTGGTTTTACAATTAGCAGCCTGTTCTCTCGGTGTGAGCCCTATGCAGATCGGGCCTCTGCTCACACATATCTGAGAAATGCGAACATATATTGAGCATGGCCGCGTACAGTTGGATATGACTGAGTTCGATCCGGCCCCAGAATCCGACGCTGCTCAGCGACGGTGGCAAGAGGGCACGGACACGTTTGGACGTGTCTACGATGTTTCCCTTGGAGTGACATCGCCCACCGCGTACACTGAGATTGCGGAGCTTGCCGATTGCTCTCCGAACGCCGCTAAAAAGCATCTCGAGCGTCTGACTGAGATGGGTATCGTTCGAGCAGACCGGAACAGTCGCCCTGCGCAGTACGAACGAAACGATGGGTATCTCGAGTGGCAGGAGGCCAGCCAAATTGCAGATGAGCTCTCCATCGACGAGATAATTGACCGCGTGGCAGCACTCGAAGAACAGCTCACAGAGTATGAGGAGCAGTTCGGAACCACTGACCCGACAGCGGTCTCGGTCGTCGAGCATGACGACCACGAGATGGTTCATGAGCGGATGACTGCGATCAGTGAGTGGCAAGGCATTATTCGAGAGATTCGGCTCTACGAACTTGCTCGACAGCTCTCCCAGAACGATGGGCATCTAATTCCTGCCTGAATGAGTCGGCCACCATCGGATTCGGCCCCTGACTCGACAGGGCCACCGGATCGCCAGACGTTGCGATTGCTCGAGCGACATCTCACATCGGATTCACTCGTCGCCGAGACAGCATTCGATCCAGATTCTTACGAGCCGCGACTCCTCAAGGCGTTCCTTGATATGGAGCGATATCCAGAATCAGTCTCAACAGCCCGGCTTGATATTCGGTGGTTCACAATGGGAGATTTCACATTCCACTACGTCGAAGACCACGACGATGGGAGCCAGTGGGAATGCCGTTGGGATCGGCACCCAAACACGCACAATGCCCGGTTGCACTTTCACCAGCCACCGGCTGCGAACGACATCACTGATCTTGAACTCCCGTCGCTCCACCCCCTCGAGGTGTACTCGACGGTGCTTACTGCGATCGAGCAGCGTCTCGAGGACCTTTGGTCTCAGTGAAGGTATGTGAGTCTCATTGGCCTCTCGCACACAGTATTTGCGATGATGTTAGCGGGGTTCTTCTACTGGACGGAACACTCAAACGCGTCTCGTGAGATGACCCGTGTATGAACCGAGTGATCCTCGTCGTTTCCGTGGCGCTCCTCGTCGTTCTTGCAGGATGTGCGAGCGACACCGGGAGCCCCGAGAATGCGATTGACGACTCTCAGACCGTTGGGAACGCTCTCGAGGTTGTTGACATGAACGTCAAGGAGGTGTCGCCCGACGAGGAGTACATCGTCCTCGAGAATACCGCTGATGAGCCCGTCGATTTGTCTGGGTTTGAACTCCGAGACCGAGAGGGTGGACAGGTCGATGGCGGCCTCTCGCCGTTTTCGTTTCCAAGTGAGTTCGTCCTAGAGTCTGGGGAGACGGTGAAGATAACGACCGGTGAAGGCGATCCGACGGACAACGAGCTGTATTGGGGATACAACGTGAATATCTGGCGAGACGATGGCGACGTGGTTCGGCTCGTCGATGCCAGTGGCCAGGTCGTGCTTGAGCACGCCTACGGCGATAGCGATCTCGATGAGTCTGTGTCGGACGGCGATGGAGAGAGCGGCACTGGTGACGAGAGCGATGATGTCAACGAAAGTCCTGTTGACGGTGAACTCGAGATTCACCACATCGATGTCGGGCAAGGCGATTCGACTCTCATCATCACACCCGCGAATGAGACGATTCTGATCGATACTGGCGACTGGCGCCAAGACGGTAGTGAGGTTATCGCCTATCTTGACGCCCAGGGGATCGATCGGATTGATCACCTCGTCTCGACGCATGCCGATGCCGATCACATCGGTGGCCACGCCGCCGTGATCGAGCATTTCGAGACGACTGGCGAGGGCGTTGGGTCCGCGTACGATTCGGGTGTTCCATCGGATTCAGCTACCTATGAGAACTACCTCAATACCGTCGACGAGCACGACGTCAATCTTCTCATCGTCGAAAGCGGTGATGAACTGCCGCTTGAGGGCGATGTCTCTGCCCAGGTGATGAACCCGCCTGCTGGAGATACTGGGAGTGATGTCAACGATAACAGTGTCGTGCTGGCGCTCGAGTTTGGCGACTTCCAGTATTTAGCGCCCGGCGACGTCGATACTGGCGTCGAGCAGCGGCTAGTCGATGAGTGGGGAAGCGACCTCGAGAGCGACGTCTACAAAGCCGGCCATCATGGGTCATCGACCTCCTCGAGTGACGCCTTCGTGGATGTCATCGCTCCTGGGACGGCCATCATCTCGAGTGCCTACGACTCACAGTACGGGCATCCGAGTGACGAGGTCCTCGAACGGTTTGGCGATCGGGATATCGAAACGTACTGGACTGGGGTCCACGGAGATATTATGGTTCGCACCGATGGCACGTCAATCGAGGTAGAGACGGAAGAGTCGTTCTCGACGGACGCTGAGGATATTCTTGCGGAAACACCTGATTCCGACGACGAGACGAACTCTCTGATATCTCCTCCGCTGGTTGCCAGTGGAATTGATGGAGCTGTCGCTCCTGCTATGGGGTGAGAAAGATGGATGGGACTTACACTGGCGTCGTCGATCGAATTGAGGACGGTGAGATTGCTGTCATCTTGCTCGAGGAGAACGAGCAGGTGATCGAGCAAGTCGATGTCCCTGTGGCTCGATTGCCTGAGCCCGCTCAAACAGACGGTGGCGTGCTTTCGGTGACGCTTGAGGATGGTGAAATCACGTCGGTGGAGTACCGACTGGACGCCACTCGCGAACGCCGTGAGTCTGCGCAGGAGAAACTGGATCGGTTGTCGAAGAAGTTGTCTGATTGCGAGGAGTGAGTCGACGCTGGCGGTGATGAAGAGAAGCTCTCAAGGAAAGAACGTGTGGTGGACACTTGGTTCTGTTCCGAAATTCCGTCTGATAAATGACGAATCGTGGATTGTCAAACGCTCAGTACAGATATAAACCGATCAGTTTTGTTCCTGTTGATAAGCAATTCGTTGGAGAGCGTCAGCGATCGCCTCCACAGCAGCGACGAACCGCCACGAGAGATAGAGTGCCCCAAGCAGTATGCCAAGCCAGATTATAGATGTTATATGTTGAGTGATGAATAAGTATACTACCAAAAGCCCGTAGAGGACACCGATTCCGATGAACCATTTCTGGGGAATTGTTGGTGGAGACCAACCAGACATATTTCTCTTTTCTAAGAAGGTGTACATAAAATCAGCTATCTCTGAATCGACATATGTCTCTATACTTCCTGATCGTGTGTCCGAGAAATCGGAGAGGGTCGGATAGGGGATCGTGAACCAGCGGTAAGTACAGGGCACGTAGTTAGCAGACAAGACATATGGTGGAATAGTTAAAACACTCACACAATGAACAATAATCCGGTCATCTTACGCCTCAATCTGATTATCGCACTTTTGCTTAGCAACCTTGTGCTGCTGCTTATCCTTATTCTCCCCCGGGAATTGTTACTTATCGGAGGGGGTGTGATTTTGTTCCTAACTCCTATGGTGGCTCTGTTAATGATCCGACTTCTTCGATAAGTTCGCATCTGTAGTGTGCGGATGGGTCACTGAAACAGTTGTGAAGGGGAGTAGGTCTCGGTAAGTGGCTTGCAACCATCGCTTTCGATAATAGGGTGAAAGCCCCTGTCACGCTCGAGTCCCGCGCCTCGCTGCGCTCCTCACAGGTTGCGGTGCTTGCGTCGGCGGGGTTCCTCGAGCGCGCCAGCCCCTTTCAGTCCCACCTCACGTGGACTGATCGGGCTGCTGTCGCGTCGGTTGCCCGCGCTTAGATATCGGCCCGCCCCGCTCGCCGCGTGCCGCCCTCCGCATCGCTCGCGACCGACCATTCCGGGCTGCGGTTCGCTCCTGGCGTCGCTCACCGTTCCGGGCTAAAATGAATCTGGTCTCGACGCCAGCATTAAGCGCGTTTTCGGTTGCGCCCCTCGCGGGATTTCGCGTTCCAGCGCTTGGTGCCGCCTGCGCTGTCGCGCGCCACACTGCGGCGCGCGTTCTCGACGACAGTCGCGCTGGACACGGACCCGCAGTCCGGGACGGACACGAGAAACGGCTTAAAGCTGGCCGCTCGCTCCGGGCGGGTCGCCGCGCGGTGCTGGTTGGAACACCGCATTCAGGCGCGCTCTCGCTCGCGCCCAGATGGGCGCTCGCGAAGGCGCGAGCGCGAGCGCGCAGATGGATCTAGTCGGTCGGCGTCGTCGGAAAACCGCGATGCTGGGACATCGCGGTGGCAGGCGCGTGAACGCCTTCAGGTGTTAGTACACCAATGTCTAGTAACAACTCGAGTAGCAAGGTCGTTACGGTTGATGAACAGGAACTCAAACAGGCGGACGAGCAGGCGGTCGATGAAGACGGCTTCCCGGTCGTCGACGAGACGCCGGAATTCGAGGCAACGGTTGAGCAAGAGGTCCAAGCAAAGGTGGATGCAAACCACCCAGACGGGATCGTCGATACAGATGATGAGCGGATCTCTGGCGCGACCCTCGAACAGGAAGAGCGCATTCGAGCACGAGAGGATGAACTTGAGCGAATCAGTGCACAGGCCGAGATAGGGACACAAGAAGGTCGTGAGAAACGAACGCGAACGATCGCTGCGGACCAGAACAAAGCGCGGCGTGTGGAATTCCAGAAACGGGCGGCGAGCGTGGACCCAATGGCGGACCCGGAGCGGGCGGATCCCCGGACAGAACTTACCCAAGAGCAGTTGGCGGCCGTGAACAAGCAGTCGATGCGACTCGCAAAGCGGTTGGATGGTTGGTCTCGAGCGGCGATCAGCCGGCGGTTGGGAGAGTCCGTCGTCAGTGGTCAGGACCTGACGAGTGCGGTCGTCAACGTGTTCGAGGAGCTGCAGACGGCACCCGGACACGTCATCCCCATTGGAAAACTCGAGGAAGTCTCTCGGAAGGAGGTGAGCATCGAAGGGCGTGTCGAAACCCTGTGGGATCCCTCACATCCGAGTATCGCGCAGGTTGGTCTCATCGCAGACGACAGTGGCCAGACGCGTGTGACCATCTGGAAGTCATCAGACGCACCGTGGATCGAGGAAGGCGAGCAGGTGCGCATTCACAAGGCTGCCCGGAACTGGCACGAAGGCCGTGTCTCACTGGCCGTGACCGGGTGGTCGACGATTCACTTCCCCGAGCGCGGCCGCTGGTGGGAATAGCCAGGCCTGAGCCCCTTTTTTGCTGGTGTGAACGCAGTCACCGCCACCTCCCACCACCTCCACGGTCCGGGCTGCTCACGGCCGGTGGCCGTTGCGCTGCCGGGCTTTCGCCACAGCATGAATCCGTTCCACGGCGTTGCCGCCACCTAGCGGTTAGAAGGAAGTTTCTTTATCCAAAGCCAGGTGTGAAAATACCCCATCTCGGTTTGGTAACTATGCGTGCAAACTGAACGGCAGACTGTTCACACCTACTCGCGAGAACACGGACTACACCAAACTAAGAGAACTGTGGATACATCGAAAGTCTTCCGCCATTGTGACATACCAGACACTATTGGCCCAACTCTTGCCAAATAGTGGTTAAGCATCCACATACGCACGATATTTTAGGATTTTGTAATCGTTGTTGGCGGCTTTTGAAAACAAATGCGGAATACTTAACCGTATAGTCGTATTTTGAGTTAGTGTAATGGCAAACGGTACGGTTGATTTCTTCAACGACACAGGCGGCTACGGTTTCATTTCGACGGACGATGCGGACGACGACGTGTTCTTCCACATGGAAGACGTTGGCGGTCCGGACCTCGAAGAAGGCACAGACATTGACTTCGATATCGAACAGGCCCCCAAGGGTCCCCGCGCGACGAACGTCGTCCGCAACTAATTCCGACTTCATTGTCGCCTTGGCGACCGTGAACAACGATTTCGTTTTTAGACTCGTACGGCTGAGTCCGTGTCTTTCGTGATCGCTCCTTCACCGGTATTTATCGCGAGTTTCACGAAGAGCCCTGAATAAAGGAACACTGCTACTGTCTACTGAGAGAGTGGTTTCTGTGCCCCACGAGTGGAGTGAGGGGCAGTCAGAGTTGCTCATTGCCCTTCGTGAACACCATGGCTTTCAGAGAGGTTTACGAGACAACATTCGACGAAGATGTCCAGCCCAACTCGAGCGCCAGTCCGTGCCCCAAATGCAATGGACGAGTGACCACCAACGCAGTCGAAACTCGTTGTGAAGACTGTGGATTCCTTCTCGAACCGCAACAATACCAGACCCAGAAAAGAGTCAATCCCACTTAGATAGAATGCCATTGAGAAAAACTACACAAGTATTGGAACAAGATATTTACTGGAGTAACAACATAGGTTTGGATAATGCCAGAATGTGATGGGTGTGGCTCTCATGTCACAGAGAACTACTACCGGGTTTTTGCTGTTGATGGTGATCTGCCAGCGTGTATTCATTGTGCCAGCAACCGTGAAGCTCGAGAAGCAGGACTTCGGCAGCAATAGCGTCCAAGTGAACTTATTCCCGAGATCTTCTCTACCGGACTGGAACCTGATCAAGACGTGAGGCAATACAACCCACTACCCACTAATGACTGATCGAGATTCTGACTTCGAGGAGCTTCGTCCGACCGGCGAAGCGTCGCATATCCCAGATGAGAGACTCAGAGAGTGTACTGAGGGTGAGCCAAATCGACAGCGAGTTGCAACAGCGACGACTGGATATCCAGACACTCCAACGGAAACAGACACTGAGTGTCGTTCCTGTGACGCACCGATCCCAGCTGATCAGACCAAATGCCTGTTCTGTCTCACCAATCATCTCGAGAACTCCTCCTCAGAGACAGACGCACCAGCGACAGAATGGACACTCTTCGGCGTCGTCCACATGCTTGTCGAGTCGTCGACGTTCTACGGCGCTGTCGCGAAAGGTGGGGCCGCTGCGACACTCCTTGCCTCGAGTGCGACCGAACAGGCTGTCGACGACTGCACGATCATCTACGATCTCGAGGACGAGCCTGCAGCCCAATTGACAGATCAGTGGCCCGTGCTTCCTGCTGCAGCACAGATCACGTCCACTGACGGTGAGCAACTTCTCGCGGCCGCCCGCGATCGAACAGCGTGGACTGACCAATCAGCGGTGGATAGCGACTGCGAACCAACAACCTATCTCTACGACGAGGGTGGGTCCAGCATTCGCGATGAGCAGCGACTTGCGACGCTGCTCGACAACGCCGGTGATGATGCGTGGCTAGTTCCTGCAATTGCCCTCCAGCAGGCACCTAAAGAACGTGAATCTGAGCATCAGGGCAGTGGCATTCCCACCAAAGAACGCCTCGAGTGTCACCAGTGTGGACGCACAACCGATCATCGATTCAGCGCTCATGAATCGGTTCCCGACGAAATCTGGACCGGCCACGCAATCTGGGAGTGCCAGATCTGCGGGACACCGCGCTATGGGCCGAGCCCAGAATGACTTGCTCCGCGTCATGTCTTAACCAACAGACAGGAATGGTGCAGCGTGGCTGTTGGTTAACAGACCGATCGCCCGTGCTATCGTGTCATGTTTGTCTGCGCCGCGATCGGCCGAGGCGCATTCAATGGACCCACGAAACACACCAGGATACAGACTGCATCGTGCACTCAGCCAACTCAACCATCTCGAGGGCGATCAGCTGACTGACGCAGACAGAGAACGTATCGAGACAGCAACGGCGCTCTTGGAGGAAGTGAGTCTTCTCACTCGACCAGAGCGTGGTGAATCTACTGATACCCACATTGATTCCTAACCGAGCGGGTCATAGGATCGGTCACGGACCCATTTGACGCTGTAGTGAACGGTCAGTACAAGCGGACTATTGAGCATCTTTTAGGTGGACGTACGAATCCTCGAGAGCAAGAATCCACTTTGTATGTAGCTCATCAGCTGTTGCATTTCCTGGGAAAAACACACACTTGTCAGCTTCTCCCGGGTCTTCGATTACGACATGGATAAGTTCATTTTGATCCGAAGTATCGGTTGAAGAGGCGTTTTCAGGTATTCCATCCATGTCATGTCAGCACACGACCTCTGAGGTGAAAAACCTTACATATGGCCAATAGGATGCAGGTCTTCAGACAATAATAGTGATTTCTCGTTATGAGTCTATACGCACTGATATATCTGTGTGGGCGTTGTCGGCCCGATTATCTCGAATGAGCAACACTCGGACTGGACAGGAGATCGTCGCCATCTGTCCTAACTGTGAAGCCGTTTATCCCGCGATTCGGCTTCCTGATGGGAAAATAAGACGGAAGGGAAGGTACCCGCATTGTCAGTGTGGGATTAAATCTCTTGTCGAAATTGAAAGCAAATAGTAGCCACATCTACTTATCGGCTGATTCAATAAAGGTGAGTTGAAAGAAATCATTCACGAATCTTCTATGATGTGCTTCGCTCAAGCAGGGGTGCAGTTTCGGAAGGCACCCGCAGCCAATTCGAAGCTGTCGACGAGTCGAGCGACCTGACGATCGCTGTTGATGCTACTACCGATCCGGATCGTTCTCCTCCGAGAGACAGACGCGTTGCACCGTGATTTTGTGCGCCGGTGATGGCTGCCGGCGCTCTGAGTGAGAACAGACGAGTACTGACCAGAGCGTCGGGACAGTGAGGTATCCCAGATGCATATGTTAATTTACGCACTGGTAGAGGCATCGACAGCAGACGAGGCACTGTCAACCGGAAAGACCGTGTTCGCCCGACTGGTTGGCACGGAGCCGGATTCTTGTGCAGTGTTCGACTACTACGTCACCTTCGACGAAGAGGAGACGACAGTGGCTGGAAAAGCACGGTGGGGCGACCTGCCGGCGGCTGCGCCCGTTACGTCCGACGAAGGTGAAGAACTCCTCGAGCGGGCCTGGGAGACTACGACGGAAACGTTCCAACGAAATCTGAATCGGGTGAAGCAAGCACTCGAGGAACGCAGCGACGATGAGATCATGCGCGATGAGGGCCTCGCTCGGCACGCCTTCCAGCAGGTCGGTGCTTCCCGTGGCCCGTCGATCTGCCTGTATGATCAACACGCGACAGGCATCCGCCATCGCGGACATCTCGATCGCCTCCTCGAGGAGATTGATGAGCGCGAGACATGCTGGATCGTACCGGCAGATGTCCATTTCTGAGTAATCATGCCCCGAATCACCAACTGGACACGAGAGAGCCGAACACCCACGCTGGCATATCGAAACACGGAGACTGGAGCGCGAGCCGTCCTGCATCGTGCACCGGACTCCTACGCGTACAAGTGGCGGGCAGCGATTCTCGTCGACGGCTATCCAGTGTGGTCGCGCGGCTTCGAGACGAAGGAGGCGACCAGCGTTCGGGATGCACTCCGGGACAAACCAGCCCCCGAACTCGCTTGTCCTGAGTGTCCGAACGACGACGTCATCGTCGGCCAGAAATCTGCCGCTGGTGCGAAGGTCAAACGATGGTTCGCCTGTCCTGACTGTGGCTACGAAGCCCCCTCGAAAATCGTCTATGGCGCAGAACGCTAACAGCAGGTGAGAGCGCAAGCTGCGCAGTGAGCATCACTGCACGGCGGGTACTTTTAGTGGTCAATACTGACAGCAGAGACATGAGCGAGGATGTAGTCAGGGCCGCGTTTCCCGAACTCGAGGTGATCGAAGACGACAATCTTCGAGCGGGCGTTACCAGTGCGTGGGCGACGGCCATCGAAGAGAACGACATCGACGACCTCACCGAGGTACCGTGGCTGCCTCCAACACAGCGTGCGTTAGGGTTGGAGAACGAACGGCTGGTAAGCCACGTTCGGGACGTAACTGCCTGTGCCGTCGCGCTCGCAGAGACACTTCTTGAGCGGCGCGAGGTCACGCTCTCAGTGGATACGGTAGTTGCTGGTGCACTCATCCACGACGTGAGCAAACTCGCCGAATTCGACGGGATGGCCGAGACGCCGGTCTACAACCTGCTCGGACATCCCTACTACGGAGTCTACGTCGTTGCAACAGTGGACCTGCCAGTCGAACTGGCACACATCGTGCTCTCCCATACGAGCCGAACGCCGGTCGAGCCGGCGACGATCGAAGCGGAACTCATCAAGAGAGCCGACGAAGTCGCAGCAGCCGCCATCCGGTCACAGGCGACAGATGACCTTCGAACCGTATAACCGCTGCATCGAACGACCGGTGCTTCCCCCGTACTTACCGTAGCACGTGGTCATCTCTCACTTGCGGAAAAACCAGAGAGCAATGCAGTTTTTCGTGCCTCAACAGGGGTAGAGGCAACATCCAATGAGCGATACACCAAAGCAACCTCCAAACTCGAGCGAACTCTCACCAGCTCAGCGGCTCGAGGCACCAAACACACGGCTGATTGATGCCAGCATCGCGACGATCAACGATATGGAGACGCTTCGAGCCTGCATCGCCTATGAAAACCAGCACCAACAACGTGTTCCGATCCTCCGCCTGCTCGAGAGACGGGCCAACGAACTCCGCTTGCAGGAGGACAATGGCTAACTCGACACTGCCAGTGTCAGATTGCAGAACGACTGAGAGAGATCCCGCCAACCACCTGCGCTGTGCATGATGACGCGAAAGCCGTCACCAGTCATCCCTGTATCTCCGTCCCCGCCTGGAAGCTCGTGAGATCATCGATACGCTCTTCGAGTGCTTCGATTTCCTGTTGCAGTTCCTCAGCTTCTGTCTCCTCGCTGGCGGCAAGTCGGTCCTTCAAGCCCTGGAGGCGCGACTCCTTGACGTCGTCATCGACCTCCGCCTTGCGAACGTACTCGCTCTCATCGATCTCGTAGATATCGGACTCGGTGAGCGTCGTTACCTCGAGGGCTTCGTCAACCTTCTGGCGATCAACGCTCATGACGCGCTCGCGGTCGATCCCTTCCGCCTCGAGCATGGAGAGGACGTCTTCGTCATCTTTGAGCGAGCGGTTACGGCGACTCGTGCGCTGGACGGAGCCGTACTGACCGGCAACAGGACGGTCGTGATGAAGCCGTGAGAGAAGTACGTCAGCAACCTCTTGGCGAAAGTCGTTAGCATCGCGCTGGACATCCGACAGCAGCGTATAGAGATTCACCAGTGTGGCCGTCTCCAACTCAGGCAGGTCAGTTACGTCGTGGCGCTCGAGCGCATCGATCAGTAGCAGCGCATCCGAGTAGACGTCCAGACCGTCGGGTTCGGTTCGGTCGTCATCGGTGTCTGGTTCATGTGCTGTGTCGGCCAGTTGGGTCGTCGTCGGTCCGTCTGTCTCTGCGATCACACCCGCATCTTCGTCGATCTCGAACCGTGGATGAACACTCAACACCGCTGGATACGGGTCAGCATCTGGCGGGAGCCGGTCGAGGTCGAACCCATCATGTGTGGTCTGTATCTGATGGTAGAGTGTCTCGAACTGATCGCGCTGGAGCGGACGCTTCTCGTTCGACTCGTCAAACTGGACGATAACGCGGTGTTCTTGGGCATCTGTGATATGGATGCGAGAGTGCGACAATGGTGTGATCAGTGTCGCGTCCGCCGGCAGCTCATCCAGATGCTCGAGAAGCGTGTGCCAACTGACGCTAAAGGGCATACGGGGAAGTTACGCGCTGACCTGACTAAACCTTGTTCTCGACGGGTATCAGAGAACTCTCTCACTGGTTTGATCCACCGACTGCTGCGGTGAATTTGCCGGTAAGTAGATGTGCGAATTTAGCGTTGATACTTCTACCATCTACCAGAGATGTTGACGGAGTCGTGCTAAATACAAGGCGTCAGTGCTAAAGTGATCCGAATTTAGATTGGTTGGATCATGCAGTATAGAATAAGCTGTGACTGACAGAGAATGAAATCACTCTATGCTTTATATAATTAAAATATGAGGGAAAGACCTTGGAAAGCGAATGCCATTCCGATCAAGAGAGTGCCAGTGTGCACAAAGAATCGATCAATCTCAGCATTCAATCGGTCCTCGTAATACGACCGATTAAAGGATTGGCCCGAGAGGTTGGGATAGCGAGGAATATTAAAAACAATCTCATTTCCATCATCAGATAAACTAAAATACATTTCTTCGTCGGATATTTGACCTACGAACCCTGTCATGCGATTCAACAATTGTTCCATCTCCTTATCTCCTTCTTGAGACTGATGCTTTAATTCCATTAGATCTTCAGCTAATCTGTGAAGATTTGTATCCTTAACCTCATCTATGAATTTTAAGTCCTCCTCCGTGTATGACGGCCTGGTGGTGGGTTGGCCCGATTCGGTGAGATAATCAAACATCGGGAGAAATGCATCGTGGTCACTACGTACCCGACGTTCAGGGAGTGTATCAAGCCCCTGATCCAAGAGGGTAAGATCCCACTGTGACCATGGTGCTATTTTGGAGATCTTTATACCAATTTTACGAAGTGTTGAAAACTCATTACTAACTGCTATAATTGACCCGAGAAGACCGAAAATAAGGCCTATTATCTCCAATGTGGTTTGAACCATGATACGGGTCATGGATCGGCTTCTATTCAAATAATGGTAGTCCCCATGCTGAAGAAATCTCTCTATTCAGCAGGCCGATCTTGATAGCATCCGGACAGGCGGAATTTAGCAGCGATAATTGTACTACCTGAACTTATCGATTCAGAAGTGCCCAAGAAGGAAGTGGTGAACAGTTCGATGACTCGATCTAAGAGTAGAACTTCTCGAGCAGAGCGGGAAGAACAGCATGGACGAATCCGCAGGCGTAGCCGATCTGTCACAGAGGGTTAACATAGCAGTAATTAGATGCCAGACTACCCTGTCCGCGGGAGTTGTTTGTGCGCCGGTGATGGGTGCTGGCGTAGTCGCGCTGGAGAGGAGAAATCGATGTCAACCCGAAGTCAACTCCGATTCGTCCACCGAAACGAGTCTGCAGCAGAACAGAATTCAACCAATCGCATCGCACAGGTCTACCGGCATTCCGACGGCTATCCGAAAAGCGTCCTCCGTGACCTTGCCCAACTCAAACAGCTGCTCGAGAAGACACGAACGGAACGTGGACCCAGCTACGCCGCTGCGCAGTTCATCTTCCTCGAGACGCTCTCGAGTATGGGCCTCTACATAGACGAAGGGCGTGACCGAAGTATTCGCGCAGACCAGCCGGATGACTTGCTGGACCCGTCGAACATGGCACATCTTGAGCAACCGTTGTTCCTGCTCGGTCACGGTGTCGAAAATCCCGTCAACGGCATTCATGGAGATGAAGAGTACCTCTACGTCGTCGAACTGCCAACGCGAACCCCATTCGATGAACCGGCCGAGTGGACCGTCAAGGTGAGCGACCATGCCGGCTTTCCTCGGTGGGACGGGCCGACAGACAGCGCGTTCGAGCAAGCCTCGTGGCAGTTTCAGGGGTCGCTGGAAACTGCTCTCGAGGAGTTGCAAGCCGAGTCTGCGTAACGTTTGACTCAGGTACGCTAGGTTGAAATTGAAGATTGAGGATACTCCAGCCGTTAGGTCGTTACTCGAGCAACTGCTGATTCATTCGATTATGAGTTATTCCAACCAGCCAAATCATTGATTAGATGTTAGGTGATTAAATGAAACTCACAGATATTATACTAACCTGTGAGATAAGTAGGGTATCAGAAACAAGATGAATTCGAATACCAGACTAGGCTGGCTGATCGCATATATTATCGTAGCTGTCAGCCTCATTGGAGGAATGATTGCTGTCAATACAGGAAGTATTACTGTTCAACGGCCGATCAGTGTGACAACTACCCTCTTGAGCGCTCTGCTCACTGCTACTGTGATCCTACTCACACAGCAGCAGGTCGAGTTGAGTCGAAGGCAAGTGGAGATGGAAAAACGGCTAATGCAATTTGAAACCGAGCCCTCTATCGAAGTCGTTGATCGATGGTTTGAGGATGATGATGTATATCTTAAGCTTGCTAACTATGGACATGGCGTGGCACAGGATTTAAAGTTAAATTGTATTCTGGAATGCCCTGAGACGGACTGGTTCCAGCCTGAAGCAAGTCAAACTCCTCTTCGCCGCTATGATTCCACAGAAAAGCGTGTTTTAGAAGACACCTCCGCTCGTCCCCAGGAGGAACCAGTAACATTCGTCGCAAAGAATATTACTACCGCTCGAGTCCCTAAGGGAGAAACAGAGCCAATTACAGAAGAATTTCAAACTTGTTTCCGATCATTAATATCCAATGGAGGTGGTAGTGTCACCGTTGAGTATCGGATTACCGGCAACGCGAATGTTATTGATGACTTTGATATCGACCGCGCTGCTGGGGATAGCATGACTGTCGAATTAACTGATCTACCGGATTCCCCAACTGCTGAGTCAGTCTATCGTTATCAATTAAACTGATGGGTTTATTATTTATCAGAACAAAGAATATTTGTCACTTCACAATCGCGAAAGGGTATGAGCAAATCGTCGTACGATATTCCGGACCGGATCGAAACAGCGGATCATAAATACCTAAACTGTAGGATTGGTGAAAATGTTCGGCCAGATAATGAGAATACTCAAAGAGTCTTAAATAATATTGAAGAAGCACTGTCAGAGCAGTTTCTTCAGCTATACTATAAGTATCCGCAGACTGGACGCGGTGATGCAGAGTATATTGATGTCGTCGGCTTAGCTTCTTCCGTTGGCGCGTTTGTTATGAATATTGTTGATATCGAAATTGATGATATTGAACGCCTCACCGGGCCTGATTGGCAACTTGCTGGAGAATCTACATCGATTCGACCGGAGAACACAGTGGGCGATGCAATGATCGCGGTACGGCGGCAGTTCGAAAACCGCGATGAATTACGAACCGATGACCGACAATCAAAAATTCCAGTCTCTGATTTTGTCGTCTTACCAAACATTACGAGGAGAAAATGGCATGAAACCTTTGAAGACAAAGCATCTGAACGGCTCATTTTCAAGGATACACTGGCCAATCGTGAAGAGCTGAAGGACAAGCTAACGGCATTATTGGAATCTCCGCTTGATGATGAAATACTCCGTCACGGTTTGGCAACTTTAAAATTCAGTGATAGCATCAGTGGTGGCCAGCTCAATGCTGCAATTACGCCGAAGTCAAAGCGTGAATTGCTTGACTTCCTTGATCGTCGTTTAAAAATCTTAACTGATAAACAGCTAAAGATCGGGCTCCAGACACCGGATGCGCCACAACATATTCGTGGTATCGCGGGATCTGGAAAAACTGTCGTCTGTGCACTTCGGGCGGCCAAATTACACTGGGAACATCCTAAGTGGACCATCGCAGTTGCATTTCGAACGCATGGGCTCCGGCAGAGTCACGAGGAACTGATAGCAGCCTTCTATCAGAACTTTTCCGGTGGAGATGATCCAAACTGGAGCCAGTTACATGTCCGTCACGGTTGGGGTGGACGTAGCACAGGTCCAGGGATGTACTACGAAATCGCTAGGGAATCAGGCGAATCTCCATTGAGTTACGATGACGCCAAACGAAAGTTCGGTCGATACACTAAGACTCCTAAGCTCTTAGATAAATGCTGTCGAAATCTTATCGAGACAGGAGAAATTGAAGAATTATACGATACAATTATTATCGATGAAGCTCAGGACCTAACGCCCCACTTTTTCAGAATGTGCTATGCAGCTCTTTCTGAGCCCAAACGCATCTACTGGGCATACGACGAAGCGCAGAATCTAGCCTCGCTTGAAGCCCTCTCAGCTGTTGATCTATTCGGGGTTGATGAAAACGGTAACCCACGAGTGTCAGTCTCAGGCAAACTACCGGGAGGTATTAACAGCACCCACATTATGAGGAAATCATTCCGAACCCCTCGTTCGATCCTTATGACTGCTCACGCATTCGGTATGGGGTTATATCGTGACGGGCCGGTGATCCAAACATTGACTACACAGGAAGGTTGGGATCGACTCGGTTACGAAGTTACCGACGGGGACTTCAAACAATCGTCAGTCGGGGAGAGAGTGGTGATTAAGCGACCTGTAGACAACTCACCTCACCCGTTCTGGGAACTTCAAGAACCAAGCGAGCTGCTCCGGCTCTACTGGGGAAAAAACTGGAAAGATGAGATCAACTGGGTTATTGATGACATTGAGCAGAATCTCGAAGAAGAAAATGTATTGCCTCACGAGATTATGATCACCCATCTATGGCCGTATAAGAAGCGCCAAGATCCTCTTGATCAATTAAAAGCTGGTCTTGAGGAACGGCTTGGAGGTTTGCAAGAAAATCGTGACTCGATTGTTCATCATGTGACAGAGACAGTGAGCCAACAGGGGCGGCGAGCAAATTTTAAAGAGAAAGGAAAAGTAACTATTTCGGAGGTTCATCATGCTCGTGGGAACGAAGCTGGCTTAGTCTATGTAATGGGACTAGATAGTGTCGCTGAAGAAGTGTCGAAGGATGTGTCGGACAGCAATTGGCGTCGTCAACATCTTCGATCGCGGAACAAAGCGTTTGTTGCCCTGACACGAACACAAGGATGGTGTCGACTTACAGGGACAGATCCGACAAGCAAAATCGCTGGTGAACTAAATAGAGTTGTCAACGATACTAGGAGTACAGACCCAAAGCTTCAATTCAATGTGCCAGATGATGATGGCCCATTTAAAAGCATGGATCTTGTTGATTATAGTGATGACTGAATAGATAGGGGGGTACTATGTAACAAATAATTATGATCTATTCCACGAATTTGTCAAGTGTTCCAGTAGTCTGTTGGACATCAGATCCTAGTTTCCAAACCGCGCTGTTGGGAGGGTTCTATTTATAAGTCTTATGTTACTATTAAATCTAGAAGGATTTGCACGATATCAACCGGGTATGGGAATTGATTAGATCACTATTGTTGTACACTATGTCAAATATATTATTTCATATCTAACTCACGCATATTATCACATATATGATCTATTATCCACGGTTTGCGATAAGAATGGGGTCAGAGAGATCTCCTGCTACCTTCCCCGGGTTTTCTCTCGGTTTAACAGTGCGAGCTTGAGGATGTCGCGATCTCGATCGGCGTTCGTGGGCGTGAAGTACGCATCTTCGACGTAGATACCAGCACCTAATCGAAGTGGAAGGCCAACCTCTGCAAGATGCTGAGAAGCGTCTCTTCGAGTTCTCGATTGAGGCGTTCGATATCAGTCGGAGATGCATCGAGTTGATCCTTCCAAAACAGTCGGTGTTAGGACACACCGACTTTCGGATGTGCTATCGAACGGTTGCTATCGAGAGATATCGCGTACTTCGTGTAATAGTGCTTCACTTCCTTCGGTAACTCATGTGATGAAAACGCTCACGGACGCACCGCAGGCCGAGAGTCGCCATACGATGGTCTCCATATCCAATTCGCCAAAAGACGTCATCTCATGAGAGATCGTCGGCTAATTACCATCTGGCGTGAAAATATCGTTTCATGACCGAAATCGGACTGGTGAGTTGCACGAAAACGAAGCGCGAACATGCGGCACCACCAGCAGAACTCTACTCTCCATCAGCGTTGTTCAGCAAAGCGCGACAATACTGTGAGCAGTATCACGACGACTGGTATATCCTCTCAGCGAAGCACCAGCTGCTCGAACCAGACGGCTCGCCGATCGAGCCGTATGACGAGACGCTGACCGGCGCTCGAGTCGCACGAAAGCGAGAGTGGTCCCAAGGGGTATACGAGGAACTGGAAGAAGCAGGTCTGCTCGAGTCCGACATCACGCTCGTGTTCCATGCGGGGAAAGCATACTACGAGGAACTACTCCCGTTGATCGAGGACCACGACGTCACGGTACAGATTCCGACAGAGGGACTACTGATCGGAGAACGACTCAGTTGGTACAATCAGCGTCTATGAACGGGCGAGAGCAGAGCCCAGAAGGTTCGACGAGCAAAGCAGCGATCTGGGAAGCATGGCTCGAGGACACGCTCTTGCCGGACCTCCGATCTGATGAGACACCGGATCCGGTCCCATTTTTCGAATCCACTGACGACAGACTCGAGACGAGCGATGCACTGGGGAGCTACAAATGGGGGATGAACGACGGTGACTACCTCTATCTGATCTACCTCTTGGATGGGCCGGTCACAGACGCGCAGAGCGTGATCCCTGTGTATGTGGGCGAATCGAACGACATCAGCTCACGGATCGGACAACACTCCCGGAAGATCCGCGATTCGCTTCCAATTACGGAGTGGGAAGACGATGGCGAGTGGGGAAGCTTCTCGAAGTATGATCAGATCGCAGCAGTCGCCCAACGTGCGGACAGCCGATTGTACGTTTGGATCGTTGACGTCGACAAACTCGAGTCCGGTCCCTACGAGTTCGAGACGTATCGCCAGGAACTCGAGGCAAAACTCGTTGGACTGGTTCACGCACAGCCCGAATACGAGCAGATCTTCGCCAATCGCGAGTTCGTTCCAAATCGAATTCTACACGAAATAGGCAAGGCTGGGACGGAGTGGGTCGCAGACGAAATCACCGCACAGGACAGACAGTGGCCGAGTGGCGGCGAAAATACGCGGGCCAACCCCATGACGAAGGACGAGTGTTGGGAAGCGTGGGCTGAAGAGTACATACTGGCTGATATCCAAAGCGGAGGACAGTCGGACCCGATTCCGCTCTTTGATGTGACCGACGAATTACGGGTTCGAACACGCGACGACGGAACGCTCGAGCGCTCTGCAGAGATCGATACCCGGATTCGCCGTGAAGGCCGGAAGTGTGTCGACGAGGACGGCATCCGTGCGGACGGCGACGATGGCCTGCTGTACATCATGTACCAGCTCGAGGAACCTGCAGAGACTGCAACACCTGCTGACATCGTGCCCCGGTATATCGGCAAGGCAGAGGCATACGGGAAGAAGCGAGAGCTCAGTGCAAACTTCACAGAGATCGCCTACGAGCGGGATGGGACGCGAAGCTTTGCGCGGTGGGGTGGTGGAAACTACTGGCATATCGGCGAACTCTCACAGGCACTCACTGGTGACGACGAACGCAAACAGCACTGGGTTGAGGCACTCTTTGAGCCCGACTCACGAACGCTGTCCCAGCAGACGTATCTCTGGGTCCATGCCTGGAATAGGACAGCGGACTGCAGTCCATACGGAACACCCGCAACCCTTGCAGAGGTCGAACCACTGCTGATCGGGACAGCGTACGATGCATACCCAGCGTCGCTCTTGAACAAGAGTGGAACGCCAGACGACGCGCCGATCAAAGTGGAGACCCCAGCGTCCGCTGATTAGCGGCTCTTCAGCTGCTCGAGACAGACGTATTTTTGAGACCCCCTGAGGGGTGGAGGTCTTCTCGAGTTCAGTTCGGTTCGATTCGACTCGGGAAGCAGTAATCGAATATGGCTACGAGCAGCAGCTCCCGGGAAACGTTCGACGATTCGGACACCCGGCACGATGAGATGCATAGTACGATCGAGGCATGGGTCCAGGACCTCGTCGATGAGGTCGATGACGCCGTCTCGAGCGAGCAGTTCACAGAGTGGTTAGACGTCCAGAGTCGCTTCCACGACTACTCGCACCGAAATACGCTGTTGATCAAACTTCAGTGTCCGCAGGCAACATGCGTTGCCGGCTACCGAACATGGCAGAACGAGTTTGATCGACACGTCAAAGAAGGGGAGACAGCGATCTGGATCTGGGCACCCATCATCGCAAAGCAGTGTCCCGACTGCGGGAACTCGCCGTCGTACCACGAGCGCAGTGACTGTGAGTACAACGAGACACCACCGGACAGTTGGGAAAAGGGACTCGTAGGCTTTCGGCCAGCACCCGTCTTCGATATCTCACAGACTGATGGCGAGCCACTGCCCGACCTCGAGACCGAAGCATGGGGACAAGCTGGCGAGTTGGTTCCCGCGCTCCTCGAGGCAGCAGATCCCCTCGAGGTGGACGTAGAGGTCGTGCCACCCCAGGACTGGTCGCATGGGAGTGCCAAGGGAATCTGTGAGTACCGCCCTCAAGAGCAGCCACGCGTCGCCGTCCGTGCTCGTGAAAACAAGGCTGACCTCGCCGTCACACTCGTTCACGAGTACGCCCACGCGCTGTTACACAATGGCGTCGACGATGAGGCTGAGCGATCGAAACGTGAACTCGAGGCCGAAGCGGTCGGCTACATTGTTGGACGGTACTTCGAGTTGGATACCAGTGGGTCAGCGTTTTACCTCGCCGCGTGGCACGGTGACGAGCCCGAAACGATCCTCGATCGGCTTGAGCGGATCAGTTCGACCGCCCAGGAGATCATCGACATCGTCAGTGAGGAGGTCGACGATGAGTGATCGACCGCTTCTGCTCGAGATCATCACTGCACTCGAGGAACAGGGCCTCGATCGAGACGAGTACCAACTACAGCGGATGATCGACGCCGAAGCCCTTGAGCGACTTGTAGACTCGACGGGCCCACAGACTGATCTCGAGGTTCGATTCTCGATTGGTGAGCGCCGTGTGATAGTGACACCATCCGATGTTGCCGTGATCAAGGTGTCATAGTGGGGGCGTTCGCCGAGTCAGACTAACAGTCGGTCCAATTTCCCAGTAGCCGCTCGGTGAAGTTTGTGTGGTGCAAGATGGGTGGACACCATGACAGATCATCTGACGTTATCGGAGTTCGCGACGAGCGAAGCGACTGACTCGAGGCCGGTCAGTCAGCCATCGACTGACGAGACCGTGACGATGACCGCTGACGAGCGGGTTGCAACGTACCTCATCGAAGACCAAATGGCGGATCTCACAGACGCGATTCGCGAAGCTGTCCAAAACGGCATCGACAGTCCTGGGTCATCCCGTGTGTTGGTCAGCATCTCACCTGAGCGATCGATCATCCTCGATGATGGCGCTGGCGTTGACCTCGAGTCGACCGAAGGGCGGCGAAACCTCTCAGTGCTGGGTGCAGGAAGCAAGCAACGAGCAGACGACGAGACAATCGGCGAGTGGGGCATCGGCAAGGGTGCGATCATCGCGAAGGGTGCCGTTCGTATCTGGAGTCACGACACCGCATTGTGTTTCGACTATCGAGATCGACGCGACTCTGGAACGTGGGCAGACGTCAGTGGGCGCGATGGCCAACTCGTGGACGTTGAGCATCATCTCGAGGGGATGCTTGTCGAGATCGACCACTACGAAGACGAAGTGCCGGATCCGGACAGTTACCGGTGGCGGCGCTACGTTCGCGATCTTCGCAAGCGCTTCGCGTACGTACAATCCCAGACAGGCGTCTCGGTCGTGATCAACGGCGAATCGGTCGACAACGGCGATCCACTCGAAGCAGTGGCGGACTCACCGCATCCGTCACTCACACGCGAAACTGACGATGCGATTCTCGCACTCGAGTACACGCCCCACGAGGGGCTCGATATCTACAGCAATGGGCTGTACGTGACGACAAAGCGCGAGTACGGACTCGGTGGTGTGGTCGTCTCGAAGGGGAACTTGACGCTGAACTTTGCGCGCAACGGCATCCAATCCGGCTGTGATCGCTGGCAACGGATCGACGACGCACTCGAGCAGGCACGTGACGACCTGTATGCGAATGTCTCGGACGACCGGCTGACTGCCGAGAGTCGGGAGGTGATGATCGAGGCGATGGCATCCGACAGCAGTGATGCATCGGACGAGCAGTGGGCCGATCGCAAGCTGTTCCAGCTGGCAACGGAGTCCCGCATTAGCCTTGAGGAGATCCAGGCAGCCCCAAAGATTGGATGGGGTGACGGAGCCCAGAAAGGCGCAGACAAACTCGTTGAACGGGGCTATGTCGTCCTCGATACGAGCGATGCAGCAACCCAACGGCTTCGCGATCTTGCCATTGACGGAGACACATCGATAGCGGTACCGGAGACGTTCGATGTTGGCGAGCAAGCAGAATCAGAAGGTGTGTGGACGGGCTATCATCGCATCGAGGATGAATCGCAGTTGAACGCTGATCAGCAGCGCTATCTCCGCTTCGCTCGAGTGCTCGCACGAGAGCTTGGGATTGAGCGGGACGTGTACTACGGCGAGGCGAGTGCCGATGCCTGGACCGACGGCAGGACGTACATCGTGATCACTGACTCGGCAGTGACGAGCCGCCAGCGTGCAATCTGGATGCACGACCTGTATCTCGTGATGTTGCACGAAGCCGCTCACGAAACCTCGAGTCGTGATCGGCCTTCTCATGGGCATCACTTCGAGAGTACGTTTCGGTCACTCGTTGAAGATCCAGGTAATCGAAGTTCGTTCGCGGAGCTTGTCCAGCAGGTCGTCGATGAAGGATTCGAGTCCGTGTTCGAAGAGTATGAGGTGGGGCTCTAGCAGAACGCAGCCATCACTTCTGGACAATTCCGGGAATGGAGTGAATGAAGCGGTGAGATGTCGAACTGACTCGAGTTGAGTGCAGTGGCACGAGATCGGTATGCAGGACGACCCCTCGAAGAGCCGTTAACAATGCTCATCTGGGGACGTTACCCGAAGTTCGTCTTCAACTTCGTAGAAGTAGCCCCGTTCAAGGAGCCGCGTCAGTGCGTACTCGACGTCTCGTTGCTCAAGAGCTAACTCCACATCAGAGATCAGCACGTCAGCGGCATCGTCGTAATCGATCAGCGGAACACTGTCTTCGCCAGCATCTGGTCGACATGCCTGCGTACACAGCCGGTCGTAGCACTCGAGAATCCACTCCGGAAGTGGTGGCCGTGGATCTGTGACGCGAGCCATTGCAGTTCTATCTGGTTGTTTCGACAGTCATCCGCTTAACAGTACCCGTTGAATACGGGTTTTGCTCGCAATCGAGTGAGATTTTATGGTGCGGCGGCTGCCGTGTCGCCAGTCTCTGGGTCAAACGGCAGGTTGATGACGAGTTCGTCGAACCAGACGACTGGGCGCTTACTCTGACCTTCTTCTTCGAAGAAGGTGATGCCCAACTGGGCGAGCCGACTGAGTTCTTCGTGGACGTTCTTCACGTCCCGGTCAACAACCCGTGCGGTCTCATTAATGCTGGATGGCTCTTCCTGGCGGATGGCTTCAATGAGATCGAGGACGCGCGGCGTCAGCGTCTCCATGAGGTCGTCGTAGCTAGTGAACGAGAGCGTCGGCGGGGTATCCACCGCGTCGCCCCGCTCAAGCGCCTTGATGCCATCGGTGACATCATCGTGAAACTCACTGGACGACTTTACAGTCACAACGAGGGTTGATTCGGCCCGAAGCTGTTCACGCTCCATCGGGTGTAGCGGCGGCGTGGTATCGTTCATGGGTATCACCGTGGTGTGATGGCCTCACTTGACATCGAGTTCGGATTTCGGGATTTCGCTCCAGAATCGTTCCCAGAGTTCGACCATCTCGGGGAATGAGATTATATCTGGAACGGGATCCGGTGCAACGTGCAGTTCGTGCCCTTTGGTGTCCTCGTGCGAGTTGTCGTACCGACGAATCGTCCCATCGTCAAGCGTGCGGGGTGGGTCCGGCTCCGTCGCACCGAATGGAGCTTGTAGGCCCACCCAGACGGGTACGCGTCACGGTCTGTCCGCATGCAAAACACGCGGACAACAGTCCCGTCGGGATACTTCCTCCCCTCGCTCACGCCATCGAGGTCATCGTCAGTCAGTGAGGCCATCCTCGCCCATTGGTACGTGGACCAATGCAATAAGGCTATTGGTCCAGAGGACAATAGTAGTTCGCTCTTGGGTAGAGAGAAGCGCTAATTGCGTTCTTATCTACAAGTTCACATTCTCGAGACGACAGGGTCCCGGTGACAGCTGGCGTCTTCAGACACACCCACAGGGAAGTCCTTGGAAGAAGACCGACAACGACCGATCAAACGACGTACCACAGACTAACAGTACACTGCGTACAACCGCTCTTGTGCTGGATATTAGGTGGGCGGATAGAGTGAGACCCTTCTCAGGGGTTATGGGTAGTCCGGCGACACCCGCAACCGTCGACGTCAGGTGTCTCCGGAGCCGGCCATTTCACCGGGGATGTCAACGTCGTCCATCAACAAGACGCGTCGTTCCGTGTACTTGAGGCCGTTCTTGCGCTGTGTCCGCTTTTTGACAGCCAGCCTGCTTTTCGAGAGATTGAGTAACGCATCGATCGTTCGCGAGACCAGCTTCTTCGCGTAGTCGTCACTGATGCCCTTCTCCTGCCGTCGGATCCAGTGTTTCATATCGCCGGCAGTGACGTACTCTCGAACGCTTGTGCTGCCTTTCCGCCAGGGGTTGTCACCAACCGCGGGATCGGTGCGTGCCTTCCAGAGCTTTGCAGCGAGCCGTGACGGAAGCGATGATGTCGTTGCACGGAGCATATCCTCGTCCATCTTCGCGAGCTGCTGGAGTGGGAGCAGATCTCCATACGAGAGGGAGACATCGCCACCACGATCGAGTGGATCGTCACTCTCAGGCAATCGGAAATAGCTCCCACCATCGTCTTTGCGGATGCGCTCGAGGCGGCCATCCACAACGTCGATCTCCCCATTATCGATGTGTTCCTCAAGGAGGTGTGCACCCTTCTCGAGTTCTCGTGCCTGGAGTTCACCGACACGGTCTTTGTTGGCGTTGAGTTTCTTCTCGTGGGCGTCCAGCCGTGCTTCGATGGGAGTCTGTGATTCTTCTAAGTCCTCAAGCCGTGCTTCGAGATCCTTGTTTTCTCGGTGGGCCTCCTCGAGTTCGGCCTCGAGGTGACCGATGCGGTCGTCCTTTCGGGAGAGTTCATCCTCAAGGGTTGTGACGCGCTCGCGAAGGCGCTCGAGTTCGTCGGCAAGTGTTTGGAGTGTCTGTGCATCAGGTCCGGGACAGTCTGTGTTCGCGTTCATTTGGTTCTGGATTCAGTGGCATTGTCGGGCGATTCGACTCGCGCTGCTGGTCGATGTCGGGAACGCTGGTAGAGCAGTAGACTACCGACTCGAGAGTCGTCTCGAGGAAGCGAAGTGGCCGTCTCCCCGGAAGACGTCTTCGTGTTCAGGAACACCGATGTCGATCTGCCGGGGTTGGTGGCTCCGTCTCGAGTGGCGGAGTATGGCCTACTGCGCTCGATAAGTCAACGTGATCCGAGGAGGTGTACTGGATCAGCTAGCCACCCTCGGATTGGAGTCGACAGTCATGGCTTGCCAGCGTGGTGAGCGAGTCGAATGGACACTCGCAGATATCGCAGTAATGTCTCTGCTCGGTGAGGAACGTCTCACGGTTCATGTGGCCGCCATCGGGCACGGCAGACTGTCTTTGGTGCTCGAGTTCACTGGGGTCGTGCTCGCTGGGCCGTCCCTGTACGTGAAGATCGACTTCGGTAATCGGTTCGCGACCTGTTTCTCTCCAGTTGCTATTGCGGCGTTCGTGTTCGATCCGCCAGGCTTCGCCACCGGTATCGGGGACAACCATCACCCGGCGGCGACGGCCGTTGATCGTCGTGTACTCGAACACGAATTCGACGGTCGGTTCGGTGGACTGGTCGCAACCGCCGTCGGCTGCGATACGTGAATCGTCATCGGCATCGATGAGCAGAATTCCGTCCTCGGTCTCGAGAGTGTGGGATCGGATATCGTCGTCGGCGATAATGATCTCCGAGCCGTCGGTCGCTTCGATGTCGCCCAGTTCGTGGCTGGCGACGGCGCGGGACTCCGCTCGCAGGCGCATCTCGAGAGCGCCTTTGCGCTCGAGTTGTTCGGCACGCTTTACGACAGCTTCGTGATCATTGACGGTCGTCATTGATCGCCCACCTCGACAGCGCCGACGATCGCGTCAGCCATCGTCTTGAACAGGTACTGCACTTCGAAGCCGCCGCGGCGGTCGGCAATGTAGTCGATCCAGTCGTCGATCGTCTTCTCGACGACCTCGAGGTCGTAGCGGACGGTGCGCTCGCCGTTCTTGATAACGTGAACGGACTCGTCGGTCGTCCGGTAGACGTGGTGTGCGCCTTCCGTGTCGATACCGACGGAGATGTAGTCAGCGCGTGGGTCGGTAGTCTGTGCTTCCGAAACCGTCTTTTGGGTTCGTGGTTGAATGCTCATTGTCCTTACCTTGGGACACAGGTCGGGTGTTCCAGCACCCGGCCGAGAATCGGTTCTCCCGGCCACCCTGCGCCTCACAGTTACTACTCTATTAGCTAATCTATTAAACCTATTGGTTGTAGGTTATCACCAGTAGGTTTTTGGCCATTGCCACCAACTTATCATACACCAATGAGTATAGCAACCAAATCTATGGACGCAGACGATATGCGCGACGCTGATTGGGCGATCCTCGACGTGCTTCGCGAAGGACGTGCAAATGCACCACTTATCGCTGAAGAAGCGGACTACTCTTCGCAGTACGTCCGAGAGCGACTTGGGCGTCTGAAACAGGACAATATTGTCAAACCACTGGGCCATGGAATCTATGAGATCAACGAAGACGAAGTGCCGGAGCGTGATCACGATAAGTAACCAGCAACCGCTGTTAGACCTCGAAACTTGGTTCGATACCAAGTCAGTCACTATTGATATGGCGGATAGTCATCGTACAGACACCACTGTGAACATCATCTCAAGCCAATGAGCGATATCCCACAACCGGCCACAAGACCATATTCGCAAGGAGAGAGGGTTCAAATATATCTTGGGCCTGACGACCCAGATGAGCGGTATCATAACACCAGGTGTGAAGTTACAGATATCCATACTGACGATCTCGATTCAGATACTGGACGAGAGCTTGATGCGTATTCATACTCTCTCAGAGTTCTGGAAACAGATGAGACTCTCACACTCACATTCCGTCACCACGATCTTGTCCCGGTTGAGGTCGACAAATAGTGGGTCCTGTCCCAACACAACCGAAATTTTGGACATAAAGCATCCGCCGTTTCCCGCTTCAACTCCCTAGTTGTAACGGACCAAGTCGGCGCTGTCTCGCGATTCACCAGAGCCAAATCAAGAGTGTCGAAAATGTTGAAGAGATATAGTTGTTATTTTTAAATTTAAATCTGACGTGAGTATTTTTCTGGAATCGAGGACACCCTTAATCCTCGGATTGAACCACCTGCTCTTCTACGGTGTTCTCCTCAGACTCCTGCCCGACACGCTCCATTTTTGAATCTATGGACTCGACAAGCGTCCCAAAGCCTTCAGCCCGCTTCTGGACGGCTTCATCTAGTTCCTTGCGGAACTCTTCGTCCTGCGGAATCGGCAGATAGACTTCCTGGTAGCGGTCGCTCACATTCCAGATGATGGTCTCGTATTCGTGCTTGGACTGGAGTTGGTCGGTCACAATATCTTGAGAGAGTAGATATAGAAGCACTGCAGGGGTCAGATTATACTCGTTGTCCTCGTTCACGCGGAGGATATCGTTCTCAGCGGCTGACAGCAACGGGATGTGTGCCGGGTGGACGATCCCGACGTTGCCGATGTAGTTCTCTCCGCGCTTGACGATGAAGATATCTCCGGGTTGGATCTTGAGTTTCTCTTTCTTGCTATCATAAACTTCCTGAGGCACACGTTTGACGTGGTTTCCGACAGTGGCGACCTCGAACTTGCTGACCCGACTCGTGTTGATGTACGGGATCTCGTTGTCGGAGCTATACCACTCTTTTTTGACCCCGCCATGCCCGGTGAAAGCCTCGACGACGCCCTCTTCCATTAGCTCGCTCAGCTGGACGAGTTCGCAGTCATGCTCCTCGGCCCACTTCCGAGCCCGCTCGATGGGCTGACGCTGGTAGGCACGGGGAATGAGGGTGTCGTCCTCGACTTCGCTGTTCCAGATAGTCGTTACCTGTTCTTCGTCTAGGTCGGTGCCTTCCAGATCCGGTTCCGCCTCGGGATCCTCAAAGTAAGACCGATCGGCCTCAGCGTCCTCGACGAAATCTTTGGCCTTGCTGAACCAGTCGAGAGTCACCTCAGCCATGTCCGGGATGTGATCCTTCCGAACCCGGTGTCCATTCTCGTCACGGACGATATCACCGTTCTCGTCTCGCTTGAACAGCGAGTTACCGCGCTGGTTGTGGCCGACCTGCTCAATCGTCCCCATGAAGATCGGGTAGTCTTCCTCGCGGGGATTCACGTCGGCGGGCGGCTTCTCCAAGAACAGCACGACCATCTTCGCGTGCGTGTGTGGCTGGAACATCTGGTCCGGCAGATCCCAGACACCATGGACACGGAAATTGCGACGAAGCCAGTAGGCGACGTAGTCGTCCGTCACCAGGTGTGTCTCTGGGAAGACGATGGCCGCCCGTCCGCCTTCGTTCAGCATCTCGTGGTATAGCTCCATGAAGAGAATGCTAATTTCTTGCTCGTCGCGGATCTGGCTCGTCTGGACGAACGGCTCCTGTTTCTCATCGTCAGCTTCGCCACGGAGCTCCTCTACGTCTTCCTCGGAGATGTCATTGAGAATCTTTTCGGCCGTCACCGAGCCGATTCCCTGGATCTCACCGAGCTCTTGGACGTCCGCCTCATACACGTCTCCGATGTCTTCATACCCGGCGTCTCGGAGGTCCTCAGCAGTCGAGGGGCCGATACCCGTCACGTCGGTCAGCTCGCGTGGACCGTTGTCACCATCGGTGCTTTCCCACTTGTAACCAAGCTCGTATTCCCGCAGATCAGTTGTATCACTTTTCGTCAGACCACTCCCGTATGGAAAATTCGCGAACAAAATGTCGAATCGTCCCTTCGGGAGTGGCTGTTCGTCCCAGCGGTGGTAGCTGAGACTGTCGTTCCGGTAGACGTTCGGGGCTGTCTCCGCCATCGCTTCCAGCTCGGCTTCCATCAGGTCGACGGCGAAGTGTGCCTTGTCGACGCCGAAGACGTGACTCTGGATGAACTGTCGCAGTTCCAGTGCGTAACGGTCTTCCTGTCCACGTTCGATGAGCCGTTTTTCGATCTTCTTTGAGACCTCCTCGATGCCTGCACCGATGAGTCCCCCAGTCCCCGCAGCGAGATCACCGATGTTGTCATCCGGGCTGGGTGAGGTCGCTCGGGCCATTCCCTCGCAGAGGTTCCGACGGGTGTAGAATTGCCCCTCGTCGCCCTTGACAGCGTCCGTAATGAAGACCTCGAATGCCTCCCGCATTAGCAGCGCGTCAGTCTTCTGGAGCGAGTAATCCTGGAGCTTACTGACGATGTACCGCTTGGTCTCATCGTCGAACTGGATTTCCCAGGTATCCTTGTCGGGGGCAGTCCCGAAGACCGCTGGGTGGCTGTCTAGGACTTCCCGTTTGAACAGCTGATCCACGCGCTTAGCGACAGATTCGGGGTCATCGCCTTCGCGGATGTGAAGGGCGGGCCGTTCGGACGGGGGCTTCTCCTCGTCCTTCAGCTTGGTGAGGATCATGTACGCCCATTGCTTTGCCATCGTCAGGTCGTCGGTGGCACTCCCGTCATGCGAGTGGACGTAGTCCCGGATGTCCGATGTGAGTTCTTTTGGGTTCTCCTCAAACGGCTCCAGATCCCCGATGGTGGTGCTCGCATCTACGTCGAGTTCTTCGCCCGGCAGCGGTGGATCGAAGTCGACCTGAGTGACGTTCTTCTTTCCCGCTTGGTCCTTGGTATCAGCGAAGACAGTGACCTTAAACGGGTCTTCCATGTCGCTGACGGCGATTCCATACTCCGCCTGAGATTCGTTCGTCAGGTACCACTTCACCTGGCTCTCCGCCGCCTCGTGAGCCGAATCACCCTCGGTAACTCGGGTTTTCGTTTCGCCGACGGTGTGGATTCGGTCCGGACTCTCATTGTGATTCGGGCCGTCGAAATAGACGAAATCGGGGCGTTTCGCCGCACTACTGTTCCTTGAACCGGACGGCCGAGGGGGAACCCGCCACTCTGGAACCGTCTTCAGCGTGTCCTCATCGAAGCCGCGTTCTTCAATGAGGTGCTGAATGAATCGATTTCGGAGTTTGTTCTCTGGTTCGTCCGCAATTTCTTTGCCAGTCAGGTAGTCCTCAATCATATCTGTTGTATCGTCGGTGCCCTCATCAGTGAAATCTGAGAGATCCGGCATCTATCTCTCACTGTAAAGTCACCCCCACTTAGTTTTGTCGAGGGGCCCATTACCATATAGAGTTTCGAGAGCTTAGTTACCATATACAGTAAACTATTAGTGAATCGCGAGTTACTCTCCTTCTATGGCAGTAATCGAGCTTGAGATCTGGAGCGACGACAAAGAGTCTGACTATGCTCGACTCCTCACGGAACTGGAAGAAGACACAGCGGACGAACTCTACGAGTACCTCTATTCAACCGCGCGAGACTGGTGTGACGACCACGACATATCCCCTGAGGCACTCCGTCGAACTACTGGGAAAGATGTTCAACTCGCTAATGTACTACAATGGTATATGGAGGAGGGGCTCCTGATGGAGGTCGAAGTAGACGGCGAGACTGCATACCTCCCTGCACCCCCGGTTCAGGACAAACTCGAGCGGGACGTATCGAAGACAGCGCTGGTGCCTATTGATAATTAGACCTTTGACGCAGGGGGGTAAAATCATGAGCAATGGAGAAACGTCGTGGAATACTTACGGAAAGCCAACGGGAGGCTGTTCAATCGGAATACAAGAACCTCACGTACCACCCTAACAAGATGCGGGCAGACATTGAAGAACAGATAGAATCCTTCGAGGAAGATCTCCACATCTTAAAACAGCACGACCGGGAGCTCTACGACCGGATCGTTGAGGCAGTAGAAGAAAGTTAGTCGATGGACGGGTGAGACTTCAAGTGGGTACTTGAAACCATAACCCTGAGCTACGTTCGACATGTAGGTCCAACGGTATCTTTATCCGGTGTTGGTATATCTGTCTATTACATGGCTGTTACCCTCCATGCCGGACCACCGGTTGATTCTCTAATCGAGGATTCACAGGATCCCAGCCAACCATCACGTAGTTCAGAGCGACTATGTATCGTTGGCGAAGGACTGAGTCGACGAAACTTACACGAAAAACTGACCCGAGAAGGGACTCAACTTGGGGAGACTGCATCGCTAACCACTATCGACGAGATTGCGGGGCGTCTCATCGAAGCGGATACAGGAATCGAGCCAAACGACCTTTCTGACGAGCTTATTACCCGGCTGATAGAGGAGATCTTCGACCGTGCTATCGATGGCGAATATAATGAGTCACTGCAGGAGTTCGCCGAGACGGTCCCATACTCGAATGATGAGACGCTGGAGTCTCTCTATAACGAACTCAACGACTACTACCGCTGTACAGACGCGGGCCGAGACCACGACGAACTCGAATCAATCGCAAGGGATCTCTCGAACGTCTACGCGCAACAGACTGGGCAACGGCGTCTCAATCAGTTCAGGGAGCTAACTATCGTTTTGGAAGATTTGGTGTCGGATCTCGGAGAACAAATCTACGTTTCACGGAGTCACCTGGTTCGCGCTGCACGAGAAAGAGTCGAAGACTGTTGGAATGACGTTTTCGGCGAGACCAACTGGCTGGGTGTTGCTACTATCAGCACCTTCGACAATCCGACACTACGCCTCCTCCTGGAAATTGAGGACAACATCGATGGGACTGACCTTCACTTCTACCTCGGAAAAGGGAGTTACAAACGGCAGAAGGAACGGCTGGAAACAATACGAGATCAATCCTTCGACGACGATCCAGAGTGGTCTATCCCAGACGAGTCTGGCCAGTCGCTCTTCGATGCAGCAGTCGGGAACGAAGTGGATCTTCCTGGTACAGTGGACTTCATCGAAGCACCGGAACGACGACGGGAGGTTGAGTACGTTGTCAAGGATATTCGCGAAAAATTGGCTGACAGTGCCGACCCACAGGACATTCTCGTCCTCACTCGTAGCGCCGACCGGTATCAAGCCGCTATCGAGGACATCTTCGAAACGAACCAGATCCCGTACCACATCGAGACCAAGGAACCCCTCGCCCATGCCGCCGGATATCGCTTCATCGACGCTACGTTCCGGCTGGTTGAGGCAGCGTCAGAGGACCAGGAGATTTCTTACGATGACGTGACGGCACCTCTCCGACTGGGGTTCTGTCACCCAGAAGCGAACAGCTCGATTTGGCCGCTCCCTCAGCGTGTCTTCCTCTATTTGGAACAGCGGTTGCACAAGTGGGAGGAGAGTGACGGATGGCGGAGTTTCTCGGAATGGCGAGCCGAGGTTGAGTCGGCAACTGGCTGGGATATGGCCTGGGATCTTATGAAGGACTACATGGACTGGATCGCCTCACAGCGGGATGGTGCCCCGGAAACAGGTCCTCAGCTCCGTGGTCTCCTTCGCACCCTCCTTGGGAGTCACATCTACCTCACGGTCACGCGGGAACGTAACCGTCCTGACGGGCCTGGAGTCGACCTAAAGCGAACTCGCATCACCGAGACCCACTCAACCTCACATGCGTCCGAGGTCTACCAACTCGCAGCAGCTGCGGGCCAGTACTACGAATACATACAGGATATATTCGACGTTGATTCCGGGTGGGAAGAGGTCAACCGTGCAATCACCGAGGTCATCGGTAGCCAGACCATCGGGAAGACCCACACCGACGCCAACGCTGTCCGTGTAATGGATGCTGGCGACGCTCACTTCGTCGAAGCGGATTACGTCTATCTCCTCGGCGTCTCGACTGGAGAGTTCCCGGTTGAGAACGAGCCAGCGTCGTTCCTCCATGACGAGCTCCGAGACGAAGTCGCAGAACGCTCGGAGACTGGAGATTATCCCTTCCTCCGTCTCCAGTCCAGCCGAACCCAATACAACATCGATCTCGACTACTACGAGAACGTGATGCGGGCCAGCGACGCCGAAATAACGCTGCTCCACCACTACAAGGACTCAGAGGGGAATACAGTGGAGTGGTCGCCGTTCGTCGACTTGCTGCCCACGAACGACCTCGCCGAGCGAGTTCGAGTCGACGAGTGGTTGCCCCAGCCCGAGGAAGCAACGCCGGACGAGCCGGATGGCGCTACGTGGGAAGACATGGCGGTGAACGTCTCCGAGAAGGACAGGCTCCGGCTCCTCTATCACCACACGGAGCGTCTCTGGCCGATGCGTCGCCCGGCCATTACGACCCAGGACGTTCGGGAAATTGCTGCTCGTACCGATCGGGATATCGTGGAGCAGGAGACGATGCCGCGATACGATCGATATGTACGGCCTCCCACGGAAATCTCAGTCTCCACCGACGAGCCTGCATTCGAGAACGATCTGGATCTGGCAGATGTGGTTAGCGAACCGATTCGTACCCACGAACTCGACCTCTTCAGCCAGTGCCAGCTGAAATACTACTTCTATCAACTGCTGTTCAACTACGAGGGCGACTCAGTCCAGCGGGACGAGATCCCATACTACTCCAGTAGTCGACCACACCATCGGGTCGGACGACTACCGCAGGTCATCCGTCACCAGTACACCAGCCCCTATCTCGACGAGGCCTGGGAATCCATCATCAACGAGAAGATCCGGGATCGGTATCAACTGGCTCATCAGTTCGATGACCTCGATGAGCTGGAGGAGTGGTTCGATGATCAGGACGACCTGCAGAGCAAACGCTACCAGCTCCTCCCAGCGCTGAAGAACGAATGGGAGTTGGTTCAGCACGAGCTCGAGGGCGCTGCGGAGGTTGACCGACAGTGGACTTGGGCAGAAAGTCAGACGGAGACCATCGACGGCACGGATGTTCGAATCGGTGGCTACCGACGGGATATCCTCAACAATGACGATGGCTACGCTCTACCGGTCCTAAATGTTCGTCATCCCTCCTACGCAGAGAAGGCAATCAAGGCTTGTTGGGACTCCTACGACCGCGCATTCCGGGATGAAGACTGCGACTCTCTGTGTCAGTCGTGCGGGAACGTCGACGACTGTTCCCGGAAAACGAAATTTACCCTCGACCACCGTCTCCATACCCTGACCAACGTAGAGTCGAGTCTTGCGGGAGTCATCTATCAGGACCACTACAATCGAGGTCCGGACAGTAGATACGGGATTATCAAGCAGGGGCATATTAATGCGTTCCGAGAATCGCTCCAAAACGATCCGGAACGTCACCTAGAGGACGACCCCAATCCGTTATCGAGACGAGCGTGGTACTCGCGGCAGAGTGCCCGAGATAGTGACCTCAGCGACCACCTGAGCGAGATGACTGCGGACGACCTCACATTTGAAGTTGATCCAGGATTTGTACAGCTGGATGGCTGCGATAGCTGCGTGTACAAAGACATGTGCCTTGTTCCTGAGAGGGCAGACCTATGACGTATCTTGAAACACCGGAAGATTCGCACGACTTGGAGGAAGCGGACCAACAACCAGTCTTCGACGAATACCACGATGGCGGAGGTCGGGTGGTCGTTGGAGCCGGAGCAGGGACCGGTAAGACCACCACCCTCATCGACATCGTCGCCGAGGCTGTCCTTGAAAAGTACCACGAGGAAGATGGGAACCCGATGGACGATATCCTCGTTACGACCTTCACCAAGGACGCTGCGAGCGAACTCAAGACCAAACTCAAACGTCGACTTCGACAGCACGAGCAGGCGGCCGACGTCTCTCTGGATAACGATCTCTGGCGATGGATCGAAACGGAGAGCTATATTGAGACTATCGATTCGTTCACTCACACCCTGCTTAAGGAAGTCGCAGTTGAGATGGGAATTTCGCCAGCCTTCGAGATTCGCGAGGGACTGGAGGACGAGGATCTCTACGATGAAATAATGGAGGAGCTGCAAGAGGATGACCATATTGCAGACCTCATCAATACCCTCGACGAGGCATACCCCGACGAGAGCTGGAGAACGTATCCCCCGGACAACGTCCAGACGCTGTTGGAAACGGTTCATAGTAAGAGCAGGGAGTTCTGCTGGACTATTGACGAGGCTGCTGAGGAGCTTGAGTCAGCGCTCGTCCACACGATCCACCAGGGTCACGAGCCGCCTCTCGATAACGATGCGGTCCAAGATATTATTCGATCCCTGACAGGGACTAATACGCAACCAACCAGAGACTTGGTTGAGCACGCGAATGACATCTACGACACGAATCTCGAAGTGGTCGAGGCGTTCAGCGAGGTGCTTCGGGAGTTCGACCGACTGTACGAAGAAAAGACAGTAAAGGAAGGGCTGCTGTCGCATACAGACATCACATACCACGTATGGAACTATCTGAGCGAGAACCCGGACAGCGAGTGGGCCGAAAGTCTCAGTGACCGCTTCGACCATCTCTTTATCGACGAATTCCAAGACACGAACTACGCGCAGTGCCGGATTCTCTGCAGGTTCATCGATAATACTTCGCCCCGAACCCAGCTCATGCTCATCGGGGACGTCAAGCAGTCAATTTACCAGTGGCGGTCTGCCGAGCCGGGCATCTTCGCAGATATAATCGAGCACGCGGATAGCGACGCGGAAGGTCCGGACGAGTTCCTGGAAGCAGATGGACTGGCATATCTGCCACTCCAAACGAACTTCCGCAGCCATCCGGATCTCGTCGAGTCGGCGAATCACCTGTTCGACGGCATCTTCAACGACAACGCTCGGGGCGATATTGGTCGTTTCAATATCCCATTCGAGCCACTTAATCCGAGACGGAATCGGTATGAAGCAGACATCGACCAGTCCCACCTTCACGTCCTCAACCTCGGGGGTGCAAGCTCGAAGGACGACTGGTTCGCTCAAGAACCCCAGCGCGTGGCCCAGGCAATTAGTGGCATTCTGAGTGAGAACCAGCTACAGGTCGTTGACGAGGACTCGGACGTCTTCGACGATCCGGAGCCACGCGATCCGATTCCGGGCGATGTCACGCTCCTTTTCCAGCGGCGAACGTACATGGAGCAGTACGCCGAAGCGCTGCGCGATTACGGTGTCGACTGCGCCATCGACGTCTCCGAGGGCCTCTTCGCCGAGCCTGAGGTGCGTCTTCTCATCGACGTTCTGGATTGGTTCGCCAACCCGCACTCCAAGGATTCGCTCATCCGAATTCTTCGGTCTCCCGTCACTGCCATCTCCGACGAAAGCCTTCGATATCTGGCCAGCGAGAGTTTCTACCTCTCGAATGTTCTTAAAGAAGACGAAGACTGGCCAGAAGAGCTCCCAGAGGAGGACCGAGACCGGCTAGACAAGCTCGTCAAGCTCCGGGACGACCTCCGATGGGAACGGGAGTCCTCGAAGGCCTCGCTCATCCAGAATATAATCCGTCATACGGCTTTCGACGCGATCGTCCTGGGTGACGTTAGCGGGAAGCAGAAGTACGCAAACCTCTGGTTGCTGACCGAGGTCGTCAACGATTGGGAGGAAGAGGAATTACTCTCGTATCAGGAGTTCCTCCGACAGCTCACACGACTTCGCTCCCGTGCCCTGAACAACGACGGAGACTACGGAGTAGCCCAAATCGCGGACGATGACTCTGACGAGACGGTACGGCTGACGACCGTTCACCAGTCGAAGGGGCTCGAATACTCTATCGTCGTGCTGCCAGACATGATCCGTCCAGGGATAGCGTTCCCACATACGGATCGACTCCAACTGAGTCGCCGCCAGGGGGCGGCACTCCATCCGGTCACCGGGCCACATAACGCGATAACCCAGGGTGCCGGACCTGGGGGTTCGTACATTGAGGACGACGACCGGGGGACTATCTGGATCGGTCAGAATCGGAATAACAACACAGGGGATCTCCAGTATCCGCACCCGCTTAATGACCACATTCGAGAAGAACTGGCCGAGTTCTGGCGAACCCTCTACGTCGCGTTCACCCGTGCATCGGATCACGTTATTTTCGGCACCAGCAACGGCAGTCGATGGTGGCCTAATCAGTACACCGTGTGGGCGGCAGCGATGCGAGAATTCCTCTGCCCCACCGATGGTTGGCAACAGGGTGAATACAATCTCCCGCTTGAGTGGGAGGATGACGGCGAGACTGTTCACAGGCATACGACGATCGCCGTAGACATGATCGACCCTGGCGAATATGTCGAGGAAGACCCGATTGGCGTAGAGGAAATTAACGCCGGGATCGAGACGGACCTCACACACGACGTGGTCGACGTTACGGAGGACTTCATGCCTCGGGTCATCAATCCGACCTCCCTCCACGACTTGAGTGAGTGTCCCCTCCGGTTCCAGTACCGAATGCTCCAGAACGTCAGTACGATCCGCTCTCCGACTCCACCGGGGGCAGAGCCGCCCGGAAGTCTGGAAAGGGACACGTGGGGGGATACTGCTCACAAAGCGCTCGAACGTTACGTGCACGGTGAGTCAAGTACAGAGCAGTTCCTCGATCAATACGAAGGCGAGGTTCTCCACGAACTCGAGAACGTCATCGAGAACTTCGACAGTACTGCTGTCTCGTCGAACCTCCCCCGGGATACCTCAGGTATACTGCCTGAATACGAGCTGACCGCCTACCACGAACCCACTGGGACCTACGTCCGTGGCCAGATCGATCTCCTATTCGAGGCAGAGGACGGCTGGCACGTAATCGATTACAAGACTGGTCGTGTTGCTAAGAAGGGTGAATACGTGAGCGACACGTATCGTTACCAACTCGCGAGCTATGCGTGGCTTCTCGAGAATAACTTCGAGGACATTACGCTCGCGGACACGCATCTCATCTACATCCACCCAGAGGTGTCCGAGGAGACGGTCGATGTCGATGCTGGAATGTTCGAAGAGGAGCTCTCGCGGCTCGATCGGCATCTCGACATCGGGGAGAAGGGGTTACAGGCAAAGCCGAGCCCCGCTCCTGAGGATGACGTGGACCCCGACATTACGACGCGCTGTGGAACGTGTCCATATATGGACCGGTGCCACGTGTGGGATGACTAGTCCGTAAGAAGCGACTCGAGCTCCGAACGCCCGTCCGAAGGGAAGTTCGGGTGATACCGAACTAAGCGTTCAACTCCCGAATCATCGTCAGGCACAGTGAGGTACATGAAGGATTTCTGCGGTTGTTTTAGCGAATTGAACAGGATATCTTCCCAGAGATCTGCCTCACTCTCAGGGTTTCCGACGGCAGGGTCTTTTGCCATGACGAGTGCGCGGTAGACCGTTGTTGAGTCATCAAACACATCAGAGATGTCCGATAGGGTCTCTTCTGTCCGTTCGTATGCCTTCCTAATCTTGCTCACCAATCGAGCATCGGACGGCTCACGATCCAATTCGTTGCCGATACAGTAGCCAATCACAAAGTCAAAGGGTGGCTCTGGCGATTGAACGATGAGATTCACACGGGCATCGTTTTTGTTCACGTATCCGATGTCAAAGCTGTCCCCGTTCCAGACACGGATATTGGGCCAGGAAGACCCACGCGGCACAAGGTAGTCTTCTTTCCAATTTTCCTTGCGGACCAGCTGGTGCCAGAGATGGAGTAGTGACGCCTCATCGGTGTATTCGCTTGGTGAACGATACGGCTCGTCGGAGAGGTTCACATCAGGTGCCATTGATCTGCGTTGTTGTCGTCGCCTACTGACACGATGACCACGTCAGCAGTTTCTTCGAGGGAACGGTGGAGTTTATTATTAACTTCGAGGTCGGTCACTGCGCACCCCGAGTGGCTGTACACGAGCACGTTCCGGATTTTCTCGTTGGTGATATCACGCGAGAGCCACTCGCCAAACGCAGCAATTGCACCCGAGTATGGATCGACCTTCACGAGACAGTTCGACCGCTTCTTTTGGAAGAACTTCATCGTGATTACGACGGTCTCAAGATCGGAATTCAGCTCACGGAGCGCTCCCGTGAGGGGAGGATAGCGTGAACTTACTGCGTCAATCAGTGCAGGGGTATCGGCGACGATGTACGGGTTTTGCCCAGATCCGACGGTCTTCGGGCTGAGGCTACTGTTTAACACGGTTGCATTCAGTGGTTTCCTCTTGTGGTGGCCCCCTGTCCACTCAACCAACCGATCTGGGGCCATATCCGTAATATCATATGCTGGATCGGGTTCTTCTCGCCCGTTGATCACCTCGATGAGATGGTCGATGAATTCCTCTTGTTGTCCATTGATTAGAGCCTGATTTGCCAATGCCGGTACGTCTTTCTCAAGTCTCGACGACGCACTGGAGCGCACAACTGGCGTGTCCTGGAGGTATTCGATCATGTGTCGCAGGATATCTCGCTGCGCATCTTCGACCGTTCCGGAATATGTTCCGTATACCGCATCCAAGAGTTGGGCGCTGAGGTATTCGTGAAGATATTTCGTCCCGGTATCGTAGTCCCGTGTCGGGGGATAGCCCTCGTACTTTTCTTTCGCTCGCGCTTCGCCAGTCTCGTCCTTGTAGAAACACAGGAATGCTGGCAAGCCGAACTTTTGGCAGTAGGCCAACCTGAGCAAAACGATTGTCGCTGGTGGAAATCGTGGCGCTGGTGGAGTCTTCGTTCGGTCAGTCGCTGTATAGGCGGTATCATAGACGGTCGGAAAGCCAGCCTGGAGGAGACCGACTTGACGACCCTCCCGCTGATAGATCATGTTCCCGATCGGAGCTGCATCGGTGAATTCGCCGCCGAGGATCGGATCGCCCGTTGAATCGACGAGTACGATATCCGGGCGACCGATGTATGTGACAGCGTTCTCGACGCTCTCCGGAAGCGTCCAGTGATCATACTGCCCTCGAACGATGAGTTCGATCGTATCACCCTCCGATGAGGAAAACGTATATCGTGGCTGGCTCGGGTCGTCGAATGACTCGTCTGTAAGATCGAGTAGCGAGCTATGTGCGTCGAGGTTTTCCGCAAACCGCACACCCTCTAAGATGTTATCCGAGTAGGCGTAGACCTGTTGCAAGGTGATCGATATGACAGACAGCATTGGCTTAAATGATGTGGTATATAAATATGAATCTATAGCTGGGTGGCCGGTCTCAGTAAGATGCTATCGTTTATAAGATCCCGATCAAGATTACCAGTACATGAGCGAGGACCCGGACCAGCATGAACAGAGCCGCCTCTTCACAACTGATGACGGGGAATTCGACGAGTCACGAGCGAAAGAAGATACACTCCCTGTTGAGGACGGCGAGGTCATCAATACAGATGAGCTGGCTGATCATCAAACGTACATCGAAGGTCGCGGGATCTACGACGAGCGTAATCCGATTAATGACCTGACGGGGAAAGAGTGGAAGTTTGCGACCAAGTCCGTTCTCGATAAACAGTATCCACCAGACTTCCAGCACGAGCTCCGGGGCCAACACGGCGGGCAGAAACCCCCTCGTCTCTGTGCAGATATTATTCAGCGGTTCACCCAAGCTGGCGATGTCATATTAGATCCCTTTGCTGGAGTTGGTGGGACACTCTTCGGTGCAAGTCTCTGCGAGTACGAAGGGAGCGGCTTCCGTGAGGCGATCGGCTTCGAGATCAATGACGAGTGGATCGAAGTCTACGAAGAGGTACTCGAAGCTGAGAACGCTGATCGGGCTGCAGCAGGAAAGGGAAAACTCCAGAGCCAAGATATCCGTCATGGTGACTGCGAAGAGCTGATCACGGAACTTGAGAATAGTTCAGTTGATTTTCTCCTAACCGATGTTCCCTACTGGTCGATGGACAAGGTCGAGCAGACCCGGAACGTGAACAAAACGCGGGAAAGTAAACTGGGCGGCTTCAACACGAACTCACTCCAAACGAAGGATGAGTGGCTGGACGATATGCAGACTAAATTCGAGAAGTTCAAGCCAGTGATCAAAGAAGACGGTTATATCGCTGTGTTCATCGGCGATATGTACCGGGAGCAATCCTATAACTTCCTTTCAGCAGATCTTGCGCGATCAATTCAAGAGGTAGGGCTAACACTCAAGGCAAACCTCATCTGGTACGATCCATCAAAAGATCTCCACGTATACGGCTATCCTTTCTCCTACATTCCATCGATGGTACACCAAAATATCTTAATATTTCGAAAAGAAAATTAGAATGCCCCGTCTTCAGAACGGTACATTCAGGGCCAGTTGAATGTCGACCCGTTCTTCGACCAATACGAGGGCGAGGTGCTCGATAATTTGGAGAATGTCATCGACAACTTCGAAGGGACTTCGATTGCTTCCGAGCTCCCCTTCCGATACGTCTGGTATCTTTCCAGAGTATTAGCTGACCGCTTACCACGAACCAACTGGGACCTACGTCCGTGGCCAGATCGACCTCCTGTTCGAGCCAGAGGACGGCTGGTACATCATCGACTACAGGACTGGTTGAGTTGGCGTAATAAAATGGTGCGCTACACCTGACCCAACCCTTAACGAATTATGATATGTTCAACAAGTCGCTCAGTCATTGTACTCGTAGGGGGTTGGCTCAAGATCGCCATCTTTGAACAGCGGATGGCCCGGATTTCCGCTTGAGAGGACGGTCAACGCATGGATATTGATATCAAGCATTTGTAGGACTTCTTTGGGACGTCCATACCTGTCACCCGGGGATCCCCAGGCCCCGACCATGAGGTCGGCCTTCGACGCGACATCTTGAAGAATTTCGTCGTTACGCGGCCCAACTGGATCGTCAACATCGTCAAGATCGGTGGGTTCGCTAGAACGGTAGGCAAACAGATTGGCAACAACGAAGCTACCGTAGCCCCAGCGGTCGGAGTAGCCGTACACGCGATTGATCGTCGCGTCACTGGAAAAACCGTCAGCGGTACTCGGATTTGCCATGAGCCAAGCAACAGTGGGTTGGCTGTTGTCCCACTCGCGCCACAGGTAGTAGCGATATTGTTCGTCGGGACTGAGGACAGCTCCCATCTCGTCGTAACGGTCGTTACTACTGGTCTGGACGATCAGGTCTTCGAAACCCTTGGGATAGAGTATTGAGTTCTGGTTATCCATTTGTCCTGCTTGATTTAGGAGGGTATGGTAAAAGTGTATACATATGAGGAGAGGAAGTCACCGAAGAAAGAGTTCTGATGAGTCTATCGCTCTTCAACTTCGGTAGCAAGAGTAAAACATCCCGTATCAGGCCGATCGACTTCGATCACTAAGAGGAGTCCAGAGAAGTAGAGGGATCGGCCTACGTCCGACGCTCTTGCGTAGCACATTATTGATTTCAGAGAGTCGCTTGAATAGCGTGTTTGAATGCGTCTCGTCCCGGTTTTGGATATAACTCTCGGCAGAGTTGGAACGCTCTGAGATACTGTGTTAGCTTATCTTTCGAGATGCCTCGATGTGGTGAGAGCCACCGTCGTATCAGCAACGCGTGGCTCTCGCAGGTATTGATGTGAATCTCGTCGTCAGCGTATTCACCGTGGACGACGCATTCAACACGGTGCCCTTGTCCTCTTCGACTCTACAGCGACAGCTCAGCAGTATCAACAATCTCCTACGGAAGAGCAAACTATATTCGGTACTTCCCGAACGTCGCTTCGTGAACTGTGCTGAGTCATGGACGAACAGAGCGAATGCCGGTGTGGTAACTGAGTGAACAGGAAATAGAATCCACGGATGAGGAGAAGTGAAGTAAGAAGGCTGAGATACGCTGTTCTAGGCGAATGCTGTTGCTCACCAGGAGCTTGCCCACGGCCGCGGGCTGGCGTCAGCCCGCGGCCGGCGCGTATGCTTCTGGCACACCTGTTCCGTTCATCTCGATCTCCCAACTCCGCTCTAGCTCTTCCTCTAATGCATGTCTGATCCAGTCAGAGAAGGTCTTGAACGTGAATTCCTCGGGCAGGTCGCGCCCGCCCCGCTGGGGGGGCGACGACGACCGCCCATCGAAGCACAAGCCAGAGGTTCTCCAACAGGAATCCAACCAGGACGAACGCGAAGCGGATGATTGGGTCTTGTGTCGTCGTTACCACTCGTGCTTGGCGAAATACACGGTAGCTCGTTTCGATCGCTGACCGTTTTCGATAGAGCCGTTCGACTTGTTTCGGCGTGCGATCGGCCAGATCGCACGCCACATAGCCTCGAACGACCTCGCCGCTTTTCCCGCGATCTCCGGCGTGATATGATACAGCGACCGCGAGCGGGAATTCCAGTTCCCGCTCGCGGCCTTTGTACATCCGATAGGTTGTCATGTACGAGCAGTGCGTATCCAGCTTCTTCCTCATGCGCTTGCCCTTCTTTTGGACGGGAACGACAGTCGCAGCAATCTCCCGTGAGCGGCGCAGAATACGTTCGTTGTAGAAGCCACGATCAGCCAACAGAAGCTCTATCTCGAAGGGATAGGCTTCGACGCGGTCGAGGACGCGCTCGACCGCGTCGGCCTCTTTCTCATCACTACGGACGTACGTCATCGCCAGCGTCACTGGCTTTCCGTTCGAGACGAGATACGCCGTGCAGTACCGGTGGCACGTCGTTGTTCCGTCTTTCGCGTGCATGCGGCAGAGTTCACCTTCTTCATCGGCGTACGTTCCGTGGTAGGGGTTATCGACGAAGTCAATGGAGACGATCCTCGACCGATCAGGGTCGAGGATCGTCATCGCCACCTCCCTGAGAAGGCGGTTAGCAACCCGCTCAAGCCACTCTCGGTTGAGCGTATGGAGCCAGTCCATGACAGTATCATCACAGGCAGCGTTGTCGTTGTCCTTGCACGTCTCCCAGATGGACGTCTGATTGACTGCTGCAAGAATGACAACAACCCAGATATCGCCGGGATCGAGGGGCGAGCCCTCGATCCCTGGCAAGGGGAGCTGGCAGATGACGTCTTCCGCTAAATCTTTCACGTCCGAATCCGAAAGAACACCGTCTGGCTGAGGGATACTGAACACATTCACTCAACCAGACATCTTCCTCATGAGACCAACGCTTTAGCTCCAGCTCTCACACCAGTCGGGAAGTACCGATATTGGCAACGTCGGAATCGTCCATCCAGCACAGATCCCGCTGCTCTCTGGCGCAGAGAACGACATCCTGCGCGTGGATGAAGATAATGACTACAACCTGACGCCAGCGGTGCTCCTCTATCACCTTTCGCAGGATATCGTGACGGACCAGCTCCAATCTAAGCATGAATATGAGACTCTAATCTGGAACGTAAGCGATCGATACCAGGTGCTCTACCTGCCAATTCCGCAAAGAGCTGGACGAAGCCGTCCAGAAGCGTGCAGAAGGGTTTGCTACACTTACAGAATCACTCAATGAGAAGGTGGGTCGTATTGAAGACGCAGAAAAGAAAAGCGCCAAAGTAGAAGACTAATTATGAGCACCGTCTCAATAGCAGCGTCAGACATTCCCGAAAGCGAGCTCCAGAAGAGTGGGCTCTCGATCAGTAATATCGTCGCGACGCTCTCATTGAGACGGGAATTGAATCTCACAGCGCTCGCCTCTGATTTAAATGAGTCAGAATATGATCCAGAACATTCCCCGTTTTTGGTATACCGTCCATTTGAGGATAGAGGACCAACGTGCCTGATTCCAGCGAATGGCAAGATCAGCTTTGCTGGAGCGAAGTCGCGAGACGATCTATTGGATGGAGCAGAAGCACTGCTTAATGAATTTGAATCACTCGGGATCGATATTCAGCAGGCATCAGGAAAGCTCCAGTTGCAGAATATTGTCGTCCAGGGAGACCTAGAGAAAGAACTTAATCTCGAAGCTATCATTGTCCTTTTAGGACTAGAACATACAGAATATGAACCTGAACAGTTTCCTGGAGTTATCTACAAACCGAATGAAGATATTACAGCTCTGCTCTATAGAACAGGGAAATTTGTCATTGTTGGATCAACGAGCTATAGAACAGCACTAGACGCGGCCAAATCCCTCAAGGCCACGCTCAAAGATGGTGGCATAGAGGAACTGTAAAATATCTGTCTAGAAATATTTAAGGAGTCTATATCGATCCATTTTCTTCTTGTTTGATGAACCGGGCTCAGGTTGACTACTGACCAATTCTAGGACGAGACGATCAGTTTCCCCCATGCGTTAGCGTGACGAGTCAGTTTTTTGCACCAGAATGGACTGAGGCGCACACTCGTGTGCCTCGAGGCCACGAATGAGTACAAATCGACCACTCCAGAGCGACTCGCATCGAGATCGACCGACAAACGAGTACACGAGCGACCGCGATCGCAGCTATCCAGGAGACGTTGCCCGACTGAACGGACACGAACTCGTCGCGATCGACGAGTGGCTGCCAGGCGCGGAGCCAACACCGTACGAACTCAATCTCACTGATGGCTACGAGTATCGGACACGCTACTGGCGCTGCAGAAAGTGCAGCCAAGAACGCAACCATCGCGACGAGTTCACCATCCCCTGCGACAACCCCCAGCCGGCGACTGCCCTCGAGGCAGGTGGCTACTCGATTGACGACCCACGAACTCGTCGTGCCCTGAACGAGAAGTTGGACGTCCGCTTTGCGACAGTGGGTCCGGTCTACGAAGTCGAGAGTGAGAGCGGGAACACTTACGAGGTCGATATCGAGGCAGCGACGTGTACCTGTCCTGATTTCGAGCAGCGCCAGCCAGACAACGGCTGTAAGCATCTTCGCCGTGTCGACCTCGAGATCCGCACGGGGCTTGTCCCTGCGTCGGATGGTACTTTCAGCCGCTGACTGTCGAGTGATCTCGTCACTCGAGACGGTTTGTATCCCCTGAAAGGGGTGCGGGGGCTCGAAGGAGCCCACCGTAGCAACCCATGAGACAAAGAGAGACAGCAATCACATCGACAGCCACTGAAACAACTCGGTTCCTGAACCGAGGGATCGCCAGATGACTGACCGCGATGAGTGTCGGATGCCGACGTGTTCAGAACCTGCTCGCGATCGGACAGGGTATTCTGGTCGGTTCTGTTCGGACAGCTGTGAGGTCCGCTACGAGCACCTCCAAGCGGACGCTCGAGATGCTGCAGTCGACGAAGCCAAGGGTCGATACTGATGCTCGAGCAGATCGATCACCGTGGTAAGCGTTTCACGATCGGTGACGAGGACAGTGTCGACGACATTGCTCGTGAACGGTGTCGGCAAGCCGAACTGCTCGAACGGCAGGCTCAGCGAGAGATCCGTGAACTCGAGCGTGCGAAGGCAGTCGCTGGACCAGGCAGTACAGATTCTGATATGGAAAACTCGACCGATGACACGGGACTTGCGGTACAAAAGACACACCGTATTTCCTGAGAAGAACACCTCAAATCGAGATCAGCTGTAAGCAATGATGAAACTCTCCCTTCATAGATAGTTGTAGTGTAGTTGGATAGCGATTTGCCGTCAGACCGATTTCGTAGCAGTCTCATGAATGGTCTCTCAATGGTGAATCAAGTGTGTCGCTGGGGGTTAGCGGATCGCTGGAATCGATAGATTCCACGATCCGCACCGAGAACAGTACGCATCTCCGCCAGCAACTCGTCGTCAAAGAGCTTGAGAACCGACTTCTTCGTCGTCAGATCACTGCAAAACAACAGCAGATCGAACAACTTGAGGCTCGCCTCAAGCGGTACGAAAACCCAAACACACCTCCCAGTAAGCAGGGTGGCGTGGCTGGATCACCTGGCAACGATGACAGCGACGAGGAAGAGAACGAAGACCAAGGGGACGACGCTGGCGGCGACGCTGACGCCGCCAGCGGCTCCTCTCCAGGACGTGACGAAGGTCACGAAGGAACAACTCGACCGCCTCCGGAACCAGAGGAGACTATTCGAGTCGATCAGGGATATTGCCCAGACTGTGAGCAAATCCTCTCTAACCCGGACAGCTACATCTCACGGACGATTATCGACATACCTCTCCCTATTCCAACCACTGTCGTCGAGTACGAACTCGGCAAACACCGCTGTTCCTGTGGAAACGAAGTCGTTGCTGAACATCCAGACTGCCCGGAAACCGGGCGGTTTGGGCCAAATATCATGGCCCAAACCGCCCTCGGTAGGTTCCATCAGCGACTTCCAAACCGTAAACAGGCGGAGCTGTTTGACTGGGAACTCGATACACCCATCTCTCATCGGACGATCTACAACCTGACCAAGCGGGTCGCAGACCGGCTGCGACCCGCGTATGACGATGTCAAAGCCCGTATTCAGGAAAGTGACGTCGTCTACTGCGATGAAACGGGATTTCCTGTTGACGGAGAGCAACACTGGGCGTGGACGTTCGTTACTGACGAAGAAGTGCTGTTCTGGGTTGATGAGAGTCGTGGAAGTCAGGTGTTAGAGGACGTCCTCGGCGAGGACTTCGCCGAGGACTCAACGCTCAGCTGTGACGGTTGGTCAGCGTATCCGAGCTATCACACGAAGCTCCAGCGGTGCTGGGCACATCTGTTGCGGGAGGCGGAGTACGTTGCTGAACGGTACGAGGAAGCAGAGAGGTTGTCTGAGGAGTTACACGCTCTCCATGACGATTTAACGGCGTTCGACGAGGAGGATCCGTCCGCCTCCGCCCGCGAGCAAAAGCGGGCGGAGGCGTCGTTACATCTGGAAGGCCTGATCAGGGAAGACTACGAGGCACAGGAGGTCAAGAAGCTGATCGAGAAGATCAGGAACGGGTTAGGGCACTGGCTGACGTTCGTTACAGAGCCAGACGTCGATTCGACGAATAATCGCGCAGAGCGCGCTCTGCGCGAGCAAGTTGTGCTGCGGAAGATGTTCCGGACCCTCCGCTCAGCCGAAGGGGTCCAGATTCACGAGACGATTACGACCATGTTAGCCACGTGGAAACGACGAGGACTTGATCCGCCTGAACAGCTCCAGTCCATCCTCGGTGGGCAAGAACTCAGATTAGGATGAGAGGCATCACTGGCCGGTGAATCCTGGTCACGCTATCCAACTACGTTGTAGTTGATGCCCCACGCACACAGAGTTCACTCTGCACACGGTGTGTCTCGAGTCTCGAAAAGCGGTATGTCCGGCGGATCGGGAACAGCGATCAACACCGGACGGGACTGAGGGTGGGCGATGATTGAATCCGGGCAGTGTCGCGCGCAGTGGATCACGCGACAGGTGATATATTCGATGTCCTCATTATCAATCTCTTCCCGATTCCCAGTTACGCGGACGCGACCGCGTATGACACGAATCATCTGCCAGTCGAAAACACACTGAGAGTTCCGTTCTCAAATCGAATACTCTTCTGCCAGTTCAACCAGGTTGTAGACGTGAATTCCGGGTTCTCAAACACTGAGACTACTGCGGACACCGTGGTGTGAGAAAAGACAGACACCCCACCATGTCCGCTATTCTTCGAAAAAACATGTTACTATAACAGCAGACATAGGGGTGTGATCTGACTGGCAATGAACGATCATATCTGGCCTTTCCGAAGACCTGTTATCGGAACGACGGACACAGTGGTGTCTATACGAGTACAGACACACCACCATGTCCGCTGTTCTTCGGAAAACATGTTACTAGAACGGCGGACATAGTGGTGTTAGAAAATATCGGCTTCTGAAATTGGCCTGCTCAAGACTCATGACGGGGTTTAGGAGGCTTAGGTACAATATGAGATTGAAAGGAGACACCCACCCCACTACGTCCGCAGTTCTTCTGAAACTAAGGGAGAGGTGGTGCTGATAAACCGATTGTCATACAACCACCTAACAACCACTAGTATGCTTCTAGATATCGTTCGGACAGTACCACTGTCTACATAATAAATCTTTCTCTATCTAGATACTGATCTCAGCGTATGTCCTTATTTGAGAGAGTTACTGCGGACACGGTGGGGTGGGTGTGTGCTGAGTATCTTTATAAACTCCCAGAACAGCGGAAACGGCGGACACTGCGGCAGGGGGTGGTTTTAATATCTTCCACTCTAAATGTATTCCAAAACAGATGGGTGGAATGTTCGAGCGGGATCTGGATATTTACCGGAACCGAGACGCACTGAGGGAAGACTATCAACCCGATACTCTCGTTGGTCGCGATGAGGAGCTTGAACGATACAAAACGGCGCTTCAACCGGTAATCAACGGGGAACAACCGAACAACATCTTCCTCTATGGAAAGACCGGTGTTGGGAAGACCGCAGGAACCCGATTTCTTCTTGACCATCTAATTGATGACGCGGCTCAGTATGATGATATCAAGCTCACCGTAAAGATGCTAAATTGTGATGGTCTCTCAAGCAGCTATCAAATCGCAACAAGACTCGTCAATAAATTCAGGGACGAATCAAATCAGATCTCTACAACTGGATATCCTCGTTCCACTGTCTATGATATGCTATGGGAAGAACTCGACAAATGTGGTGGTACGATCCTTATCGTTCTTGATGAGGTTGACCACATCAATGATGATAGCATTCTCTACCAACTTCCTCGAGCCCGTGCGAACGGAAATCTATCCAAAGCGAAAATTGGGATTATCGGGATCTCGAACGACTTTTCCTTTCGTGATAATCTCTCGCCGAAAGTCAAGAGTTCCCTGTGTGAGGAAGAGATACAGTTCCCGGCATATGATGCCCAGGAACTCATCCAGATCCTTCGTCAGCGCGCAGACGTAGCCTTCTATGATGGTGTTCTCACTGACGGTGTTATTGAACTCTGTGCTGCATACGGTGCTAAAGACGCCGGTGACGCCCGCCAGTCATTGGATCTTTTGATGAAAACTGGTGATCTTGCACGAGACCGTGATACCAAGACGATTACAGAAGATCTTGTCCGAGATGCTAGAAATGAACTTGAGCGAGGACGAATTCGCGAAGGAATCTCCGGATTGACTCAACACGGTCATCTCGTTCTCTATGCACTCATCACACTTGACAAAGAGGAGGAGGAGACACCAGTTCGGTCTCGAGATATTCGGCCCAGATACACCAGCTTTGCCAAACAGATTGGGGTTGATCCGCTTGTTCCTCGTCGGATGCGCGACCATCTCGGTGAACTCTCTATGTTAGGAATCATCTCCGCTGTCGAACGAAATGAAGGACGGCGTGGTGGAACTTATCGAGAATATTCTGTTGATATGGATATCAACATGATTCTTAATGCACTTGATGAGACTATCACAGAGGTCGGTATACATGAGTCAATAGCCGATATCTTTACTGAAGACACGACGCTCGAACGGTACACCTGAGCCTGATTCTGATATTACTGCGGACATAGTGGTGTTGAGTCGTGAACTCGTCTGGAGAGTTCCGTTCTCAAATCGAATACTCTTCTGCCAGTTCAACCAGGTCATAGACGTGAATCCCAGTTTTGAACCAGAGCACCCGCTCGCTCGTTTCACCGAAGTCATCATTCGAGCAGTCTAACTGTTCAGAGACTGCGACAAGGAGATTCTCAGCATCTGCCTGGCGTATTTTCTTCAGCTTCGACTCGAGATATTCGGGTGTCCAGAATCCGATGATCTCGAGAATCGCTCGCCGACCGTCCGGATGCTCGATCGCGAAATCGGGGATCATCACCTCATCACCGAGGTCAAACACATCGTTTTCGCGTAGTAACTCCCAGTCCGTGGTCGCTCGCTCCCATTTCTGGGCGAGTGTCTGCTCAAGATCGCTATCGAACCGCTTGCCAGTACTGTAGTGTGAATCGAGTTCGTCAGTGTCGTCCAGCCTGAGTTGCCGTGTCTCACCCGCTGTCTCATCAATAAGTACTGTGGCAGTCATCTCCCAGCGGTCACAGAGGGGCAATGCTGGCAGAAAGTTCGCCAACCGGATGCCGTACTTTTGCGATTGAGAGAACAACGACGCTGGCCCGTCAAGTATGGCCTCGTAGCCATCGGCACGGTCAGTTCGTTCGACACGCTTGCCATCAGAATCGATCGGATAGATCCGATGCATCAGTCCGAAGAGTTTGACGTAGCTGAATACCGTCCCGAAATGATCCCAGACACGGATTCGCATCTCGGTCGCATCGTAGAGGACTGCCTGGGCGAGCGCAAGATTGTAGCGAGTGACCAGCCAGTCGACCGTCAGGTCAGTGTGTTCGTACTCGCCATCGCTACTGCCAGTCAGTGTCGTGGTCGTAGTCGATTGCTCGCCAGCACCGGCATACTGGTCAGCGGTCCGTGTGCCGATCTGGACAAGTCGTTTGTTTTCCTCGAGGTCAGCATACATCCCGCGGTAGCATGCTTCGAGTGTGATACCCAACTCATCAGCAACTGCACTATACACCTCGATCCTCTGTGTGTCGTCACCGAGCGTAGGCTGGCGAACAACCGGATACCGCTCGTTCGCTTTCTCGAACAAGTGCTGGCGGATCTCATGAGGCTCAACTGGAGACATGACTTCGAACTCACACTCGTCGAGAAACAGTTTCGCCAGTCCCTGGACGATCTTGTAGTCGGTATCCGCTACAGTGAGTTCGTCGATCGCGTCTTCGAGATCGCCTTTCGGCTCACCGAGATGGGCATCGAACAGCGCAATGAGTTCGCGTGCCGTCTCTCGATAGTTCTCGTCCGTTGGATCGATAAACAGCGGCTTGATCGCATCGCCGGTGGTACGAGAGCGAGCCAGATCAGCCGTCAACATTCGTCGTCACCCCCTGTCGGCGCTGTTGGGACACGTACGTTTCCATCGTATCTGCCGTGATGATCTCATAGAGTCGGGCCGGTTGGCGGTCATCTGTCGGCCGGAGGATGCGTCCAAGCCGCTGGGCATACTGCCGCTTCGAAGCGCTTCCCGACAAGATGATCCCCACGTTCGCAGCGGGAACGTCAATCCCCTCGTCGAGCACCTGTGACGTTGCCAGCATCGAGTACTCGCCAGTCCGAAACCGCTCGAGAATCTCGGTGCGCTCGTCCGTCTTCGTTTGATGGGTGATGCAGGGGACGATAAATTCCTGAGAGATTTCGTAGGCGAAGTCATTGTTCGCAGTGAAGATGATCGCGCGGTCGTCGTGGTGGCGTTTGAGCAGGTTGTCGAGCGTCTCGAGTTTTTTCTCTGCCGTTCGGGCGATGCGTTCGGCGCGCTGCTTGGCGATGAGTGCCCGCCGTCCCTTCGGATCGTAGGACGTCCGTTTGAGGAACTCCTGATAACCCTCCTCTTTCCAGAGATCAAACTCGTGGCTATCGACGAAGTCGCGATAGATCTGGTACTCCTCGTCGTATGTCTCCCGTTCCTCTGGCGTGAGCTCGACAGACATGTGGATGGTTTCGTACTCGCTGAGGTACTCGCCAGCAAGTTCGTCGACAGCCTCTTCATAAACAACCGGACCGATGAGATCCTCGAGGAGCTCATGCTTTCCGTCAGGCCGTTCGTAGGTAGCAGTCAGTCCCAACCGATACGGTGCAATCGTCATCTCGGGAATCTGCCGGTATGTCGGCGCTGGCAGGTGATGTTCTTCGTCGACGACGAGTAAGCCGAACTGGTCGCCGTATTCGTTGATGTAGCGATAGGCGCTATCGTAGGTGGTGACGGTAATCGCGGTGACTTCGTGGCTGCCGCCGCCGAGAACGCCGATCGGCTCTGTGATTTGATCGCTAAAGGCGTTGGTGAGTGTGGCGTGCCACTGATTCATCAGGTCAATCGTCGGTGTCACGACAAGCGCACTCACGCCGGCGTCAGCGATTGCCTGCAGTCCAAGAAAGGTCTTCCCGCTGCCAGTCGGGAGAACAACACTCCCTCGACGGCTGTGGTCGATCCAGGCGTCGAGGGCGGCCTGCTGGTAGTCACGCGGTTCGATGTGGAGCGCCGGTGTCAGATCGAGTTCTGGATAGCTTCGGGCAGCATCGTGGAGAGATATAGAACGTGGTAATGCATCTTGGAGTGTTGTCTGTCCGTTGCTGTCGGACCAGCCACCAGCCCACTCGAGAAGTTTCCGATACCGATAGGCCTGCACGCGGTACTCATCAATGCGATCGTCCCACTCCGCAAAGGGGACCTCGGCAGGCGCATCTTGGAGCACGAGTGTCCCGTCGTCGAAATCGATCCGCATTCGGTGTGTAGTTCGAAGGGGCCAATCGGGTTGAGTCTATGGATTCCAGGTACCACCTCAAACGCGATGGCTAGGTGCGGTTAGTCGAATAGTTCACTAACTCGGGAATCCTCAGAAAGAGCTTCAGTAACCAGTTCTGGCCGAATTGAAAACTGATATTGGTAATATGATCCGCCTTTCGGCCCTTTGTTCTTTTCTTCAACATCAAGAAACCCTTTTAATGTCAACTGCGAGAGTCGGTCATGGACCGTCCGATCAGTACGAGGGTCAATACCGATCCGATCCGCCGCGATCCGATACCGTTTGTAAATCGCGGAGCGCTTTGCGGGGAGTTTATTTTCGGTCTCAAGCGTCAATAGCGCGTATAATGTGAGCTTCGAGTGCGTCGGTACTCGCAACAACTCTTCCCACACCTTATCGCGTTCAACTGCTCGATCGGCCTCTCGAACATGGCGCTCAGTTACCATTTCTGCACCTTCGTCGCGAGCGATATCCCCTGCTTTATAGAGTCGGAGAAGCGCCTGCCGTGCAGATCCGCTACTCTGGCCGGCGAATGCGGCGGCCAGCGGGATTACGTTCTCGTCGAGGACATGCCTTGTTTTGCCGCCGATTGACGGCAACTTCAGACGTTCTCACAGGAAGGTTCCGTCAGATTAACCGGGAAATGGACGCCGTCTGGCGATATGGCATCGCTCAGACGACTAGCGCGAATGTGTCGAGACCTTGCCAAACAGCACGTTGACGATCCGGACGTACCCGCCGCGCCGGATGGCGCGGACGGGTACGCCAAGTGGACACAGATCGCGTTAATTCTGTTCCGCGTCGAACTGGAGAAGAGCCTCCGTGAGACTGAAGACTACCTCAACGAGATGCCAGGTGTTCTTGCTGTGTTCGATCTCGACGAGGCACCGCACTACAGCTCGTTCTGTCGGTGGGAGCAGGAGTATCAGATGCGTGAACTGCGCCGCCTGCTCCGCGCTTCGGCGGAGCAGGCGGGCTGGAGTGGTGAAGCTGCGATTGATGCAAGTGGCTTCCAGCGCGATCAAACCAGCTACCACTACCGCGACCGAGCGAACTACTCATTCCAGTCGATGAAGACAACGATCTTGATCGACGTGAACTCACTGGCGATCAAGGACGTTCATTTTACGACGCAGAAGGCCTGGGACGGCCACATCGGGATGCAGGTCTTCCGCCGGAACGCGGAAGACCTGCGTGTGTTGTCTGCTGACGCGAACTACTCGTGGAGCGACCTCCGTGAGGAGTGTCGCTCCGAGTCAACGCGACCGTTGATCAAGCACAGGGAGCAGACACCGTTGCAGAAGGCCCACAACGCACGAATGAACGATGACTACAACCAGCGCTGGATGAGTGAAACCGGCTTCTCGCAGTTGAAGCAAGACGACGGCGAGAAGCTCCGCTCCCGGAGCTGGCACGGCCAGTTCCGGGAGCTAACTCGCAAGTGCATCGTGCATAACCTAACGCAGGCGGCGAGTTAGGGCTCGCCGCCTGCTCCCCTTTTCCGGACGTATCCGGGAGAGGCATCGCCGTCGTCACCGGAACAACGGAGCAAGGTACCATAGTTTTGACTCATCAGCAATCGCTGTGACTGACAGCTACTGCATCTTCTGAGGTCGAAAAGCCGTCTCTAACGTCGTGAAATTGTAGATCAGCAACCCCACCCCGATGCCGTCTTGCGTTCAACAAGGCACGAGGACATCATCGTGAAACGCTTGTTCGGATCGTTGTTCCAGAATTCGCCGAAGCTGGTTTGCGTCGTAAGGAGAAAACAGAATCTCCTCATCGCATAGCGAATCCTTCACTCGAGCCGAGAGATTATCTCGGAAGGTGAAATCATTCGAGATACCGATAACACCGACCTGAGTATTTTCGACTAGATTGTTGTCGTTTGCCCGAGGAACCTGGTAGAGAATGTCGTCGTCGTTACCAATCGAATCAACTTCATCCAAGACAATCAAACAGTGGGTTGCCTCGAGATCGTTTAGATGGTCCCAGAGCATTTGATTGATCATACCCGAGGGGTAGCCAGTGGTCTTGATCTTGTCGTCGGGTTCGCGAAATTCATTTACAAGATTTGCAGCGACTTGATAACTCGAGGAAAGAGATTTACAGTTGAGAAAGACGGTGTGTAAATCGACATCATCCATTGGCTCGAGATCGGTGGAAAGACGTTCAAGGACCAACTTCGTTGCGAGCGTTTTCCCAACACCGGTTTGGCCATAGAGGAAGAGGTTCTTTGGTTGTGCACCGTTCACAACAGGCCGAAGAGCGGATTGATAGGCCATTAACTCATCATCTCGCTCAATTAGCGTCTGCGGGGTGTAACTATCGCGAAGGACATTCTCGTCGCGAAAGATAGTCGAGTCACGAGTGAATGGCTCGAGTCCCATTACAAGCAACATTCAAACTAGGAATAATAAAACCACTAGTTCACGAGTTTCATGAGCTTCATTCGTCTCATTTGTCGGTCGGCATCCCAACCCCCTCCCCCCACTTTTCACGAGTGTTTTTGATATCAAGCCTATGGGTAAGACTGAGACCGAGAGTATTGAATAGAGAAAATTATAAGTGTCTATGTAAAAAACCAGAACCGCACTAGACATAGAATCTTTCTATTCATTAGATACTTACTCTATGAGAAGCACAGACAATTTCTTTGGCCGTCCCACTTGTTTCGAACTCTCGTGAAAAGTGGGGGGAGGGGGGCGTCGAACTCTATATTCTTTGAACGTTATTGATTCACAGTACTAATTTATTTCCTCCAAAATAACGCACTCTCAAACACTCATGAAATATGGGGGGTGTCCGTTCAGTCCTCGAGAACCTCACTCGGTCTCGAAGCCCCAGCGTTCGAGTTCCTCAGCAACGATCTCTGGCCGCCGCATCGCAGCGACATACGCAGCCTCTCGAACGTCCGTCTTCGAGACATTGGTCCCGAGTTCGTCTTCGACCGCGCCAACGAGTTTCCCCTCGACATCTTGGACGCTGCTGCGAAGATAGAACTGGACCATATCTCGGTCCTGTTTGACGTTATCCCGCGTATAGACCCAAGGAACACCGCCATCATCACGGCCTGATTGAGGAAGCTCTGGCACGACTCCATCGTTAGCAGTCTCGACTACTTCCTCGATAGCGGCATCGTCAGTGATTATTTCGTCCTCGGGTTCCTCTTTGAGGGCATTATCGACAACGTCGTCGACGTCCTCCTCGTTCTGGTCATCCGTGTCGTCGACGTTATCGCTAAACGGATCGCTGCCAGCTCCTTTCTTCATCGTTCACCGACCTCTGTGATCTCTGCAGCCAGTTGCTCTAACTTCTCGAGCGTCTCCATCTCATGGTCGCGTTTCCGATCACGGTGGTGCTCAACGTAGTAGCGAGGAGTACACTGCTCTTTCCAGCAGCCTTGGAATAGCGACTCCCGAGTACGAATCGCGACCGGTGCTGGATAGCCGCGGTTACGGATTTCCTCGAGGTACTCCTGTTGGTCACTTGTTCGACCGATGCCGTTCGGGACTCCCGCGAGGACTCCGATCTCGACCTGCTCATCGCCGTTCGAGATGGTGCCTTCAAGGCCGTCGACGAGCTCTTCGAGGCCGTAGATACTTTGCATCCCTTTCCCCGTCGGCTCGATCGGGATCACTAGCGATCGCGTCGCGTTAACTGCGTTGTAGAGGTGTGGTCCCGCAGTTGCTGGCGGATCGATGATGATTGTGTCATACTCGCTGGGGACGCCAGCTTCGAGGAGGACACGTCGCAGCTGGTCGGTTGGATCAAAGTCCTCGTCGAGATCGGCGGCCATCTGCTCGGCTCGAGTCAGGAGATCACCGAGTCGCTCCATCATGTTGTGGCTTGGGACGACATCGAATCCGAAATCAGTCTCGAGGATGAGCTCGTTGAAGTCTCCTTTCGGCCGGTCGATCAAATGGCGAGCCAAGTTGTCTGCGTCGCCATCGTCGCGTGGGGCATCGACGCCGAGTAAGTGAGTCAGCGATCCGTACTGTGGATCAAGGTCGACTGTCAGGACGTTGCGACCGACGCGGGTGTGTTCGTCAGCGAGTGATGCAGCAAGTGTTGTCTTTCCAACGCCGCCAGCCTCCGAATACGTGGCATAAGTAAGCATGTATTATCGGATGAACTGATTGATTATAGTTTTTCGCTAGTCCTCCTAGGTGGGTTTATTGATTGGCCTAACCGATTAGTCTACCTAAATACACCTCTTTACCTAGACGCCGGCATAGATCATGGTGGCTTCAATTGACGGGTCTCTGTCCAACTGACTTCCCGAATACTGTTCCAAAACTGCTTCTGCTGCCTCTTTGAGCACTCATATGTAGAACAGACCGC
>NZ_CP095398.1:600000-861699 GCF_023008545.1 Natribaculum luteum | reverse complement strand
GTGGAATAGGTGGGACAGGTGAGGTGAACGAGGTACCTATTGCCCACTCTACACCACGTTTACTACGGAATAGCCACCGTACTTTCGACAGCACCGACACCGATAACAGGTCCGACACCAACAATAGGTGAATCGCTCATCCCGATACATTGTAACATAGGAGTTTCTCGAACCAGCTATCTGGTTCGTTGAGTTTCAGTTCAAGGAAATTGAGATACCGTTGGAGATGATGTTTTGAGACACCTCTGAACTTCGCCAGCCACTGGCGAAGGAAGCTGTGGCGGTTCTCACAGGTGTTCGTGTGGGCATCGCCGATGACGTAGGTGTCGGAGTGGGTGACGGCCAGATGGCCGTCCACCCCCTCCTTCTCCTCGATCTCGTCGTAGATTGTGTAATCATCGGTACAGAGGATGACGCTTCCATCACCGTATTCAGCGATGTCTTCGTCGGCGTCTTGGAGATCCTTGCAGACGAGAAACCGAACTCGTCCGTCATCCCGACGGACGAGTGTCAACACCGGTGGTTTGTCTGATTCGAATCGTCCTCGTCCCTTTTTTTGAGTCCGCGCTTGCGCGGACTCTGATCCTCGTCTTCGATCCCTTTCTCACCAGCTGTTACGTAGATCTCGTCAGCTTCACAGACATCGTACAGCTCAAATTCATCGATCTCCCCGCTCACATCCTGGACTTTGTGAACGAAGTTGAGAACAGCTTCGTAGTCTCGGCCAAGGTCACGAGCGATCTGAGCGGTCGGCTCAGATCGCATCTCCTTGACGATATAGAACATCTCTTCCAGTTCGAAGCGATGTTGGCCGAAGATCGTGTTTGTGAGGTCGTTGAAGTACGTCTCACACCCCTTGCACCAGTACTGCTGGGCGTCTTTTCCGGTTGTTCCGCGCTTGACAACGTCGTCACTCTCGCAATGGACACACGTCACCGTCTCGCCGAAGCGGGCGAGACGGAGACGTTCAAAGCACCGCTCACGTGGTGGAAGGAACACTTGCGCAGACTTCTCGTCCATCTTGGAAGACACTTGGAGAGTAAGGAAAATTGATGTTACGACTTATCGAGATGAGCGTAGGTGAATTAGGTGAGGTAGCTATTCCTCCTTGTGAACCTATTGTATCTGTGGTGTGTATCTACGCTGGTGTAGCTACTGGTCGACTTCACCGACCGGTACAGTAGCTATTCCACCTTGTAGACCTATTGAACGAGTCCACACCAGGATCGCGGGCCTATCCAGAGTATACCAGGTCCGATAGTAATAATAGGAGGGGCAGGTGAGATAGCTACTTCACCTCGTGCACCTGTTGTGTCCAAGATATGTATCTACGTTGGTGCAACCACTGATCGACTTCACCGACTGGTACAGTGGCTATTCCACCTTGTGGACCTATCGAACGAAAGGTCTCCAAAGTCACACTATTCGTGGCATTGTCAAAATCGGGAAGATGTATAATAGGTGGCTTGGGCACCTATTATCCTGGCCACAGAGCGAACCTGGATGCCTCGTGACGTAGCAGACTCAGCTCTGAGCCGTCTCGATCGCTCGTCACTCCGGGGACCTCCGTTCGGAGAACTCATCGGAACAGTACGCAGGTCGCAACCTCGATCGGAAATTAGAGAATAGGTACACTTTGTAAAATTTGCAAGCCGAGTATAAAAGGTACAATAGGTAAAGCGCCTGTCGTGGCGTCGTTGCACTGAACGGAGGGCCATCGCTCGTTCCGACAGACGGCCACTCCTCGAGGAAGTGGCCAGCGACAACCCGATCGGTTCGACGCGTGCGTCGAACCAATCCACAGTGAGTACTTCAGTAGCCGAGACAACCGAACTCGAGGTCGACAAGTGATATTTCCCACGATACTCGGAGTCCCTTCGTCGGTTCGACCTGCCTCACGATCCAATAGGTACCCACTCGAAAACGCCCACCTATTGGACATTAGGTGCCTATTTTACACGGCCGATCTATTGTGATGGGTACGACGTTCCTCACGGTGAACTCGGAAATAGGCAGAACAGTCGCATAGACGAGGAGAGTTATGCACACAAGGTACCTATCGTACCTATTCCAAATCGGACCGGGAGTCGCTCCCGAGACCGTGGTCCGTCGTCAGGACGGAAGTGGACAGAGACTCGCAGTGAAAATCACGGTCTCGTCGGTCTCGTTTCGAGCACCGTGAGCGACGCCACGCTCGTGGCAGACGACGCCAGGCGCGTCGACGTCCTCACGTTCGTCGTCTTGCACGACGGTCACGGTTCCCTCGAGAACCTGGAACACGTTCGTACTCTCGGGGTGGTCGTGTGGCTCGAGTTCGGCACCCGGCCCGAGAGCGAACAGTTTGACGAGCACGTCGTCGCTGACGACCAGTTCCGCAGTCTCGACCTCGCCAGCGTCGGGCTCGAGGTCGGCACGTTCCGTCGCGTATCTGTCGAGAGCCATGGTAGCACGTTAAGATAGCACGGATATAAATATCCGATCCACACCGGGCAGCTGCTACCTGGGCTCGCGCTACTGCTGCCGAGGAACGAGGTCGTCTCTTCCGAGAACCTGATCCGATTCGGTAACTCGACCAGAGCCTACGTCTCTACAGTGACTCCCTCACGACGACGGGGGCTTCGCGACGACTCTTTTGTGATGACGAAATCGTCGAGAGCGAGGACGTCGAGACCCATTCCGTAGAAGTCTTTCAGCGCCTGTGTCGGTGTCCGGACGATCGGTTCGGCGTGGTCGTTGAACGAGGTGTTGAGGACGGCGGGCACCCCGGTAATGTCAGCGAATTCTGAGATGAGTCGATGATACCGTGGGTGTTGATCCTCGCGGACGGTCTGGGGCCGCGTCGAGTCGTCGGCAGGATGCAAGACTGCCGCGAGTTCATCGGCCTTCCCCGGTCGGACGTCGAAGGCATCGATCATGAACGGGGCCGGCCGTCCATCGACGAGGTACTCGTCGGCCGCCGATTCGAGCATCGACGGCGCGAACGGCCGCCACTCCTCGCGGTGTTTGACGAATCGGTTGACCCGGTCGCGAGATTCGGCGGTCCGGGGGTCGGCGAGGATGCTCCTTGCCCCGAGTGCGCGCGGCCCCAGCTCGAGTCGGCCCTGGAACCAGCCGACGAGGTCGCCATCCGCGAGCCGTTCGGCGACGTAGCGCTCGAGGTTGTCCGGTTCCGTATATGGGATCTTGTTCGTCTCGAGTATCGACCGAATTTCGTCGGCCTCGAACTCGGGGCCGAGATAGACGTCGGTCTGGCGGTCGACGTCGGCTGGACGGTGACGCGACCAGTCCGCCCCGAGTGCGAGTCCCGCGTCGTGAGCGACGGGCTGGACGAAGACGTCGTCGACAACCGGCGACTCCCGGACGCACTTGTTCAATTTGCAGTTGAGCGCGACCCCGCCCGCGAGTGCGACGTTCGCAGTCCCGAGCCGATCGACTGCCGTCTCCGTGATCTCGACGACCGTCTCTTCGAGCAGTTTCTGGGCCGTGTGTGCGAGGTCTTTCTCCCACTGGTCGAACTCTCCAGGTGTCTCAGTTCGCGGGCGGCCGAACGCCTCCTCGAGAACGTCCACGCCGTGACCGGTCCCCCAGCGTTTCGTCAGATCGGTCACGTCGTAGTCGACGCCGGTGTCGATCAGCTCCCGTAAGATGGACTCGATCTCGGGGTTGTCGGTGCCGTACGGTGCAAGCCCCATCACTTTCCCTTCGCCGTTGAACATACGGTAGCCGAGATACTCGGTCACGATGGCGAAGAAGAGACCGAGGCTGTTTGGGTGCTCGTACGTCCGAACTCGCTTCAGTCGCTGCTCCGTCGCGTGCCAGACGACCGTCGCATCGTACTCGCCTTTCGCGTCCACCGTGAGTACGACGCCCTCGTCGAATCCCGATGGGTGGAACGCGCTCGCAGCGTGACAGCGATGATGTGGAATCGTTTCGATCGGCGGCAGCGGCGTCCCGAACGACTCGAGGCGGGCTTCAATCTGCCGCGTCGGTGCGAATCGGCTCCGGATCTGAGTGACGAGCGTTCGCTCCAGAGCGGAGAGTTTTCGTCCCAGGCCGGGTACTCGAATCGCATCGGAGAGGTAGTGCGTGGCGATTTCGCCACGAAGTTGGGGGTCGTAGGGAAGCAGCAGGCGATCGAGGTCCGTGATCTCCAGGTTGCGGTGTGAGAGACACGCTCGAATCGCGTTCTCGGGAAACGTCTCGGTAGCGTGCTTTTTTCGCGTATACCGTTCTTCCTCGACGCCGAAAATAGGGTCGCCATTTTCGAAGAGGACGGCACTCGGATCGTGTTGACCGTACAGTCCGATCGCCGGCTTGAACGCGAGTGAGTAGTCTGTCATGATCTCGTGATAGTAACGCTGACCGATACCGCAACGAGTGGCCACAAAATTCTCCTGACGATTTGCTGGTCCAGCAAATCGGGGCTATCCGGCGCTGAACGGCTGATTTTCTATATATTTCAAAGGATCCCAGGGACCCATCTGTTTCTCGAAACCATAGATACAATCAAGTCACTGCCAAAAATAAATCCTATGTCACTATACCCATTCCTCTAAGGTGCTGCTGCGAATACCCCGAAATCCGTGCACGAGATTCGCGTCTGTCGGTTGGAATCGGTCCAGAATACAGGCCGACCAAGGAATCACGACCGCCACTCACCACCCGTGAGTGGCGGTCTGGTGGGCGAGAACGGTATAATCAGTCGATTTAGACAGTGATACCTCTTGGGAAGGGCAAGCACAGAGCGGGATCTACAGCAATGCGCTCACCTCCCTCCGGAGGAACGCACGAAACCGCGGGGCGGTCACCCGCGGTTTCGTGCGAAACTCGATGACATCAATCAACGTCTGGACGAGGAAGTCCACGAGCAGCCACAGATCGTACAACAGGACTGCAAAGCCGAAGTGGAACAACCGGACAGAGAAGTTAGTCGACGTCGTCCACGGTGCGAACTCCTTGATCTTGCTATAAGCTGTTTCAATCCCGCCTCGGCGTCTGTAGCGATTGATCTGCTTTTTCGTCAAGCGCCGGTCAAGACCAATCTCGTCGTTTACGTCGAGATTGGTCGCAAATACCTGCACCTCGTCGCGGTCCTCGTCTGGCGGGAGTCCGACCAGCGTTGTCTCGGCTCTGGTGTTGGGGACACAGTGTTTTACCGGCCCGTACACCGCGTGCTCGGATTTGACTGTCACTTGCTTTTGTCCCTCCACATCTTCGTCCATGCGCGCGATGAACCGCTTGACGCGGTCATCGCGCGGTGCCGGGATCACGTAGAAAAGGTCTCGCTGTTCGAGCACCGAAAATACGTCCGTGGCGTAGAATTCCCGATCAGCGTAGAGGCGCCGCGTATGAACCCGACAGACGTCGCTGACGTGGTCGACGAGTCGGCGAACAACGTCGCCGACTCGGTAACTCTTGTCCTCGCCAGGATAGCTCTCTGGATCGTGATAATCGGCGTGCCCAACTGGAAGCATCGCAGCTGCGAAGTGAACGTTGTCTCCAACAACGTTCGCGGTTGCGAACTTGTAGCACCAGTCGTAGGACTTGTCCTTTGGCGCACCCTGGACACGTACGAGTTCCTCACGCTCCCCGTAGAAAGCGACGTAGGTTATGTCGATCGACAGCATGACAGGCGTCTCGAACTCCAAGCGAGGCTTGGCCCGCGTCAAGACGCGGGCCGCGCCCCGGTTGACCATCTCCGCGATTTGTGTCGGTGAAAGGTCCTTGATCGCTTCCAGAAGCGTCTCTCCACTCGGTCCATCCTCGTAGAAGGGATCGTCGAGATCCGGGTCAGGATTGACGAAATCGCCGTAGGTTTCGGCACCGCCGTTAGCGGCGGTGCCTGTCACCCCGAGACAGGCCTCAAGCATCAGGAGTTCCTCGTCGTCGTAAACCGGGTCATCAGGCCGATCAAACTCGAAGGCGGGCAACACGACTGTCTGGAGTTCGTCGAGGAGGTCACGTGTTTTTCCCCGAATGAGACGGTTGACTGTGCGCTTCGAGGAGCCTATCGGCTCCTCCGAAGCGCTGTCTTCGTACGGTGTCCCGATGGGACTGCCGCGTTCAGCGGCCAACGCTTGGATCTGACGAGTAGCGGTCTCGATCGTCGATTGGAGGTCCGCAAACCGGTTAGTCTGTGCCCGAGAGATCGTGCTTCGTGAAGGTGTGTCATCGGGATTGAAGCCAAGAGCGTCAGCAAGTTGAGGGTCACTGTCGAGCGTCCGATGGAGCCAGCCATCGGACGCGTCTTCGAGTTCCTTCAGGAGGATCGCCCGGAGCATCGGTTCGAACGGTTTAGAGTCGTGCCAATGGGGAATGGGATCAGCACGGCAGTATTGGCTGACGTCGAGGTGAGTGACCAACTCGGCCGCAGAGGTCGTCTTGTCGACGACCTCGGCGGCTTGCTTGGTTAGAGGCAGCCACCCGCCTGAGAGTGGACCGATATCTTGTAGGCGCTCGTCAACTGATCGTTGAGTGCGGCTGTCATCAGCAGCCGCAACATGATCTGACCAGTTGTTTGTCACAGTGGGGGACGAATCGTCCCCCACCGGTCAGTTAATCGATGTTGAGATTCCGTGCACGGGTTCTGTCATTCGTAGCTACAGCTCTAAAGAGAGGTCAGGCACGTCAAGAATAATCGCTTGATTGCTGGGGAGAACGTTCGTACGTAGTTGGATAGCGATTTGCCGTCAGACCGATTTCGTAGCAGTCTCATGAATGGTCTCTCAATGGTGAATCAAGTGTGTCGCTGGGGGTTAGCGGATCGCTGGAATCGATAGATTCCACGATCCGCACCGAGAACAGTACGCATCTCCGCCAGCAACTCGTCGTCAAAGAGCTTGAGAACCGACTTCTTCGTCGTCAGATCACTGCAAAACAACAGCAGATCGAACAACTTGAGGCTCGCCTCAAGCGGTACGAAAACCCAAACACACCTCCCAGTAAGCAGGGTGGCGTGGCTGGATCACCTGGCAACGATGACAGCGACGAGGAAGAGAACGAAGACCAAGGGGACGACGCTGGCGGCGACGCTGACGCCGCCAGCGGCTCCTCTCCAGGACGTGACGAAGGTCACGAAGGAACAACTCGACCGCCTCCGGAACCAGAGGAGACTATTCGAGTCGATCAGGGATATTGCCCAGACTGTGAGCAAATCCTCTCTAACCCGGACAGCTACATCTCACGGACGATTATCGACATACCTCTCCCTATTCCAACCACTGTCGTCGAGTACGAACTCGGCAAACACCGCTGTTCCTGTGGAAACGAAGTCGTTGCTGAACATCCAGACTGCCCGGAAACCGGGCGGTTTGGGCCAAATATCATGGCCCAAACCGCCCTCGGTAGGTTCCATCAGCGACTTCCAAACCGTAAACAGGCGGAGCTGTTTGACTGGGAACTCGATACACCCATCTCTCATCGGACGATCTACAACCTGACCAAGCGGGTCGCAGACCGGCTGCGACCCGCGTATGACGATGTCAAAGCCCGTATTCAGGAAAGTGACGTCGTCTACTGCGATGAAACGGGATTTCCTGTTGACGGAGAGCAACACTGGGCGTGGACGTTCGTTACTGACGAAGAAGTGCTGTTCTGGGTTGATGAGAGTCGTGGAAGTCAGGTGTTAGAGGACGTCCTCGGCGAGGACTTCGCCGAGGACTCAACGCTCAGCTGTGACGGTTGGTCAGCGTATCCGAGCTATCACACGAAGCTCCAGCGGTGCTGGGCACATCTGTTGCGGGAGGCGGAGTACGTTGCTGAACGGTACGAGGAAGCAGAGAGGTTGTCTGAGGAGTTACACGCTCTCCATGACGATTTAACGGCGTTCGACGAGGAGGATCCGTCCGCCTCCGCCCGCGAGCAAAAGCGGGCGGAGGCGTCGTTACATCTGGAAGGCCTGATCAGGGAAGACTACGAGGCACAGGAGGTCAAGAAGCTGATCGAGAAGATCAGGAACGGGTTAGGGCACTGGCTGACGTTCGTTACAGAGCCAGACGTCGATTCGACGAATAATCGCGCAGAGCGCGCTCTGCGCGAGCAAGTTGTGCTGCGGAAGATGTTCCGGACCCTCCGCTCAGCCGAAGGGGTCCAGATTCACGAGACGATTACGACCATGTTAGCCACGTGGAAACGACGAGGACTTGATCCGCCTGAACAGCTCCAGTCCATCCTCGGTGGGCAAGAACTCAGATTAGGATGAGAGGCATCACTGGCCGGTGAATCCTGGTCACGCTATCCAACTACGTTCGTACGATCTCACCAACACACAGTGACACAACAAAACAAAATCACCAAATATGCATCCGACAAAAAGTCAAAAACAGAACTCTCCAAAGGCCTTCCCTTTCTCGTCTCCGTTCTTCCGCTGAGATACCTCCCCAGATCCAGTTGACCAGTTACCTTTGCCGTTCTTATCGGATTAGCCGGTTCTTTGACTGCATACCTGTCTTCAGAACGCAACTGCGGCCACTTCTGTTCGATACTTGACTGGTGCACATTCCAATTGAATATCCATTCATATATAGCAGTTCCATTTGCTCCAGAGAGCAATAATGTAGTCGTATAATGGGTTGATAGTTGCGTTGTCGATTTCCACCCAAAGAGTTAATTGATGTCTCCCTCAATTAATTGGTGATGTCAACAGCGACTCAGCGTCTCCAGCGATACCTCGAGGACGAACTCGAGGATTGTCGTCCCGAGGACGTCGACCAACGGCTCGAGGAGCTCGATGCACTCGAGGCGGTGCTCTCGACCGACCAGATCGAGGCCGACCTCAACGTACTGACGGCGCTCGCGAACGAGACGCGGTACAAGCTCGTTCGGCTGCTCGTGGCTGCCGACGGCGAACTCTGTGTCTGTGAACTGAACGCGATGGTCGACGCCAGCGAGAGCGCGATCAGTCACGCCCTCTCGGATCTGACCGACGCGGGCCTGGTGACACGCCGAAAAGATGGCCGATGGCGGAAGTACCGTGCCTCGAACGTCGCCGTGTCTCTGCTAACCCTGCTGGACGGTGTGGTCACGGGTCAGGTGACCGATGACTGAAGTCATGGGTTTCCTCCGGAGCGGTTTCGCCCCACGCTCTGTGGAGCGTCAGAGGTACCGGGTTCACCGAGGGTGGTTCGCCGGGACGCGAGCCACTCCGTTCGCGTCCCCGACTCCTCCCATCGCAGGGTGGTCCCGCTTGGAGACACCGCTACACGCCGGATTTCCCGTATCGGTGGGCACAGACGGATGTGTGTACGGTGCAGGGACGCATCCTCGCCCCCGATTTCGAGGTGGCCTGACTGTCAGCTCGTCCACACCGACGCTTGTGGCCGGTATGATATGTGAGAAATCACACTCGTTTGCGAACCCTCGAGGCACCGATTCCGAACCCGTCGCCGGCCAGTGCGCGATGGCTGGCAGCGCATCCGACGCGCTTTCGTCCACTGCTACAGGGGTGGATCTCCGCGCTGTATCACTATGAGTAACGCCGATACCCACGACCACGGACCGAACTGCGGCTGCGAGAGTTGCGGCGACCCGCAGTCGATGGATTTCCTCGATAAGTATCTCACCGTCTGGATCTTCGGCGCGATGGCGATCGGCGTCGGTCTCGGCTTCGTCGCACCGTCGGTCACTCAACCGATTCAGGATCTGCACCTCGTCCAGATCGGTTTGATTGCGATGATGTACCCACCGCTGGCAAAAGCGGACTACTCGCAGCTTCGGGCTGTCTTCACCAACTGGCGCGTCCTCGGATTGAGTCTCATCCAGAACTGGCTCATCGGCCCGACGCTGATGTTCGGACTGGCAGTCGTCTTCTTTAGCGGACTCGTCCCCGGCCTTCCCGCACGCCCGGAGTACTTCCTCGGTCTCGTCTTCATCGGGATGGCCCGGTGTATCGCGATGGTACTCGTCTGGAACGAACTCGCCGAGGGGTCGACCGAGTACGTGACCGGGCTCGTCGCCTTCAACAGTCTCTTCCAGATCGTCACCTACGGGGTGTACGTCTGGTTCTTCGGGCTGTTCCTCCCGCCGCTGCTCGGGATGGAGACGCTCGTCGCCGGTATCGAGACGTTCAACGTGACGCCGTCCCAGGTATTCGGGGCGATCGTCGTTTTCCTCGGCATTCCCTTCGCCGGTGGATTCCTCACCCGGTACGTCGGCACCCGAACGAAGGGCGAGGAATGGTACGACGAAACGTTCGTTCCGAAAATCGACCCGCTGACACTGGTCGCGTTGCTGTTCACAGTCGTCGTGATGTTCGCCACCCAGGGAGAGAACATCGTCGCCTCACCCGGTGACGTGCTCCTGATCGCCGTGCCGCTGACGATCTACTTCGTGGTGATGTTCCTCGTGAGCTTCGGCATGGGCAAAGGGATCGGCGCAGACTACTCGACGACGACTGCGATCGGCTTCACCGCCGCTTCGAACAACTTCGAACTCGCAATTGCAGTGGCCGTCGCGGTCTTCGGGGTCGGCTCTGGCGTTGCCTTCGCGACGGTCGTCGGCCCGCTGATCGAGGTTCCCGTCCTGCTCGCACTAGTCAACGTCGCCCTCTACTTCCAGCGCCAGCTCGACTGGAGCGGGACAACGACCGGTCGGCTCGAGGCAACTGCGCCTGATCAGGCCTCCAATGACGACTAATACCAGGACACACCAATGACGTCACAACCTGAATCCAGCGAACCGACTCGCATCGCCTTTGTCTGCGTTCAGAACGCAGGCCGATCGCAAATGGCCTATGCGTTCGCCCAGCGGACGGTAAAGCGGAGAGACCTCGAGGACGAAGTCGAACTCCTCACCGGTGGCACCCGGCCCGCCGACAACGTCCACGACGAAGTCGTGCAGGCGATGGACGGTGTCGGCATCGATATTGCCGGTCGGACTCCGCGGGAGATTACGTTCGAGGAAACGCAGGCAAGTGATTACGTCATCACTATGGGCTGTTCTGCAAACGACGTCTGTCCAGCGGGATGGGCCGGTGAGAACCGAGACTGGGACCTCGACGATCCAGATGGGAAATCACCGGCTGCTGTCGCAGCAATCCGAGACGAAATTGAACGACGGGTGAGCGACCTGTTCGACGAAATCGAAGCGACACGCTGAGGCCAGTTTCGTCGGACTATCGCGTTGATCGTGATAGGCGAGATATTATCTCTCGCTCTCACTCTTGCGGTGCTTGACTCGCGATAAGAAATCACCAGGTCCTAAATGTGAGATACCTGTTCGGCCCGATAGGAAGGCCGTTTTCCGACTCGCTGACGGTAGCATCTCGTCATCCAACTACGTGAACCGCGCCGGGAGGAACCGTGATTCGAACGCCAGAGCCGGCGTCGATCGCCAACCGGTCGAATGCCGGCGGTCGAATCGTCGCAGTAAGCGTCGCCGGTGCGTCATCGAGGCTGATTTCTATCCGGTACCCGTCTCCCTCGTTCAACCAGTTGTCAATCGTTCCGACGACTGTGTTTTCACCGCGAGTATCGACGGCTTCGTCCGGTGCATGCAGCCGCACACGCGAGGGGTGGATACAGATCGTGACGGCCGCCTTCTCTATCTCTGGAGTAGTTGCACGAAAGTCGACGGCACCGACTCGAAGGTGGGCCGTATTTCCGTCCTGCTCGAGGACCGTCGCCTCGAGGAGGTTCTCGTTGCCGGTGAATCTCGCGACGAACTGCGTGGCGGGCCGATTGACGACGGTCGTCGGCGACCCGATCTGCTCGATTGCACCGTCTCGGAAGATCGCGGTTCGGTCACCGAGTGCCATCGCCGTTCGCTGATCGTGAGTGACGTAGATGACGGGGATCTCGAGTGAGTCGAACAGCGAGTGTAACTCTCCACGTAGTCGGCGCCGAATCGGAGCATCGAGACTCGAGAGTGGCTCGTCGAGCAGCAGAGCGTCAGGATCTGCCGCTAACGTGCGTGCAAGCGCGACTCGTTGCCGTTCGCCGCCCGATAGTGTCCGCGGCTGCCGGTCGAGAATATCCGTTATCTCGAGCAGCGACGCAAGCTTCGTAATCCGGTCGGGGTTGGGTGCAGCATAGCCGATATTCTCTCGAGCGGTCATGTGCGGGAACAGGGCCCCGTCCTGAAACACGAGCCCGGTTCGTCGCTCCTGGAGTGAGCGTCCATCGAGCCGCGAGCCGTTCAGCGAGATCGATCCCGCATCCGGCTCGACGATCCCGGCGATCAGCGACAGGAGTGTCGTCTTGCCACTTCCCGATGGACCGAGTACCGAGAGCACTTCGTCGTCGACCCTGAGGTCGACCGGACCGAACTCGAAATCGCCGTACGTCTTACAGAGGGACGTTACTTCCAGCATCGATCACTCCAGTGGGTTCGTACCGAGCACGTTTAGCACCACGAGCGTCGTGACGGCGATTCCGACGAGAATGACTGCCATGGGGAACGCATTCTCTAGTCCGAGGGTCGTAAACGAAATCCAGATCTGGACCGGCATCGTCCGGGGGTAGTATGCGAGCATGATCGTGGCCCCGAACTCGCCGATCGCGCGGGCGAATGCGAGAGTGATCCCGGCGAGGATTCCTGGCCAGGCAAGCGGCAGCGTGACCCGCCGAAACGTCGTCAGCCGACTCTTCCCGAGCGACTGTGAGGCGTACTCGAGGCTCCGGTCGACGCTCTCGAAGGCTGCTTTTGCCGTGACGACGACGAATGGCGAGGAGACGAACGTCTGTGCCAGCACGACCCCTGCGACCGATCGAGTGAGCTGGATTCCATTTGCTGCCGCCAGTTCCCCGAGAAACGTATTCGGGCCGACGACGGTGAGCAACACCATTCCGCTGACGATCGGTGGCAGTACGAGCGGCAGTACGACCACGGCGGTCACGGCCGTTTTCGCCCACCCATCGGCGCGTGCGATCCAGTATGCGAGTGGCAGCCCGAATAGTGCAGCGATAGTCACGCTCGCGATCGACGCCGTGAGCGACGTGGTCGCGGCCGAGACGACGTCGGGGCCAGTCAGTTGTTGGATGATAGTCCCCGGTGGCTGACTGAAAACGAGAGACAGGAGCGGTACGAGGTAGTAACAGAGCAGCACCGCCCCGAGCAGGAACGTCACCGACAGCCAGTCGACCCGTTCGACGGTGGTGTTAGCGTGTGACTGCATCGGGAGCATCACCGGTGAATCGAGGGTAATCGTCGGGAACGACGAACCCGAACTCGTTCAAATACTGGCCCGTTATATGTTCGTCGAACACGTCGACGACGGTCGGCGATCGGTGGCGGATCGTCGATCCATAGCTGATGAGTCCGCCGCTGACGACCTTCCCGCTCGGGAGTTCGTAGGTGGCCGACGAGTAGGTGTCGGTGTATGCTGGATCGCTGAGGTCGATCTCCGCGGGGAGGTCGATGTAGTCGTACCCCCGCTCGACGGCCATGTTTCGATACGCGATGGCGGCGTCGATCGAGCCTGTCTCGAACTGGCTGACGAGCTGTGTTTCGGGATAGATCTGTTCTCTACTGGGAATCGCTTCCCTGAGGTTCGCGTCAGTGCCGTAGTATTCAGTCGCGAGTTCGAGCATAAACAGCGCTCGATAGCCGAGCGGGTCGAGATCTGGGTCCGTTCGCCCGACTGCAACATTTCCGTCCAAGAGCGGCTGGTACCAGTTCTCGGGTCCTGCGTCGGCGAGCTGTTGGCCACCCTCCGTATCGGAATTGTACGCAATGACGATCGAATTGGTCGCAAACTCGGCGAACCAATCCGGTTGGAGCGGTGAGTCGAAGAGCGCGGTATCTGCAACTGAGACGATCTCGGGATCTTTCTGCCCCTCCGCAATGAGGCGGGCGACTTCGGCTGATCCGTGGGCTTCGATCTGGACAGTTGAATCCACGTTCGGTCGCAATCCGTTTTCGAGTGCGTTGTTCAGGCTTCCCGCAGTGAGCATCGAGACAGTCACTGACTGTCCGTCACTCTCCCGAAATGAGCCGGAGCAGCCAGCGACTCCGGAGAGCCCGACAGCGATGGCCGAGAGAACAGAACGTCGGCCGATCGGAACTTCGTCGATAGCCATATCGAAACGTTTGCTGTTTGACCAATAAGCTTATCTCAAACACTTCTATTTGAGTTCATATGGTGGAAGCCCAGGGAACGATCCTGACCGACCGGCAGGTGGAGGTGCTCGAACTCCGTGAGAAGGGTCACACGCAGCAAGAAGCCGCCGACAAACTGGGAACGACCGATTCGAACGTGAGCGCTATCGAACGGGCCGCAGAATCGAACGTCGAGAAGGCACGCCGGACACTCGAGCTCGTGCAGACGCTACGCGCCCCGGTCCAGTTCACCGTCTCGGCTGGAACGTCCTTCGACGACCTCGTCACGCAGGTGTATACTCACGGCGACGAAGCGGGTATCAAGATCGCGTACTGTCGGCCGGAACTCTACACCCACCTCTACGGGATGCTCGAGGAGGTCACGAACGCCAATCGACTCGAGCGATCGACGACGATCGGCCTGACGAAAGACGGCGAGGTGAACGTGTACGCAGATAGCGTGACGTCGACGGAGTGAGGTCGTTCACTGCTCACGTTCGAGCACTTCGACGCCGACGAGTCGCTCGCCGGTGAGTGCACGGACGTACGCTCCACCGGCGACCGAGACGCGTGAGAAGTCACCCTCATCGAGGCCGTACAGTTCGATCGCGTGGGCAGTGTCGCCACCGCCGACGACCGAGAAGCAGTCGGTGTCAGCGATCGCAGAGAGAACCGTCACGGTTCCGTCGGCGAACCGTTCGTCCTCGAAGACGCCGAGTGCGCCTTTGACGAAGACGGCTGCGGAGTCGGAGACGAGGTCGGCATAGGACGCGGCCGTCTCGGAGCCGACGTCGAGAAAAGACATCTCTTTCGTGACGCCCTCGACGGACGTCTCTGCGCGCGAACCGTCGTCCTCGTAGGCGAGATCGGTCGGGAGAGACAGGCGGTCACCGTACGCTTCGAGCACGCGCTCGATGGTCTGCCGGTGGTCGTCCCACTGGTGGTCGAAGAGCGACGTCCCCTCGACGTCGTAGCCGACGTCGTAGCCGTCGGCCCGCAAGAAGAGTTCCCCGACGATACCACCGAGGCAGAATCGATCGACGGTGTCGTCGACCCGTTCGATCACCGGGATCGCGTCCTCGGCTTTCGTCCCGCCGAGAACCAGCGTAACCGTGCCGTCGAACGATCGCTCCCGGATGGCGGTGTTGGCCGTGTACTCCTCGACCATCACGCGACCGGCGTACGCGTCCATAACGCGCGGAAAGCCGACGATCGAAGCGTGCGAGCGGTGGGCGGTCGAGTACGCGTCGTCGACGTACGCGTCGAACGTCGGTGCGAGCGTCCGAACGAGTTCCGTCTGGGCTTTGGCGTCTGGGTCCTCCTCGGGCAGTTCGCCGTCGCACATCCGGACGTTCTCGAGGAGAAGCACGTCGCCCGGCTCGAGGGCGTCGATTGCCGCGAGCGCGGACTCGCCACAGGTATCGGCGACGAAGTCGACCTCGTGGTCGAGGTGGTCGGCGAGGATGTCGGCGTGGTGCTCGAGAGAGACGAACGTGTCTCGGCCTGGCCGACCCTGGTGGGCGAGCAGGGCGACGGCGTGGTCGTCGTCGAGCAACTCCCGGATAGTTTCCGCGTGGCGGGCGAATCGGCGGTCGTCCTGGACGACCCCGTCCTCGACGGGCGCGTTGACGTCGATACGTACCAGTAACCGCTGTCGGGCGTCGAGGTCGTCGATGGTTTGAATGGAGGTCACGTGTCTGCGTATCTCGAGTCGTCGGGTAGCTGGTGGGGTGGGGCGACGGCGTCAGTGAGCAACCGCTCCTTCAGCGTCGATGGTCTCGGCCTCGATCGCAATGTACCGCGCGAGATCCAGCATTTGCGTCGAGAAGCCGTACTCGTTGTCGTACCAGGCCAGGATCTTCACGAGATCGTTCGCGGCGACCATCACGGACTCGAGGTCGACGTACGAAGCGAATGGAAGCCCGATGATGTCCCGGGAGACGATCTCTGCGTCCGTATACCCGAGGACGCCGGCGAGTCTGCCGTCGGCCGCCTCGCGGATGGCGTCGGCCACGTCGTCTCTCGTGATGTCGGCCTCGAGGTTGACGGTAATGTCGGTGATCGACCCGTTCGGGACCGGGACGCGCATCGCCATCCCGTCGAGTTTGCCCTCGAGGGCGGGCAGGACTTCGGTGGTGGCATCCGCAGCACCAGTCGTGGTCGGAACGATGTTCTCGGCGGCCGCACGGCCACGGCGACGCTTGGCGTGTGGACCGTCGACCAGTCCCTGGCTCCCGGTGTAGGCGTGGACGGTCATCAGCAGGCCGGAGACAATGCCGAACTCCTCGTCGAGTACCTGCAAGACCGGCGCGACGGAGTTCGTGGTACAGGAGGAGTTCGAGATCACGTCCTGTCCGTCGTACTCCTCGTGGTTGACGCCGTAGACGAACATCGGGACGTCCTGCTCGCCTTTCGGCGGGGCCGAGATGACCACCTTGTCGGCACCGGCCTCCAGATGCTGGGCGGCCTCGTCGTGGGTGCGGAACAGCCCTGTCGCTTCGAAGGCGACGTCGACCTCGAGGTCGTCCCACGGCAACGCCGACGGCTCACGCTCGGAGAGCAACTGGATCTCCTGACCGTTGACGTATAGCGTGTTACCCTCGCGGGAAACCCCACGGAACCGTCCGTGAACCGAGTCGTACCGGAACAGATACTCCATGTCGTCGTCGTCCATCACGTCGTTGATGGCGACGATTTCGACGTCGTCGTCGGTCAGCGACGCGCGCAGGATGCTCCGGCCAACTCGCCCGAAGCCGTTGAGCCCGATACGGAGCGTCTCGTCCGACCCGGTGTGGCCGTGTACACGTTCTCCCATGGGTAAGATGGACACACCCAGAATTAAATTTGTTTGCCCCATGAACGTAAAAAATCGAGAGATACAGTTTGAAATGCATACGAATCCAGACGACTCAAGGCCACCCGTCTCTGTTTCTCAAGTCATCTCGGTCGTTTTCACGTTCCGCCCGAGGCGGTATCCCAGCCGCTCGAGTTCATTCATCAGATGGGTGCGTGTGGTCTCGTACGTCATTCAGTCGGTTGGCTCAACACATTATCAACAAATAAATTTAGCGTATATTCTAATGGCAAATACTATTATTGAGGGGGTGAAACATTGCAACTGTCACAGCGATGGGCAGAAACTCGCCACGATCACGACGATCTTCCGACGATTCAGACACCGGAGTATCGACCGACAGGCTTCGAACTCGCTGCAGCGCAGCACGGCCGCCGCGGCCGACACCAGTCCCGCCGGCGAGACGCAGGTTCCCGACTCGGTTCGGGACGTGATTTCCTCACCCGGCCGGTCGCTGAACCCGTCCATTCAGCGCGCGATGGAGGATCGGATGGGAGATTCGCTGGGCGACATGCGGATTCACACCGGGCCGAAGGCGGCGCAAGCCTGCGAGCAGATCAACGCTCGAGCGTTCACGGTCGGGAACCACGTCGCGTTTAATTCAGGCGAATATGATCCTGAATCACCAGAGGGCAAGCACGTGCTCGCGCATGAGTTGGCACACGTCCGCCAGCAGACCGACGGGGCAATCTCGATGCTGCCGCAGGAGAATCTCGGTCTCGAGATCGATCCCGACCCGCAGTTAGAACGTGAGGCCGAAGAGACTGCTCAGCGAGTGATACAAGGTGGCAAATTGGGTGGCATCTACGAACGTCTCTTCGATGATGGCACGCAGGCGATGACCAACGCCGCCGAGTCGGCCAGTGATTTGCTCACCGTCATTGACCAGCGTGTCAAAGATGCTATGGAACGGTACATTGGAGAGGATACTGTATCTGACAACTCGACCGGAGATGCGCAGAGTAGGAGGTGATACGTATGGATGCAATCATCACTGGAGAATCCAAGAGAATCGGCCTCAGCGTCTTCGATAACAATGACGTTGAGCACCTAATCGAGATGGATGAATCCGGAGATATCAAGTATCACGAACAGGATGGCTATCCCGATAAGGCAGCCAAGCGGACACCGGAAGGTAACGAACACGTTAGTCAGACACGGAAGTTCGCCCAATACTACGTCTTCGCCAAGAGAGGATACGACACGGTACCACCACTGATCCATCCGGAACGGCTGAACATCGTCAGGCAGGCTCTCGAGTCGATGTCCACCGAGAAGTGCATGGACCTGTTCGGAGATCTCTACCAGCAGATGGCGAGTCACCATATCGACACCGAGCGCATCGTGGATATTCCATCTGGAGTTGACGAGGAGTCTGTCCTCTACCGGAAAGACATATATCTCGGCGTTGACCCGACTGAAACCGAGGTCGCTGAGGGAGCAATCTCTCTTGCGAGTGAGTATGGGATCGATCTTGACGAACCGGACGCCCACGAACAGTCAGTTACGGACCTCGATACTAACGAGCGGACTGCCTGGGAAGAGTTCGGCGACGCACTCGGCGATCTCGTTGCCGAAAACGACATTGACGTCTCCGAAGCAGCGTACATCGATTCGGTCTCAGCGTTGCACATGGCGTATCTCGACAGTCGTGGCCGCGAGCATGTGACTGAGGTAACACAGCCACTGGACCGTGAGCCAGACGCGCGCTTCGAACTCGTGCCGATCGATCTACAATCGCCTGAAGACTTCCAAGAATATCTCGCATTTAATCTCAAGTGCCAGATCCGCGATTGTTTCGTCCGAATGGGCGTCCAGCCACCCGAAGCATTTCAGGTCCTCGGATACGGACGCTACGAAGCCACGGAACGGTACAACAAGGTCGAGTTCTATCCGAAATACCACGATCCAAAGAACGAGGCACTGCTGAAGTAACGGTCTTGTATGTGGATGTCTGTCAGAACCGTTGATTCACCACTGTAGCGCTCTCACACGCTGGTAGCGAATCAGGACTAACTGCAAGTCAAAGTCAATGAACTGTCGATCAAACTTGGAGGGGAACATTTTCCAGAAGATGAGCGACGCCGGTACCGGGGAAGCCCTCAAGATGGGGATGACCCAAGCCGGGAAACAGTCAGGGCTGCCCTTCGGACAAATCATGGGATCGCTTTCGGGTGCTGCCCTTCAGGCGATTTACAACAACCGAAAGCAAGTAGATATCACAGCGATGGGACGATATGCTCAGCGATCGCAGCGGTCGTCCGACGAGTCGACGTCGTCGACGCCGCTTTCGATCCGACAGTCGCATACCGCAGACGCCACAGTCCAGCGGCCGAGCGGCACATCAGCAGCAGATGGAGAAATGCCCCACTCGATCGGCGGACTCGGTGCCGCCGAACGCCTCGAGCGGGTAAGGAAGCGAACCGAATCAGCCACCGAGCGGGCAACGAACGATCCGTGTTCCGCCAAGCACTGGCATCGTGGTGCGCCAACGTCGCTCCAGCGAGCCGCGGCGACACGGGACACGAATTCAGCAGGTGAGACACAGGTTCCCGACTCGGTCCGGGACGTTATTTCCTCGCCTGGCCGGTCGCTGGATCCGTCGGTCCAGCGTGTGATGGAAGATCGAATGGGCGACTCGCTCGGTGACGTCCGGATTCATACCAGGCCGAAGGCTGCGCAGGCCTGCGAGCAGATCAACGCACGGGCGTTCACTGTTGGGAATCACGTCGCGTTCAACAGCGGCGAGTACGACCCCGAATCACCGGCGGGGCAGCACGTGCTCGCACATGAGTTGGCACACGTCCGCCAGCAGACCGGCGGGGCCGTGTCGATGCTGCCGCAGGAGGATCTCGGTCTCGAGATCGATCCTGATCCGCAGTTAGAACGTGAGGCCGAAGAGACTGCTCAGCGAGTGATACAAGGTGGCAAATTGGGCATTCAGCGGATGGCCAAGACCGAGGTACATCTGCAGCGATACCCAGGCAAATCATTCGTCCAGAAGGGCAAGGACGTGCTTGGTAACGACCCTGCACCGGTGATGACCGACGTTCAGGGGAAAGGTCAGATCGCTGCCAAGGTCGAAGCGCTGGCTGAGAACCAACAGAAGCTGTTCACCGAGGTCAAAAACACTGGCCAGTCTACCGCCGAGAAGGTCGGCGCCGAAACTGGCAAAGGAACGCTGGCGGCGACTGGCGGACTTGTCGGGACGGCACTGATGGGCCCAGGGGTTGGCACACTTGTTGGCGGGTTCGCCGGTGGCGCAGTGGGTGGCATCTACGAACGTCTCTTCGATGATGGCACGCAGGCGATGACCAGCGCCGCCGAGTCGGCCAGTGATTTGCTCACCGTCATTGACCAGCGTGTCAAAGATGCTCTGGAACGGTACCACGATGATGTTGAGACTGGGTCTGAAACTGTGGTTGGTGAAGGAGGCAATGTTTAGTTATGAAGGCAGTTATCACTGGTGAAACAGAGGATTTGGTAGGCGTTAATCTACGCGACAACGGTGGGACAGAACATATAATGGATGTTCGGAAAGAAGACGGTCAAATTCCAGGCCACCAGCAAGACGGCTATCCGGACGACCCGTCCAAACGAACACCTCATGAGAGCGAACATATTCACCAAGCACGGAAGTTCGCCCAGTACTACATCTTCGCCGAGAGGGGTTACGACACGGTTCCACCGCTGATCCATCCGGAACGGCTGAACCTCGTCCGGCAGGCCATCGAGTCGATGTCCACCGAGAAGTGCATGGACCTGTTCGGAGATCTCTACCAGCAGATGGCGAGTCACCACATCGACACCGAGCGCATCGTGGATATTCCATCTGGAGTTGACGAGGAGTCTGTCCTCTACCGGAAAGACATATATCTCGGCGTTGACCCGACTGAAACCGAGGTCGCTGAGGGAGCAATCTCTCTTGCGAGTGAGTATGGGATCGATCTTGACGAACCGGACGCCCACGAACAGTCAGTTACGGACCTCGATACTAACGAGCGGACTGCCTGGGAAGAGTTCGGCGACGCACTCGGCGATCTCGTTGCCGAAAACGACATTGACGTCTCCGAAGCAGCGTACATCGACTCGGTCTCAGCGTTGCACATGGCGTATCTCGACAGTCGTGGCCGCGAGCATGTGACTGAGGCAACACAGCCACTGGACCGTGAGCCAGACGCGCGCTTCGAACTCGTGCCGATCGATCTACAATCGCCTGAAGACTTCCAAGAATATCTCGCATTTAATCTCAAGTGCCAGATCCGAGATTGTTTCGTCCGAATGGGCGTCCAGCCACCCGAAGCGTTTCAGGTCCTCGGATACGGACGCTACGAAGCCACGGAACGGTACAACAAGGTCGAGTTCTATCCGAAATTCCACGATCCAAAGAACGAGGCACTGCTGCAGTAACCGACCCCGCCCTCCTTCGCTCGGGCTGCTGCCCTCGCTCGTTAAGGCCGGGGCTCCGCCTCGAAAGATGCTGAACGGTCACTCGTTCTCGAGGGCGACGTAGATCTCGGCGTGCCGGCGTCCGTCAAGTTTCCCCATCTCGAGGGCAATTTCATGACGTTCTTCGTCACTCTCGGCAGACTGATCTCGCTCATATAGTGGTGTGAAGCGTCTCGGGTAATCGCGAGACGGCGTATCGTATTCACGTGCAGATCCACGGCGAGAACCACCGGACTACGGATCACCCGTCGGACTGGTCCCGATGAAAGGTTTACCACCGGGGTCGTGGGGGTTAAAGCCGTGAGGCTTCGATCAGGATGCGCGTGACGAGAAATTTGGACAGGAGACTCGAGCACTCGACCGTTCGAGGAGGCAATCGCATTCTGTTCGTTCCCGATGCACACGACCAGTGTGGCCGCATCAGTAGTCCCACCCCACCTACGTACTGCGGTCACGATGGTTGATGCGAACGGCGTCCCTTCCGGAGATCTGAACCATGAAAGCGATCGTCCTCGCTGGCGGCTACGCGACCCGACTGTGGCCGATCACGAGACACCGACCGAAGATGTTTCTCCCGTTCGGAGAGACGACCATCGTCGACCGAATCTACGCCGAACTCGAGGCAACCGATCGAATCGAAACGGTGTACGTCAGTACGAACGAGCGGTTTGCCGCCGACTTCGACGCCCACCTGGCGGCTAGCGCGTACGACAAACCACGACTGTCGATCGAAGAAACGCGCGCAGAAGACGAGAAATTCGGCGTCGTCGGCGCACTCGAGGACCTGATCGACCGAGAAGGAATCGACGACGACCTGTTGGTGATCGCCGGCGACAATCTCTTCGAGTTCGAGATCGGGACCTTTCTCGATTTTTTCGATCGAACGGACGCGCCGACGATCGCCGTCTCCGACGTCGACTCTCCTGAGCGAGCCGCCTCTTACGGAGTCGTCGACCTCGACGACGATCGCGTGGTCGATTTTCGGGAAAAGCCCGCCGAACCGACGGGAACGTGCGTTTCGACCGGTTGCTACGCGTTTCCTCGAGAGACGCTGTCCTTGCTCTCGACGTATCTCGAGGCGGGGAACGATCCGGACGAACCCGGACGGTTCGTCGAGTGGCTCCAGTCCCGGGAACCAACGTACGCGTACACCTTCGAGGGGGCCTGGTTCGACGTCGGCACCCGGGAGAGTTATCTCGACGCCGTCGCCTGGCACCTCGACGGCGAATCGCGGATCGACGAAACGGCGTCCCTCGAGAACGCCACGATCGGTTCGAACGTTCACGTACTGCCGGAGACGACCCTCGTCGACGTCGACGTCGAGCGAGCGGTGATCTTTTCGGACGTGACGCTCGAAGCGACAACTGTGCGCGGATCGATTATCGACGAAGGTGCCACCCTCGGCGGACTCGACCTCGACGGTGCGATGATCGGATCGTATACCCAGATTCCGGACAGTTCGACGAAGTGACGTCAAGTGACCGCTGTCACTCGAGTTGTATGCTCGATCAGTTCGGATGCAGGTCAACAGCCCCGCGCACGGTCGGGCGGGGAATCCGCCTCGCTACCAGTTTGAAGCCCGTACCGAACACGCTCGCGCGGAAGTAGGTGCGTTCGTTCGATCTTGACACTGGTGGAAGCAGTTTCGTTCACCATCGCCTGTTTCATTCACCCACGAGGACAACCGCGACGACAAGGAGTTCGAGGTGTCAGTCGTATGGGTATGGGGTGAACGCGGATTATAACGCGGTCGTCAGACTGCGTCTGACGGGCAGCAAACGCGAAGCGTTTGCGACGGCGAAGAACATTGCGAATCGATACTGTGGGTATATCCATCGCAGGCAGACGTCTCGCGATGGATGGGCTACCGGTCAACTGGCCCTTAAATCAGGGACGTTGAACGTGAACGGCACTTTCACGCCTACCGAGTTACTCGGGTAGAACGGGAGGCCACTGACAAGCCTCGGGGTCGTTCGGAAGATCTTCGATCTTCCGTGATCGGGCGAACGCAACGCGTTCGCAGACCTCGCGACGCCTTCGGCTTCGCTCAGTGACGAGACGCGAAGCGTCTCGAACCACGTGACCCCGAGGCGGTTGACAAAGCCAATCTGCTGGAAGACGAACTCGAACTCGAGAAAGACCGCTTCGTTTGAAACTCGCATCTGACTTAGAACATACTTATTTCGCCACATCTGGGAGCGCGACGTATGCCACGCGACCACACGCGGCGGCAATTCCTCGTGGCGGGAAGTACAACAGCGGTGGCAGTGGCCACGTCTGGCGTGGTCACTGGCCAGGAGGACGTCTACACCGACGAAGCGGAACTCGTCCCACCGGCTGACATTCTTGGCCCCGAGTGGAACGAGTTCGAGGAGAACGAAGACATAGACAACGAGGCCGAAAACAGCCGCAGCTTCCAATCCGGGAATCGGTTCGTGCGGATCGGTGTCTTGCTCATTGACGAGGACGAGGATCTCGAGGCGGCATTCGGAGACCTAGTCGAGGGAGACGAGGATCTCGAGGTGGCGCTTGAAGAATTAGCTGACGAGTTCCTCACGACTGGCGAGTCGATCGATATCGGCGATGAAGCGATCTACAACGAAGTCAACGTATTTGGGATCGTCGTGGTCCGCGATCGTAACGCCGTGGGTGTAGTATCGGCTACCCGCATCATCGATTCTTCGCCAGCACCTGATCGGACGACCGCTATCGAAGCTGCCGAGGCGCTCGTCGATCACTGGCAGGAAGAGACACTGTAACGATCAAATCACGGCTCTCGTGTGTAATCGCCGATGAAAGAGACCTATATAAATATAAGTAATTTTACTAGTAGTCGGAGGGGATGGTTGTCGAAGACTTCGAATCAGGCCAGATCGTCCAGCCGACTATCCTGAAGAAGGTAGTCAAGGTCGATGGCCCGGGTCACCTCGAGTGGAACAATCATCGCTGGCGTCTCACGTACAACTATCTACGTCTGGTGATATCAGTGCGTGAACGTAGCCACGAGTGCTGCCAGACCATCCCGCCGAATGCCAGTGGTGTCGTCGTTCCGAGCGTTTCCGATGTGGCGCCGGCAAAGTCCAGCGCCGGGACCTGGTTGAGCGGACCGATGTACCAGAGCAGCAGGTACGTGAGTTCGAACAGTCGTCTCGTTCCGGTCCAGTACCCCAACATCTGTGCGAGAGAGGGAACGAAGAGGATGGCACTGACGAGGACGACGGCTCCGCCGGTTCCCGTGTCTGCCACCGTTGGCCAGAGAGAGACGCCGAAAAACGCCGCGATCGTCGTCCCGACGTATCCGCTGCCAATGACCGTAATTCGCATCGAGTAAGTCGCCAACCCAGACCCTCTTATCACTGTGGGATGGTATCTTCATCGATATCGAAGAAACACCGGCCGAAGGCCGAGGATGATTGGTTTCAGACTGGAAGGACGTGGGCAAAGAATTGTCTCGAGTCCGAGTGAGTGGGGGTAACACTTGGATCTTTGCCCACGTCATCTACTTGTTTGCTACATATACTTATTAATATAATCTTAGTAAATACACTATAAACAATAGTGAGTGGATGCAGAGGGGTTGTTGCAGAGAAATTGTTTCACTGGTGATTGATCAGTTAGTGAACTACCCCTGCCTGCTCGCTCACTTACGCTCGCTCCTTGAGGAGGGGCTTCCTGCTCCCACGACGCGACGTACAGACACGGAACGAGTGTCCACAGCGGTCACAGTCTTCACAGGCGTTCGAAAATCGCGTTGCGATTTTCGCAGCTCATCAGAATCGCGTCGCGATCCTGAAGACGGTTCGTCGGAGTGAACCAATCCTGTAATGTCCGTTAGAAGTAATCACTCACATTTGGAATCGAGAGTTGATCAAGAGCTGTGTCGATCGCTATCACGAGTTCAGTCAGTAAACCAAAAAAATCGGTTGCTGAGAGCCGATTGGAGCTGTCTCCAGCACTCTTCAACTGGATTGAGTTCGGGAGAATAGGCTGGCAACGTCACGAACACGAGGTCGTCACGGGCCGCTAGGTCCGTGACGGCCGACGCCTGGAAGTGCGGCGTCCCATCAAACACGATGATCAAATCTCCTTCGTATTCTTTACATAATGCTAAAATGAAATGTCTGGCGTGTTTTCCGGTCACGTACTCTTCAAACCGAGCGAAAAAGCGTTCACCGTCCTCGGTGATCGCGCCCAAGAGACACGCCCAGTCGCGTTGGTCGGACAATTTGACGGACGGCCGCGTACCGCGTGGTTTCCGCGCGGCACGCGGCTCAACCTGGACAGATTTCTTGGTTTCATCGATACAGACTACTGTGGCGTCCATTTCCCGCCGCTTTTTTGATCTCTTCGCGAAACGATTCTGGCTCATCGACATCAGATTCAGCGGCTCTCCGGCGTGGTTTTTCGCAGCTCAATCCCGCTTCATTGAGCAACCACCGGCAACTCGGGATTGAGTACTCGACATCGTAGGTTTCGTCGAGATACTGCTGGACGAGCGCCGGCGCGTCGAGCCCGACTTCCTCTGGAGATCCGTGGACGGTTTCTTCGAACTGTTATTACTCTTTTTCTGCGGTCTTTCGATTTCTCCCAGATCGATGAGCATCAGTAACGGCTTGCCCAAGCAACTCATCAGTATCGATCTACTTGAGTCAACTATAGATCGTTCGTCGCTGAACATCGTACCACTCGGCTAGTTCAGTCTGGGTGACGCCGTTTTGTACGCTATTGCCACTAAGATCCCTTGTGTCGGCTTCTTTCCCTCCACGTTGTCGAGGCATTTTTCAGATCTTCGATAGAGATCTCGTCGAGATGATCCACTATACTCAGCAACAATTGATGAGTAGAAAGTTCTAACGGCTACTATAGACACTGCTGCCGAAAGCAAAAGGTCGGACGACAGATACAACACAAGATACCGCGAGCTCCAGATAGGGTACGAGAACTGGCTTCCTGGTAGTGCCAGCACCGTCGATTGTATCCACAGACCCTCGACCGTCAGAGTGACCTGTCCAACCAACATCGGGTGAGCCACCTTCCACTTAAGACATGGACCGTTGTGATCGTATCCCGCTCAGGGGTAGAAATGGCGTCTCGTCAGTCGCGTTGTTTCACTCGGAGATTTCGATTTCTCCGTCCGGATCGAGAGGATCGCTTCGCCAGTACTCGTGATCAGAATCGCCACGGAAGCACGCGGCCTCGTGATCCGCACCATTACTGTCCGACACAAGTCCAAAAGGAGACTGTTCCGAACAGATCTCCCTCGCTTTCGGACACCGCGGGTGGAACCGGCACCCGCTTGCGGTGGCTGCATCGTCCTTGGTCGATGACTCCCGCAGCGGGACCTCCATTTCGAGCTTTCGTCTTGCCACGTCGGGGTGAATATCCAGTGACGCCCACTTCAGTATCTTCGTATAGGGGTGTTTCGGGTTCGCCAGCACCTCTTTCGCGGGACCGATCTCAACGATTTCGCCTAGGTACATGACTGCAATCCGACCCCCGTTTGACGTCATGTACCGGGCGTGTTCAAGATTATGGGACACAAAAATATAGGCGGTGTCGAACAGATCCTGCAACTCGAGCATCAGATCCATGAGCTTGATCCGGAGGGACGGATCCTGGGCGGCGACCGGCTCGTCAGCGAGGACGAGGTCGGGCTCCACGAGCATCGCTCGGACCATCGAAACGCGCTGTTTCTCCCCTCCGCTGAGTTCGTGAGGATAGCGGTCCGCGTATTCGTTGGCCGGCGTGAGGCCAACGACGTTAAAGATTTCGAGGATCCGCCGGCGACAATCGGCGTGCGTCAACTCGGGATTGTACCGCCGCAACGGCTCTTTCAAGGACGTCATCACGGTCCGATACGGATTAAGTGATGCGTCTGAGTCCTGGTGAATGATCTGGAGGTTCTTCCGTACATCCCGATAGTCGACGTCGTCGATGCGGCGCCGGTCTTCGAGTTCTTGAACGTCGTAGCCTCGGTACTTCACGGAGCCGCTCGTCGGCTCTTCGAGACCGATCGCCGTTTTCCCCAGCGTGGTTTTCCCACTCCCGCTCTCTCCGATTATGGCCAGCACGTCTCCGTCCTCGATATCGAGGGAAACGTCGTCGACGGCTCGCACTGGCTGCTCGTTCCAGCCGAACCGTTCCTTGATACGTTCTGGAATGGCCTCCATGAGGGCCGTTTCGTCAGTGAAGTGGACCTCGACGCTATCGAGAGCGAGCAACGGAGAGTCGGTCGCGGAACTCACCGCGATTCACCTCCCGTATCAGCCACGAAGTGGGGAATCGACTCGACTGCCTCGGTCGGATAGAAACAGGCGACTTCGTGATCCCCCTGTTCGGACCCGCGAAGTTCGGGCTCTTCGACTTCGCATCGATCGTCCGCGAGCGGACACCGCGGGTGAAACGGGCACCCGGACGGCACGTTGATGGAGTCCGGCGGATCACCCTCTATGGTTCTGATTTCGTCAGCAGCCCTGTCCATTCCGAGGGATGACTGTGCCATCAGTCGTGTATACGGGTGTTCGGGTTCGAGCAGTATCTCACGGGCATCCCCAGATTCGACGATATCGAAGGCGTACATGACCGCGATCCGGTCTGCGATTCCCGAGACGACCGGTATATCGTGGCTGATGAGAACCAGCGTAAGTTCGTACTCCTCTTTGATTTCGTAAATGAGGCTGAGGAAGTTCCGTTGAACGATGAGATCCAGCCCCGACGTCGGTTCGTCAAGGATGACAATCTCCGGATCGAGGACCAGACTCAACGCGAGCTGTGTTCGTTGCTTCTGTCCGCCGCTGAGTTCGTGCTGATAGGCGTCGAGGATTCGGTCAGGGTCGAGGCCGAGATCCGAGAGAATTTCCCGCGCCCGTTCGAGCCCCGTCTCTCTGGGAACGTCGTGTGCTGCAAAAGTGTCCGTGAAGTGCCTCTTGATCGGTATCGTCGGGTTGAATGCGTTCGTTGCCGCCTGCGAGACCATCGAGATTTCTTCCCACCGAATTCGTTTCTGTTGGCGTTCGTTCAGTTCCAGCACGTTAATCGGGTCACTTCCACTCTCGGGATAGTAGCGAACGTCTCCGGTCGTCTGTCCGGGGTCCTGCACGGCATCGATCATCAGCGATCCAAGCGTCGATTTGCCGGATCCGCTTTCGCCGACGATCGCCAGCGTTTCCCCTCGCCTGATCGAGAGGTTCACGTCGTTCACGGCGCGTGATCGACCGCGAGCCATCTCGAATGTGACCCGGCCATCGGTAACCTCCAAGATCACGTCGTCATCTTCCTGTCGAGACGTCTCCGTTTCTGTATACGTTTGCATTTGTAGTCCCCTCGGTTAGCGCATTCCCATCTCGGATTGCGTCGTTGCGACCTCGGCGGTTTCCTGCTCGCCTTCGGTGCTCCGGCCGGCGTTTCTTGCCTTGTGACGGGCCCGAACCCGTGGATTGAAAACTTGATCGAACGCCTGTGCAAGCATCGTCAAACCAAGAGTCAGTCCGACGATCGTTACCATCGGTACCAGAAGCCAGTGGATGTACTGTGACGAGTAGATCGACCCTTGCTCGTATGCGAAGTGGAGAACGACGCCCCAGTTCTGTGTCGAGAACGGAAGGATTCCCAAAAAGTACAGCGCGACGGAGGAGAACACGATTCTCGTCGCGCCCCCGAGGAACCCGATGAATATGTACGGGAGGAGGTGCGGCAGTAACTCCTTTACCAGCAACTCCGACTTGCTCTTGCCGAGCGCGCGAGCGACTTCGATGTGTTCTTCCTCGGCCAGAGGAATGACTTGCGAGCGGAGAGTACGCACACCTCCCGTAAACCCCTGGATGTTGAGGATGATGCCGACGAGAAACGGGTTCTTCGGGACGAGGACGGCCGCGAGCACGATGAGAAGCGGGACTCCCGGGATCGAGTTCAGCGTATCGACGAACGTCATGACGAGTTTGTCGGTAGTTCCACCGACGTAGCCAGTGTAAAGGCCGATAGTCGTGCTCAGGAACGTCCCGAACACCGCTCCCGCAAGTATCATCTTCAGCATGTCCGGCGTCGAGTGGACCATCAGCGAGAGCAGGTCTTGACCCATACCGTCCGTACCGAGAATGTGTTCGGGTGCGGTGAATGGCTGAATCAGCCGCGGAGCCATGTTCGGGGCCGGTTCCGGCACCAGCGTCACTCCGACCGTCCCCATCAAGACGTAGAGAGTAACGACGACGATGCCGAACCTCCCTCTGTAGTCGTTCCACAAGATTCGCAATGGGGCGATGACCCATGCGTCGACTTGCTCCTGGTACACCTCGAACGTCGTCTGTTCGTACTCCGCTGTCGCGCTGAACGCGTCCGCCGTCGCGGATGAGTTGTCTGTCTTCATCGTTATTCTCGGCTCTTTTTCATCTCAGCTCGAGGATCGATCAACGGGTAGGTGAAATCAGCGAGGAGCGTCCCGAGAATGAACAGGACGCTCGTAATCACGAGAACGCCCATCAAGAGCGGGAAATCCCGCATGATCGCAGCCTCGTACATCAACAGCCCCATCCCGGGGTACTGGTAGATCATCTCGAGGATCACCGATCCGCCGAGGAGTGACCCCAGACCGACGATAATACTGGTCCATTGCGGGAGAATCGCGTTTCGGCCGATATACGTCAACACGATCTGGGTATTCGTCAGCCCCCTCAGGCGTGCGTTCCGGACGTAATCGGAACCGATCAATCGTATCGAGTTCGCTCTCATCCCGAGGGCGCCCGCTCCGAACCCGGTGATAATCGTCGAGAGCGCCGGTAACGTCGCGTGATACCACACCGATGCGATCCACGCCACGTGTAGCCCCGGTTCCAGATCGGCATTCACGCGTCCCCCGGTCGGAAACCAGTTAAGCTGGAACGCGAAGACGTACAGCAGAAAGATCGCCGCGATGTAGTATGGAATGGACCGATCGAGGATCATCGCCCACGTCATCCCGATATCGAACTTCGTTCCCTCGTAGTACGCCATGACTGCACCAAGGGACACCCCGATGACGATACCGTAAATAAGGCCGAGCGTCGAGAGAAAAACCGTCCAGGGCGCGCGCGCAAGGACGAGTTCGGTTACCGGAACCCCGGCGTTGACAACGATGGAGTACCCGAAATCAAATTGAAATACTACGTTGACCATGTAGTCGACGTACGCTTCGTGTATCGGCTTCTCCGGCGGTATCTTCGTCATTCGTTCTATGGTAGCCATCACAACTTGCGGGTCGGGATCGGTCGAGAGGCCATATCGTCCGGGGTTCTGATACATATCCTGTTCCAGGAACTCGATAGGGCCTCCCGGCATCGATTTCTGTAGGAAAAACGATAAAGTCACGATCCCGTATAACGTGACAACGGCCTGGATTAATCGGTCTCTCAGGTACGACATCCTGGTCACGCTGAACCAACCATGATCTGAACTTATATCTTTTGATTGACTCTTTATAGCTGTACATAGCGATACAGTGGATGACTTACCACCAAGAGCGGTAACAGTAAGGATTACGTGTGCCGCTCGGAATATCACGCGTATATGGCACGAAGAATAGCCACAACACCAAAGGAAGCCATAACGGAGAAACTCAACGACCTCTGGTCTGTGACAGGGCTCGTATTCGACCCCGAATCGTTCCTAGAACAAAAAATAAACTCGGCGCGGATCCGATGGGAAGTGTTTCTGATAGTTCTCATCGGTGGGTTATCCCTCCCGGGGATATACTACGTCTCGTCGCTCGCGGCACCGATCATCGATTCCGAGGAGTTCTCGTTCGTTCTTGCGGGCACGCTCCTGCGGCCCGTCGTCGCCGTTTTCCTTCTCTGGGTCGGCTACTCGCTGGCCTTCCATGTTCTCAGCAATCAGTTCCGAGGGCGCGGCCCGCCCGGGCGGCTTCTCAAGGGCACGGCCTGGGCGTTGCTACCGCTCGGTTTTGGGAATCTGATCAAGTCCGTCGCCCTAATATTCGTTTACTCCCACATAGACATCGAATCTGCAATGGTCGGTCGCGGGGCGAAAGAACAGTTGGACGCCCTCCTCAACGCTGGTCTGAGAGAACCAGTCTTCGTGGTTGCGATGCTACTGTTCGTGGCGTGTCTCCTCTGGAGCGGCTATCTCATGGCACTCGTCGTTCAGGTCGGAAAAGACCTTGATCGGCGTGTTGCCCTCAAGATCGCGATGGTTCCGGTCGCGGTGCATGCCCTCTATCTCGTATTGGGCCTGATACGAGGGTCAGTTAACATCGCGATGATGATCTGATGTACCCGCCCGACCATCTCGCTGTGGCGTTTTCCGGAACGAAAGCCTCCGCAATCTGTCCCTCTTGGCTGGCACCAGATCGTCTTTTTGCCTCCACGTCACAGAATACGCAAATGGCCCGCCGAACGGAGAGAGTCGGCAGGTATATGTAGGCGGAGACTCCCCTCGTTCACATGCTCCGATTCGTGATCTCGTTCGTTGCGGACAGAACAGCTCACCCCGTCCTCTCAGTTCTGCTGGGTTTGGGAGTGGCGTTTCTCGGTGTCGGTTTCGCCGCCGACGCAGTGGGACGGGGGCTCGAAGCCGGATTCTTCGGTGTCTACGCCAGCATGCTGTTGTTCTTGGGTGTCATCGGATACGGAGCCGTGTTCGCTGGAAAGGCTGCCAGAAAACTGTGGCGTCAATACGATCTCGACGCGTAAATCACCCCCATATCACCCTGCTCGAACGCGACTACGCTCTCGACGGCTCGTTTGCGTGATTGGGGCGTTACTGGCGGTGGCGCCTGCACAGGTACAGAAGCCCGACAGTGACTGTCATCGCGATGCCGAGAAGCACGAAGTTCAACAGGAGTATCGTTCGTGTTCTATGGTCCTGTGGTCCGCTGATCGCCGAGGCGACTGATAGGAGGAGAAACAGCCCCTCCAAGATGAGCGCGAGGTACAAAACAAAATTGAACCTGCATACGAGATCCATCCATCGTTCCGCGACGGAGACTGACGGTTCCTCCATACGGCGTGCATCAGACCACTCGGATAAATAAGTTCCTTCCCTCGAAGTTCAGGAAACGGTCATTCATACCGAATGGTATATACGCCTGTGTTTTGAGATCGCAGACGATGTCCGAGACAGACGATACTGCGGAGAGACAGCCTATCGCTCGCCTCCCACGACCGACGGCAACATCGCCAACGACGATCGCGGTCGTCGGTGATCCGCACGTTTCGACGCGGCGGGAAGGAGGACAACGACTCCCTGAACACTCAGAAGAGCATTTCCGTCGCGCAATTGCGGACATTAACCGGCGTGACGTCGACGGGACGGTTAGCGTAGGAGACCTCTCGGCCAACGGTGGGCCGTGGGACTTCGAGGCCATCGACAGTCTGCTCTCTGATCTGCAGTCGCCGTTCGTGAGCGTTCCCGGAAATCACGACGTTCCGGCCACCTCCAGTGCCGACCACGAGGTACTCCCTCAGGAGGAGTTCGAGGAGCGCTACGCCGGTGGAAGCGTCCCCCTCGTCCGCCAGTTCGGGGACGTCGACATCGTGGGTCTCGACAGCATGCGCCTCCAGCGGGCCCTGGATAGCGAAGCCACGGAAGAACAGATCGAATGGCTCGACGAACGACTCGTCGGCCTGGACGATCCTGTCGTCATGTTACACCACCCGCTGCCCGGGATGACCGACTGGCTTTCCCGCTACGAGGACCGCGTCGAGGAGTTGACTATCCCCCGACTCTGGGAGAACCCCGATCCGCTTCTCGACGTTCTCGAAAACCGTGACGTCCCGCTGGTGTTGAGCGGACACAAGCACATGCCTGGCATCGCGCGGACGCGAGGCGTCTGGGAAGCGATGGCGCCCTCGACATGCACGTTCCCGCAGGGCTATCTCCTTCTCGAAATCACCCGGTCGGGAACCGACGTCTCGTTCGTCCCGGTCGCGGACCACGAGGGGCTGGAGGAAGCCTTCCTCCGGCGACACACCGCGTTCACCAAGACCCGAATGTACGCGAGCGCCGCCGCCATCTTGCTCTCGAGCCCGCCGATCGACGCTCGAAACGGCGATACGAAGTGATCGAATCTTGGGGTACCGGTCACTACTGTCCAATCGCGGGTAGCGCATGTCCAATCGCGGATAGCGCATGTTCACCCGGATGTGGGCGGTTTTTTACTGTGACGCGATCTGCAGGATACCCCTGTACACCTCTTCGATCGTGAGCAACTGTTCGGCTTTCGTCTCCATGGAGTTGTAGAACTCGTCGATTTCGCGTTTCATGTCGTCGGGCAGGTCGAACGAGTTCTCTTCATAGAGTGTCGATTCGACGCCCATGTTCCGCATCACGATGAAGAAGTTGATCGGCGCGAACACGGCGAGTTCCTCCAGCGTCTCCTCGCCCGATAGCGGGGTCCCGGGTTGTATCTTCGTGTTGTATCCACACCGGTCGAAGTGTTCCTCGAGGCGTTCGACTCGCCGACTGAGGGGCACCGATTGCGCCGCCTGCCAAAACGGGCTGTTGCCGGCGGCGTACCTGTAGTGTATCGAGATGAAATCGTAGATCGACTCCCAGAGCCGCTGTACCCAAGCGTTGTACAGATCCCTGGCGCCACTGGGTTCGACCCGACCGTGGGACGACAGAACGATCGAGAGATTGGCCGCCGCCTGGATATTTGCCGTGAGGGCCGTCGACTGCAGGGGTTCGACGAACCCCTCCGCGTTACCGATGGCGACGCAGTTCCCTTCCCACGCCTCAGTGTGGTAGCCGGACGTGAATTCGTACTTCGTCAGATCGCTCTGGGAGATGGCGCCGTCGCAGTGGGTTATCAACTCCGAGGCGGCACGGTCGTCGGGGGTAAACTCCGAGGAGAACACGTACCCTACGTCACGGAAATCGAAGGTGTCGATCTGCCAGAACCACCCCGCTTCCCCGGATTCGACGACGGTCGCCGGTACTGCCTCCGACAGCGGCCGTTCGATCTTCGCGGTGTACGCCGAATCGACCGGCAGTTCGAACTCCCGAAACGCGGGCTCGAGCTCGCCCTTGATTACTCTGTTGAACCCAGAAGCGTCCACGTACAGGTCACCGCAGTAGGTTTCCGCGTCGCTCCGTACCGATTCGACGATCCCGTCGTCCACGTCGACGGCAGTTATCTCGTCATCTATCACCTCGATCCCGCGCTCCTCGCACACGTCGACGAGAAACGAGTTGAACCGTTCGAGGTCGAGGTGGTACGCAACCGCTTGATAGCGGTCATGTCCCGTCGAATCGAAGTATATCGGCGACTTTCGGTCCTCGACCATCGCCTCGCTGACCGTTCGGTACTCCGGATCGGTCGAGACCGTGTCGTACAAGTAGTAGTACTGCTCGGCAGCCTTGGGGGCATTTCTGTCCGGATACTGGACGAAAAAATCGAACGTATAGTGGAACGGATCGTAACCGCACCAATCTTTAAAATACACCGACCCTTTCCAGAGTGGTTTGACTTCATGCAAAAACCTGTCTTCCGAAATTCCGAGGAATCCATGAAGGATGTCCAGTACGTGTTTAGCCCCGGCTGATTTCGTCACTATCTCGTAGATAGCGACACGTGGGGGACACATGGTTCGTCAGCAGGGATCGAGTATGCCCTTTCAGGGATGGTCTCCGAGCAGCGGAGACCATCCCGTTGACCCTGCTGTCGTCGTTCCGAGGTGGAATCGATGAACTGGGACGATCTCACCAAGGACGAACTCCTCTCGCGGTTTCTCCAGATGGAGGAACGAATCGACGAGCTGGAGGAGAAACTTGACCAGAAGGACGAGCGGATCGAGGAACAGAACGAACGAATCGAAGAGCTCGAAACACGCCTACGGAAGTACGAGAATCCACACACTCCACCCAGCAAGCGACGGTCGGGGACCGACGAGTCCCCGACCTCGCAGGACGACGAAGACGACGATGTCCGAACTGACGGCGGCACTCCTGGCCGAAAGGACGGTCACGACCCAGAGTGGCGCTCTTCACCAGATCCTGACGAAGAGGTCGAGGTTACCTGTGAGTGCTGTCCTGAGTGTGGCGAGTACTTCGACGAGTCGGTGGGCGTTAGCCCCCGACTCGTCGAGGAGATTCCGGATCCACAGCCACCAGAAGTCACCCAGTACAACCACCACCGCTACCAGTGCGACTCCTGTGGAACGGAGACAGTTGCGACTCACCCCGACTGCCCCGATGAGGGGCAGTTCGGGGTGAACGTCATCGCGCAATCAGCACTGTCACGGTACGATCACCGCCTTCCCTACCGGAAGATCGCTGATCGCTTCGAGCAACTGCACGAGCTCGAACTCTCGGGCGCGTCCGCGTGGCACGCGACCGAGCGCGCTGCGCGCGCCGGTCGCTGTGAGTACGAGCAGATCCGTCGGAAGATCCAAGATGCCGATGTGGTTCACATCGATGAAACAGGGATCAAACGTGACGGTGAGCAGGCGTGGATTTGGACGTTCAAGACATCTCAGCATACGTTGTACGCGGTTAGGGAGAGTCGTGGAAGTGATGTTCCCGCAGAAGTCCTCAGCGAGGACTTCGCGGGAACGGTCATTTGTGACGGATGGACGGCCTATCCAGCCTTCAGCAGCAATCTCCAGCGGTGTTGGGCACACATTCTCCGAGAAGCTGAAGACGCGGCTGCAAAACAGGACGAAGCCATTCCGATCCACCGCGAACTCAAGCAGTTGTACGTCGGTCTCCAGGCGCGGCTGGAGACCGACTTGTCACAACGTGAACGTGCGGAAGTTCACCGAGTAGGGCAGAGAGGGCTAGAGAAGATCATCGACCGGTCAGTGCCCGACGGACCAGTGGCAACACTTCTCGGGAAGTTGGAAGGTGGCCTCGACCACTGGCTCACCTTCGTCGGTGAGCCAGCGGTCTCACCGACGAATAATGCCGCAGAGAATGCACTTCGTGAACCGGTTGTGTTGCGGAAAATCATCGGAACCCTCCGGAACGACCGTGGAATGTTCGTTCACGAGACGATCTTGTCCCTGCTGGCGACGTGGCGCCAGCAGGGACGCAACCCATACGAGGAACTCACGCGGGTTGTCCACGACAACGAGATAATCTCACGAGATCAGGCTGCGCCGGTTGTTGAGCCCTCGGGGTAAACACGTACGATGTCCAGGATCGACTGGTAGGTGCTCTTTCCGACCTCGGGCGGGTCGGCCCCGAGATCGTCGATTACAGTGATCCCAAGATCCGGGTTCAATTTTCTGAGAGCGAGTGCCGTCGCCAGTCCCACGTCTCCGCCGCCGACGATGACGACGTCTTCGATACCGTCTACTGTAGCGGTCATCTGCCGAGGGGTTCCTCTTTCCCTTACTTAAATCCTCGGGTCCTGCACCCGAAACACGCTGGCGAGAGCGCCCCCGTTCAGCGGCGGCTGTGCGACTCGGCGACCAGTGGAATTCTTCGTCTACCCATTTCTATATCGGCCTATGTATAGATGTTACATCTATAAGATTGTAATGGGAAGTCCCTTCACGCACTGTTCGGTTCGTCTCCGTTCGAATGCTATTCGTTACCCTACGGATGGAATAGCTCTAAACGACGGATCTGGAACCATCTCGGTATCTTGGACGTAGTTGGATAGCGATTTGCCGTCAGACCGATTTCGTAGCAGTCTCATGAATGGTCTCTCAATGGTGAATCAAGTGTGTCGCTGGGGGTTAGCGGATCGCTGGAATCGATAGATTCCACGATCCGCACCGAGAACAGTACGCATCTCCGCCAGCAACTCGTCGTCAAAGAGCTTGAGAACCGACTTCTTCGTCGTCAGATCACTGCAAAACAACAGCAGATCGAACAACTTGAGGCTCGCCTCAAGCGGTACGAAAACCCAAACACACCTCCCAGTAAGCAGGGTGGCGTGGCTGGATCACCTGGCAACGATGACAGCGACGAGGAAGAGAACGAAGACCAAGGGGACGACGCTGGCGGCGACGCTGACGCCGCCAGCGGCTCCTCTCCAGGACGTGACGAAGGTCACGAAGGAACAACTCGACCGCCTCCGGAACCAGAGGAGACTATTCGAGTCGATCAGGGATATTGCCCAGACTGTGAGCAAATCCTCTCTAACCCGGACAGCTACATCTCACGGACGATTATCGACATACCTCTCCCTATTCCAACCACTGTCGTCGAGTACGAACTCGGCAAACACCGCTGTTCCTGTGGAAACGAAGTCGTTGCTGAACATCCAGACTGCCCGGAAACCGGGCGGTTTGGGCCAAATATCATGGCCCAAACCGCCCTCGGTAGGTTCCATCAGCGACTTCCAAACCGTAAACAGGCGGAGCTGTTTGACTGGGAACTCGATACACCCATCTCTCATCGGACGATCTACAACCTGACCAAGCGGGTCGCAGACCGGCTGCGACCCGCGTATGACGATGTCAAAGCCCGTATTCAGGAAAGTGACGTCGTCTACTGCGATGAAACGGGATTTCCTGTTGACGGAGAGCAACACTGGGCGTGGACGTTCGTTACTGACGAAGAAGTGCTGTTCTGGGTTGATGAGAGTCGTGGAAGTCAGGTGTTAGAGGACGTCCTCGGCGAGGACTTCGCCGAGGACTCAACGCTCAGCTGTGACGGTTGGTCAGCGTATCCGAGCTATCACACGAAGCTCCAGCGGTGCTGGGCACATCTGTTGCGGGAGGCGGAGTACGTTGCTGAACGGTACGAGGAAGCAGAGAGGTTGTCTGAGGAGTTACACGCTCTCCATGACGATTTAACGGCGTTCGACGAGGAGGATCCGTCCGCCTCCGCCCGCGAGCAAAAGCGGGCGGAGGCGTCGTTACATCTGGAAGGCCTGATCAGGGAAGACTACGAGGCACAGGAGGTCAAGAAGCTGATCGAGAAGATCAGGAACGGGTTAGGGCACTGGCTGACGTTCGTTACAGAGCCAGACGTCGATTCGACGAATAATCGCGCAGAGCGCGCTCTGCGCGAGCAAGTTGTGCTGCGGAAGATGTTCCGGACCCTCCGCTCAGCCGAAGGGGTCCAGATTCACGAGACGATTACGACCATGTTAGCCACGTGGAAACGACGAGGACTTGATCCGCCTGAACAGCTCCAGTCCATCCTCGGTGGGCAAGAACTCAGATTAGGATGAGAGGCATCACTGGCCGGTGAATCCTGGTCACGCTATCCAACTACTCTTGGACGGCCCTAACAACGGATAGTGTAACATATTCCAATATATTTGTATATTTGTAAAATTCGATGGATTTATTGTGCATCAATCAATCTTCGCTATCATGCCAGGCGATGGCGGCAGTAGTGAGTGGCACCAGTGGAACGACCAGATTTCCCGGCGACGCGCCCTCGAGGCCCTCGGCATGGTCGGAGCAGTATCGACTGCCGGCTGTTTCGGCAGCACCGAAGGGAGCGATGGAGACGGCGGCGATGGGAATAGCTCGGGTAACGACGGTTCGTCGTCAAGCGGTACGGACGTCGAGACTCGATACGTCGGACAGGAGCTCAGGCTGCAGACCACGATCAATCCGGAAGAGCAGCACTTCGCCTCCATGACGGTCGGCGCGACGGGGTTCCCCGTCCAGGAAACGAAGTACTCCTTCGACAACCGCATCTACGCGGCCACGCACGAACCCGGATTCTTCGGGAAGTTCTGGGACGTCCTGTACTGGCCGTTCGACATCGCCGACGACGAGATCTACGCCGGTCTGTACGAGGACTGGGAAATCGACGACCACATGATCCGGACGAAGATCAGGGACGACGCCTACTGGAGCGACGGCGAACCCGTCCGCGCGTGGGACGCCGTCTTCAAACAGGCGTGCAACAAGCAACCCGGGCGGTTCGGTGCGCCGCCGGACGAGACGCGCTTTCACACCGGATTTATCGGCGGTTACAACCTCCCCGACGGCAAGGACGGAAAGGTCATCGAGTGGTACACTCCCGATACGCCCGAGTGGAACGATTCGGAGGGGTTCTCCATCACCGGTCACGGCGAGATGCTAAACCGACTCGGTAGCACGCAGAGCTTCGGCGCAGCCGTTGCGTTCCCAGGCGCCCCGACCCATCTCGGCCCGTACCAACCGCTGGTAGAGGAGGCGGTCGAACTCTGGGAGCAGAAACCCGATGAGGACGACGTCGAATACAGCGGACTTATTGGTTCGGTCGTCGCACAACGACACGAACTAAGCGAGGAGCTTCACGAGTGGTCGCGGAACCCGGACAACATCGTCACACACGGTCCATGGACCGTCTCGGAGATCCGCGGCACCGAAGAGATCATCCTGGAACCGAACGAACACCACAGGCTCGCCGACGAGATCAACTTCGACCGAGTCGTCTTCGAGTTCATTCAGGACGAGAACCGCCGTCGCGCCTCCATACAGAGCGAACGGCTCGATGCGGCTCCAATAAACGTCGGCTCCGAAGAGACCGACACTATCCCGGACATCTACGAGCTGTTCCTCGCGCCGGCGAAAACCGGCTACGCGCTGGGAATCGACCACCATGGTCCCTATGGGATGGAGTCGGCGGAGGATCTGTACGCGATCCGTGAGTTCCGGCAGGCTCTCCTGTACGCGCTCGACAAGGAGGCGATCGCAGGGAACATCAACCCCGCGACCACCTCGGCGATCACGAGACCAGGCTTCGACCAGTGGTGGGTCGACGAGTTCGTTTCCGAGGAGTGGGCCGAAGAGAACCTGATCGACTACTCCCAGGACCTCGACAAGGCCGAGGAGAAGATGCGGGAGGCCGGCTTCGAACGGGGAGACGACGGCTGGTGGGAGTACGAGGGCGAGAGATTCCAAGACGAGTTCTCCACCAACAAGAATACGCCGATCTTTGAGACGACCGTCGCCAATCAGCTTCAGGAGTTCGGCCTCGACGTGCAGGTCCAGACATACGAGTCGGGCGTCTACGGTGAGAACTTGCAGGGCCTCAGGGAGAATACCTACGTCGACGAGCGGTACGGCGAGTCCGGCAACTTCTCGATGTACAGGGCCAACACCGCCGACCTACAGGCCGGCTATTTCGACGCGCTCTGGCATCGGACGTGGTGGTGGTCCCAGGCTCGTGCGGACTGGGTGCGGCGGAACAACTGGTTCTCACACGAGACACAGGAGAGCGCTCTCGATAATTATGCCGACAACGGATACGTCCGTGGACAGGTTTCACTCTGGGAGGACTGGACTGTCGAAATCCCCCCGATAGGGGAACCCGGCGGGGAACTCGAGACGTTCAACCCCAGCTGGACGTGGGGGCAGACGCGCGTCGGGCCCTACGACTTCGACAGCGACTTCGAGGACCATCCGTACATGAACCCGCCTGACGGCGGTAGTACGGAGTACTACGTGAAGAAGTTCGCGTGGACACAGAACTACCTCGTTCCGAATCCGCCGCTCGCTCGGACAGCCAACCAGCACTACATCAACACGACGAACTGGAATCTGCGGACCGACGAAGACGCCTGGAAGTTTTACGGAGTCGTGTGGGAGCTCCCGGCCATCCTCGGTCTGAACTGGCCGAAGGCCGATCCCGAGAATCCGAAGCCCGGCGCCGAGGTCGAGTAAGCCGCGACGGTTCCCTGGTGCTTTGTCGACCGGATCGGAATCCGGCAACCTCCGATCGATTCTTCTCTTGTTCTTCTCGCGGAATATCCGTCCCGTGCGACGACGATCGTTATCTACGGGAATTTACCCAACTAGCGCGGCAGGGGGACCGTGAGGAGGGATTCGCCGCGAAGCCGTCCGGTGATCGCTGGTGCGAACCTTCCGCTACGTTACTGGGAGGCCTCGGCGGCGGTCCGCGTCTCGTCCTCGATCGACGGGACGGGAACCCCGTCGAGGATGTCCCGAACGACCTGGGACTTCCGGACGTCGTTTACCTCCGCCTGCGGGGACAGGACGAGTCGGTGTGAGAGCACCGGTTCAGCGATCCGCTGAATATCTCCGGGGACGACGTACTCGCGCCCTTCGATGACTGCGCGCGCCCGCGAAGCTTCGAACAGGCGCTGCAGGCCCCGCGGGGAGACCCCTACGTGGGTGCGGTGGTCGTCGTGTGAGCGTTCGACGATTTCGGCCATGTATCCGAGCAGATCGTCGTGTACCCTGATCGTCTCGGGGACCCGCTGGAGTTCGAGGATGAGTTCGGGGTCGTCGATTAACGGTCGGGCCTCTGGAATGCTCTGGAACCGGTCGGCACGGCGTTGGAGCAGCTCGACTTTGCCTTCCCTGTCCGGTTGACCGAGGGTATCTTTCACGAGGAACCGGTCGACTTGCGCTTCGGGCAGCGGAAACGTCCCCTCCTGTCCCACCGGGTTCTGCGTGGCGATGACGAAGAACGGTTCGGGCAACTGTCGCGTCTCGCCTTCGACGGTCACCTGTCTCTCGGCCATCGTCTCGAGCATCGCCGCCTGCGTTTTCGGCGGCGCGCGATTGATCTCGTCGCCCAGGATGACGTTCCCGAAGATGGGGCCCTCCTGAAACTCGAAGGTCCCGTCGTTTTCGTTGAACACGTTCGTCCCGAGTACGTCCTTGGGGAGCAGATCCGGCGTGAATTGGACCCGAGAGAACGAGAGGTTCAGGACAGTCGCGAACGCGTTCGCGGTAAGCGTCTTTCCCGTTCCCGGAACGTCTTCCAGGAGGACGTGTCCCTGGGATAGAATCCCGAGCACGACGTTCTCGAGAAAGTCCCGGTCAGCGATCACGACCGTCTCAACCTCGTCGATGATGTCGTCGACTAATTCGGTAGCCTCTCGGAGGGTCAACTCGTTTTCGGCCATATAGGGTGTGATCGTTTCACTACTCCTATAATCGTTCCGAAAGACGAAGGCCTCTCGTCATGAACGGGCCGTCGAAACTACTCGTCGGTCTCGATGACGTCGGTCTCTAACTCGTAGTCGGAGACCCGGTCGACGTCGTCGCCTTCGTACTGGACGTCGAAGTTCCAGGATTCGTTCGATTGTATTCCCTCGCCGGTCGCCGATTCGGTAGCCAGCTCCGCGCCGTCGCCGTCGAGAAACGTCACGGACACCGTAACGTCTACCGGGCTACCCTGAACGTTCTTGATACTCCCGGTGACGTAGGTGTTGAATGGACCCTCCTGAAGGGAGTGGTGCTGAACCTCGATCGGTCCATCGTTGCTGCCCAGACAGCCCGCGATGGCCGTTGTCGCCACGACGACGGTCGAGAGGAACTGACGGCGGGCCGACGATACTGGCGAGTCCGAGAAGCCGGTGTCAAGCGTCACGGTTTCATATTCCAAATCTCCGTATATTAAGTTTTCTAGGATGAACCGAGGTTTTGCCCGTGCTAGCGACTCCAGGGCTCCGATCGCGGTGCGCGGTATCGAAGGATTTAATACTTGATGCTGATTTGCCACAGTTATCATGGTTCGGGTGAACCAGTCCGATCTCTTTACCGTATTTTTCACACTGTGCCTCATCGGGTCCGTCGGCGTCGTCGCCGCGACTATCGACTCCGTTGTGCTGATAGAACCCTCACCACAAGGAGGGGAACCCGAGATATTCGAACCCGGCGGGGAAACCGGAGGCGAAATCGAGGCGGGCCAAGACGAAGCATCAGCGAGCGGGATTTCGAACACGATCGACTTGCAGTTCTGTGTCCGCTCCTTGCAATCGGCCCCGGCGGTGCTCGGCATCCTCTCAGGCCTCGGTCTCGCCCTGTACGGGGTCAAACGCCTGTACAACAGTTCGACGGCTGCTCTCGTCTCGTCGGGAGTGCTGCCCATCGCCCTGTTTGCGTACTTCGTGCTCACGAACTGCCCGAGCGAGGGTTCCGAAAGTGATAGATTCGTGTCCGGGTCAGACGTCCTCGGGACGACCGGCGGGCTCGGGACTGCTCCGTCCGTACCGCCGACGGTCGTCGTGTTCGGTGCCGCGAGCGTCGTACTCCTCGCTTTCGGCGCGTTGTTCGTCGTGACCAGGAGTGAACAGTCCTTCGACGCCGTCGAGGCTGACGACGACGACGAGCTCGAGGTGGCAACGGATGCGATCGCCCGATCAGCAGGTCGGGCCGCGGACAGAATCGAGCGGGCTGACGTTCCCGTCGACAACTCCGTCTATCGGGCGTGGCGCGAGATGACCGCACTTCTCAACATGGAGAACCCTCAGAGCGCTCCACCGACCGAGTTCGCCCGGCGAGCGATCGACCTCGGACTCGACAAGGAGCAGGTGACGGAGTTGACCAACCTCTTCAGAGATGTTCGGTACGGCGAGAAGGACGCAATGAGTCGGGAAGACCGCGCCATCGAGATACTGCGGGAGATCGAACGGGAGTACCAGACCGCGATAGACGGAGACCAGGTGAGCGATTCGGACGCCGGCCGAGCGGACGATTCGAACGCGGGATGTGATGACCAATGAGCGGCGGTTTACCGACCCGCCTCCGTCAGGCCGGCATCCTGCTCGCCACGGTCGTTCTCGCCGTCGGATTCCTCATGTTGGTCGACCCCGACGTCGCCGCGATGATCCCGTTCAATCTCGGCGGCGCGAACGCGGTGGCGCTGGTCGGATTTCTCCTCGCCATCGTCGTCGCCCGATCGCGATACGGTTCCGACCGGAACCAGTCGGTCGTTCCCGACGTCGAATACCGGTTGGAAACCCCCGCCCCCGGCGACGAAATCGACGCAATGATCTACCGAATGACCGAGTTGCGAGAAGGTGTAATCGAGTTCCGCGAACGGATCGAGGACCGCCTCGAGGAAGTCGCTTTAGCGATCATCACGTCTCGAGAACAGTGTAGTTACGATCAGGCGGTCAAGCGGCTCGAAGAGGGCAGATGGACTGAGAACCCGCGTGCAGCCGCGTTCTTCGGAGGCGGAGGCGCTCCGACCGGCCAGTCAGCCATCGAGCGAGTGACGGCCGTCTTTCTCGACTCAGACTCCGCGTACGAACAGCAACTTCAGTCGACGGTCGACGCCCTCGAAGCTGCGAGCGGGGTTGGCGGAGACGGTCCCGATGGTACTAAGGACGCAGACAACGCTCGGACGATGGCAGCGAGCCACGTTGGGGACCAGTTCGATGGCGAGGGGGTCACAGAGACCGTTCGGTGTGGGCCCCCGTCCGAGACGGGACACTGGAAGGGGATCACCGCCTTCGGGTTCGCCGCACTCGGGGTCGGCGTCCTCTCGGCCCAGCCGAGCGTCCTGCTATCGAGCGTCGTTGGGTTCGCGCTCGCGGGATACGCGCGCCTCGCGTCGCCGGTCCCGCTCTCGTCGCTTCTCGTGACGCGGAGCGTGAGCGACACTACTCCCGAACCGGGTGACGTCGTCGACGTGACGGTCACGGTCGAAAACGAATACGACCGGTTACTCACCGACCTTCGGGTCGTCGACCGGGTCCCGCCGGCCTGGGAGGTCGTCGACGGATCTCCTCGGGTCGGGACGGCGCTCCGATCCGGTGACGCGGTCACGTTCCGGTACTCGGTCGTCGTCCAGCGCGGGGAGTACCGATGGCCGGTCCGGGTCCTCGGGTACGACGTCAGCGGCTCCGTCGAGAGCGAGGCGAGCGTCGAACCGGAGACGAGCCTCACCTGTCGGCCCGCGTTACGGACGACCGCGGAGATACCGGTGCGATCCCAGACGTCGATGTACTCGGGGGAGCTGAACACGAACGAAGGCGGCGAGGGCCTGGAGTTTTTTTCGGTTCGGGACTACCAGCCGGGCGACCCGAAGACGCGCATCGACTGGAAGACGTACGCGCGGTCGGGCGAGTTCACGACAATCAATTTCCGGCAGGAACACGCCGCGCGCGTGGTGTTTCTGTTTGATTGCCGGGAGTCGGCGTACGTATCGCCATCAGCCGACTCGAAACACGCGCTCGATCTGTCGGTCGAGGCGGCCTTCGACACCTTCGCGTCGCTCTACGAGCAGGGCCACCTCATCGGAATTGCGGCGTTCAATGGAATCGCGTGCTGGCTTGGGCCGAGCGCGGGAAGTGCACACGTCCAACGCGTCCGGGAACTGTTCGCAACACATCCGGCGTTCGATTCAGTCCCGCCGGGCCTCAGGGAAGAACCTAAAGGGAGATACATCGACCCGATGACGCAAATCAAGCGACAACTGCCCGCGAACACCCAGCTATTCCTGTTCTCGCCGCTTACCGACCAGTACACGTTCGAAGTCGCCCGCCAACTCGATGGCGCGGGGCATCTGGTGACGATAGTGAGTCCGGATCCGACCGCGAACCGGACGGTGGGTCAGCGGATAGCCCGACTGGAGCGGACGATACGGATCAGGCAGTTACGCGACCATGGAATCCGCGTCGTCGACTGGGACGCGGAGCGAACACTCGAACTCGAACTCACACGCGCGAGCCAGCGGTGGACCGCATGAGCATGGAAGACGAACCCGGCCGAACGACCGATGGTATCAACGACAGAAACGCGGCTGCGGCGACCGCTGGCACTGACGATGGGTCGGTCCGAGAGCCGGTCGCGGTCACGCACGCTCCGTCGAGAGCAGCCCAGTTCGTCACAGTCGCCGCCGCGCTGGTCGGCGCGGGGTTGACGACGCCGTTCACGTTGCTTTCCATCCCGTTCGGCGTCGGCGGGATAGTTATCGTCGCGGTGAGTATCGCCGCGATCTACTCGGCCGGGTGGTTGTCGGTGGGCGTTTCGCTACTCCTCGCGGGCGCGCTCATCGCGGGGGCGTTCGGCACGTCGTCCCCGGAAGTGTTGCTGGTGGGAATCAGTGCAATCGTCGTCGCGTGGGACGCCGGCCAACACGGCCTCCGACTCGGGGAACAACTCGGTCGTGAGACGCCGACCGATCGGAATCTGGCTATCCATCTGGTTGGGACCGTCCTCACGCTCGCGTTGGCCTCGTTGGTCGGATACGCGATCTTCTTGTTCGCCGGAGACGGACGGCCTGCTCCCGCCATCGGCGTCGTCGTGCTCGGCATCGTGCTCCTCGCGTGGTTGTTGCGCCAGTAAAGCCGTGGACGACTCTCTCGGTCGCTCTCAATATCAGATGATTTATTACTCTTCTATCGTACCTCTCACGTATGGGGATGCACGAAAAACAGATTCGCTGTCGAACCTGCAACGAGACCGTCCCGCTCGATACGTCTTCGTGCCCGCACTGCGGAACGAGCGTCCGAGGATTCCTCCCGCTGAGTGCGGTTGCGGCGGTCGGCTCCATCGTCGGCGCCGTTTCCCTGTTTAATCCGTCCGAGCTGCTGTTCTTCGCCGTCCTCGGGTTCGGCGTCGCGCTCGGCGCAGGTGCGTTGCTCTACGACAGACAACAGCGGATCCAGGAACCCTGAAACCGAAGGTACGGTACCGGTAAGGCGCGAGACGGCCCGTGTTCGGGAATCCGCGCAAGATTCCCGAGCGGCTGCGCTGGACGACGAGCGAGATCCATTTGGCGCCCTCGCCCCGAACCGCGGGTCGAACGCCCCACCGAGTTGACGGACGCCACACCGTGCGTTCGGCGTCCGTCGGGAAGTCGCTGTTCCCCTAACTCACCATCGAGCAAGTCCTGATTCGCGGCGATACCGACGGTGAATCACCGGATTTTAGTACTAATTCTCCCTTCGAGCGCCGGTTTCCTTCGACATTCGGCGTTCTTTTGCGGATCTACGCAGTCCGGAAGTCCTTCTTAAGATGGCATCTACTAAGGAATACGCATGACACTCGTAGGTATATAATCCTATATCCCAGCCCGTAACAGGACATTGTCGGCTTGGGGGGCATATTGAAATAATATCAGTCTTGAAGACGGGTCATGAAAATCAGAGGGTATAGATGCTGTCCAATGAGGGTATCGCTGGAACGGAGCTAGTAGCATTCGAACGTCCCCGCTCCGACGGACCGGTTCGATTTGCCATCGTCGGCGATCCGCACGTACCCGTCGACGAGAACGCCCATGCGAAACTGTACAAGCCAACGACCATGCTCGAGCGGGTCGTCGAGGATTGCAACCACCGAGAGTTTGACTATCTGTTCTCCGTGGGCGACGTCACGCGAGAGGGGGTCCGCGAGGAGTTCGACGCCCTGGACGACATCCTTGACGGGTTGGACGTGCCGTTCGCGGCGGTTCCGGGGAATCACGACGTGCCCAACGAATTCGATTCACACGACGGACTGCCGGTAGGACGCTTCGCGGACCGATATGCCCCCGACGGCCTTCCGTTCGCTCTCGACATCGACGGACTGCGCGTCGTCGGTCTCGACAGTTCGAGCGCCCCGGAGGTGGCGGACAGCCACGACGGATACATCCCCGAGTCGCAACTCGACTGGGCGGACGATCTCCTCGACGAGGTGAGCGATGCCATCGTTCTCGTCCACCACAACCTTCCGGCCGCGGTTGAGCAGTTCGACGACTACCGAAAGGTCGCCGATCCGACGCTCGGACGGCCGCCGGTCCTCCGGTCCCCCGAGGGCCTCGTCGAGGTGCTGTCGCGCCACGATATTTCGCTCGTATTTTCCGGTCACCTGCACATCCCCGGGATGACGACGACGGGAACCGTCCGGGAAGTACTGGTGCCGTCGACGTGTACGTACCCACAGGGATATCTCGTCGTCGAGGTCGATCGATCCGGAACGTCCGTGCGGTTCGTCCCTGTCTCGACCCCGTCGGAGGCCACGGCGGCGTTCAACCGGCGGTGTGAACTCGGACCGAAGGCCGCTGCGCTGTCCGGAATGGCCGCAGTTCGTCTAGCTACTGCCCCGCTCACTTGGGAACAGTAGTTCAGAAAGCCCCTCTCCCGCATTTTGGTTTTCACGTCCCGACGGATTACTGTCGATTGCCAGGTTCGCCGTTGACTACCGCGCGCAACCGTTCGTGCAAGTCAGCCGGCGATGTCACTATCTCGTCTGCGTGTTCGACGTCACGGGTGGGCCCGTCGGCTGGCGCGTATCCGATGCAGTACGCCCCCGCGCGGGTCGCCGCAGTGACGCCGTGGGGCGAGTCCTCGATAGCGAGGCAGTCAGCGGGGTCCATGCCGAGTTCGGCCGCCGCGTGGCAGTATATCGCCGGGTCCGGCTTGCTGTCGCCGTCGATGTCGTCGGCACTCACGACCGTCTCGAAGCAGTCGTCGAGGTCGAACCGGTCGACGACCGTGTCGACGCGAGGGCGACTCGCCGCGGAAACCAACCCTATCGGGACGGATCTGTTGGCGAGCCACTCGAAGGACATTTCGACGCCCGGCAGGAGTTCGACTGCCTCTTCGTAGACGCGGTCGACGTCCTCGTTGAGTAGCCGAGCGAACCGGCGACGGTCCGCCTCGAACCCGTGGGTATCGACAAGGTACTCGTACTTATCATGGGTGTTCAACCCGATCAGCGCCTCGATGTCGACCGTCGTCAGGTCGAACTCGTCCCACAGTACCCGTTCCCAGTGCTCGTATTTATGCGTCACCGAGTCCACTAACACGCCGTCCATATCGAATAGTACTGCGTCCACACGAGTCAATTCCGGGAACGATCCATATATTTGTTTCGTGAACTCCCGGTGCCTACCGCTACGAGCGCCTCTCGTCTTCCCGCCCGTCCACGCTGTTGGGTAGTGATACTTCGTTCACCGCTCGAAGGAATGGTCCAATACGCATCGAATCGACGATCGGCGAACGGCGTGACCGTTACAGGAATTCTGATGTCACAGTATATCACAGAACGAAACATACTGACGCTTATGTAATTATGGGCGATCTATATGAATCACCTCTTCAACGAGTATGAGCGAAGGATACCATGCGGAAGATCAGTCAAGATCGACAGGAAGACGCCGGTTCCTCCAGGTAGTGGGAGCTGGGCTGGCAGCAACAACCACCGGTCGAGTCGAGGCAACGCAAGCAGGTTCGCCTCCGGCCGTCCAGCCCATCTTCAGTTATCCTACCGCCGACAGGTCACCTGACGATAGGCATGAAACAGTCGTCACACGACTCCTCGAACGGGCAGCCCCGGAGAGCAGCGTCTACTGTTCACTGTTTACGCTTACTCGAGACAAGATATCGGGCGCGTTCGTCGCCGCCGCGGACCGCGGCGTTGACGTGAATATTCTCATCGACGAACAAAGTATGCACAGATCAGCTACCCGGTTACTGCTTGACGAACTCCCGGACCGTGCTGCGGTCGTTACCGACGGTGGCGTCGGCGACCGGCACAACCATAATAAGTTCCTCCTCCTCGAGGAACTGGACACGGGAGACGAAAACGTGGTCTGGCAGTCGTCGTCGAACATGACCTCGTCGCAACTCTACAACCACAACGCTTCGGTCGTCGTCCGGAACGATCGACCTCTTTACGAAGCGTATAGAGATTACTGGGCAGACTTGGCCGACGGATCCCAGAATCTCGCATACAACCGCACGGAGCACGGCGATTCCGCCTCAGTGTACTTTTCCCCTCGCGACGACTTCGACACGCACATCGCGGCCCTCGAAGACGTGGTTCCGTCGTGGAAGACGCGAATCCATTTCATGCAATCGATCTGGACTAGCTCTCGGGAAGCAGAGTCCGAGCTGATCGACCGTCTCGCGGAACTCGTCGAGGCCGGAAGCGAAGTCCGCGTCGTCGTCCAAAAGGGGGACGAGGTCGTCGATCGCCTACGCGAGGCTGGCGTCGATGTCGTGGCCTACCCGTCCGGGGACGTGGGAGTCCACTCGAAGTATATGCTCGTCGAGTCCGACTTCGAGACCGAAAGCGGCGACACCGAACGCCGACGCGAGGTGTGGACTGGGTCACAGAACCTAAGCCGACCCGGATTGCGGCGAAACGACGAGGCGCTGCTCCGCTTCGTCGACGACTACGTCTACAACGAGTTCCTGGATGACTGGGAGCGCATACATCGACGGGCCCGACGCATTGATGCCGAGACCGAAAGCAGACGAACTGATTCCGACACTACGACGCAGTCCGACCCTCCGACATCTGTGAATTCTGCTCGGACGACCGATATGGCGATGCGAGATGCGATCGAGCCGGATGAACAGAGCGGGTGGCGAGAGCGCGGTTATCTATACCCGCTCCTCGCGACGGCCGCCGGAGGGCTCGCTGGAAGTTCCTATCTTGTTCGTCGTCGACTCCGATCATCTGGCGAGCAGTGACCGGCGCACCCGTATACTGTGGGACGAAGGTTTTGAGACTTTCCAGTACGTTGTTCAGCTATGACCGAGTACGGCGCTGTATCCCCTCCCTGCTCGCTTCGCTCGCTGAGGAAGGGTGCTTACCGCCCTCAATTACAGCTAAAGGCGATCAAGCGGCTTACTGCTGCACGTGAGCACCTCGATGGACTGTCTCCCTCAGATCGAGGACAAATACGGCTGGTCTCGCCAGACCGTCTACAACTGGTTGAATCGCTTCGAAGAGCGCGGCTTTGAGGCCGCGCTCTACGACGATCCACGCCCAAGGGCGGAGAGCGCGGTGTTGAAGTGCTGAAAGAGAACGAGTGGAACACCTCGAAGACGTGTTCACGCCGTGGCGACGACACAACGTCGAATCGCAAGTACCGTGGATTGTACGTCTGTTCGTCGTGTGGGTTAGTCGAGAACGCGGATTGGAGCGGGGCGGAGAATATACGCCAGAAGATACTCCGAGTCCTCACGGCGAGGATAAGAGTAACGGCTGTGTGGTGGGGCGGTGTTCAGATTCGGATTGGCGGATAGGGCGTAGCGTTTTCGGCGCGTCTATGACAGAAAACGCTAGCCTCACTGGGTGTATCGATCAAATCGAGTTAGATTTGGTAGAGCGAAAGAAACACATTAGCTGTTTATGAATCTCAATATTCAGCTCTATCCAGCCATACCATCATTCTCCTATATAGTTTCTATTCTTTAGATATTCGGCATTAAACGGGCTCGATCGACCGTTCACAACTGGGTACACAAAACCGATCTACAGCCCGAGGATGGTCGTAGCCCGGATCACGTTGCGGTTGACGAGACCGTGATTCAACTCGGTGATGAACGGTACTGGCTGGACGGTGCTGTCGATCCCGAGTCAAACGATTTGCTGTATACGAAGGTTGAGCAGGTGAAAATGAACGCTTTCGCTCATGCGTTCTTGACGGAATTACGTGAGAAACACGACGTCGATGATGCTGTGTTTCTCGTCGGTGAAGCGACACCGCTCCAAAACGCGTGTTCTCGATACAGCCTCGATCTCAGATACGAACACCACGGAAATCGGAACAGCGTCGAACATATCTTTCGTGAAATAAAAACGAAGATCTCTCTTTTTCTCGAATTGTCTTAGCAACGCCGAAGAAAAAACTGCTGACGAGTGGTTAAGATCGTTTGTCTTCGCACAGATCAGCTTCTCTGAACACAACCAGGTTTCCAGATCGTCCAGTTCCTGTTGTAACTGCTTACTGCGCCCCTTAGCAGCGAGTAGCGGGTTCAATATATTTCATATCGCCAAAGCTTATACATAATTAATTTCTATATATAATAATATTACCACACGTACGAACAGAATATAGATACTCCGCTGATCTATATCGATAAACTCGGGCTGAACGCTGCAGCAACCCACACGTCAGCAAACAACAGAAGCAAAGCAAAACCTCCATTGAACTCGTGCTCAGGCGTCTGAACCGATGCATAGACGTATGCAGCCAACGCCAGGACCATATCTGAATTTTTAAACAGTTGCTGAAATAGTTTCCGGATAGATGAAATTTTCACCCGACTAAATAGTCACCACGGATGGTAACTGTATTGTCTGTACTGGTCGTTAGATGGCTCGGTCAAGATTGTGGACGATACACGCAAGGGCGAGTTCACGAAACTGCATCCACCAGCGTCGTGAACGGACGAATGCACCGTATTTTCGCTTGAGACGTGAGTTCACTGTTTCGCTCTGACTCCGTTGGCCGTAGAGGTTGGAATCCAACCGAGCGTTCCACGCTTTCTGCAGTGACGAGAACTCACGGTGTTTGATCAACGGACGAATCCCGTTCTCGCGGGCCATCCCCCGAATCTGCTGATCGTCGTATCCCTTGTCCCCAAGCAAAACCCCGATTTCAGCTGCATTGCGGTTGATGAGCGATGGTGCGGTCTGCGTATCGTGTTTTCGGGTCGTTGTGACGTGGAGATCGAGAATAGCGTTCGCTCTCGCGTATGTGTTTAGCCCGAGCTGATTTCGGTACTGTCTCGTAGGAAGCGTTCAACGGACGCGACATGAACAGGCAGCAGACATCGGATACGACTCTCAGGGATGGGCTCCGCAGCGGAGCCCATCCCGTTGCCTCTGCTGTCATAACTGGTTGGTGGAGTCTGTGAACGCAGACGATTTCACCAAAGAAGAGTTATTTTCTCGGTTGCTTCAGCTTGAGCAGCGGGTCGAAGAACTTGAACAAGAAAACAAGCGGAAGGACAAGAAGATCGATCAGTTGCAAGAGCAACTTGACCAGAAGGACGAGCGGATAGAAGAACTCGAAACACGTCTTCGCAAATACGAAAATCCGCATACACCGCCCAGTAAGCGACGGTCGGGGACTGACGAGTCCCCGACCTCGCAGGACGACGAAGACGAGAATGTTCGAACCGACGGCGGCACTCCTGGACGGAAGGACGGCCATGATCCAGAGTGGCGTGTAACAGCTGGTCCCGACAAAGAGATCGAAGTCACCCGTGACTGTTGTCCCGAATGTGGCGAACACTTCGACGAGTCGGTGGGCGTCAGCCCCCGACTCGTCGAGGAGGTTCCTGATCCGCAGCCTCCTGAAGTCACCCAGTACAATCGCCACTGCTACCAGTGCGACTCTTGTGGAACAGAAACTGTTGCTAAACACCCCGACTGCCCCGATGAGGGGCAGTTCGGGGTGAACGTCATCTCCCAAGCAGCACTTTCTCGGTACGATCACCGCCTTCCCTACCGGAAAATCGCTGATCGCTTCGAGCAACTGCACGGGTTAGAACTCTCAGGCGCGTCCGCATGGCACGCGACCGAGCGCGCTGCGCGCGCCGGTCGCTGCGAATACGAACAGATTCGAAGACAGATTCAGCAAGCAGAGATCGTTCACGTCGACGAAACTGGTATCAAACGCGAGGGTGAGCAAGCATGGATCTGGACGTTTCGGACGGGAGAGCACACGCTGTACGCCGTAAGAGAGAGTCGTGGGAGCGATGTCCCCGCGGAAGTCCTCGGCGAGGACTTCGCGGGAACGGTCATCTGCGATGGGTGGACGGCGTATCCAGCGTTCACAAGTAACCTTCAGCGGTGCTGGGCACATCTTCTCCGGGAAGCCGAGGACGTTGCTAGTGACCACGAGGAGGCAGAGCCGGTTCACCGGTATCTCAAACAGATGTTCGTCGGTCTCCAGTCGTGGCTGGAGACCGACCCGAGTCCTCGTGAGAGAGCACAGATGCACCGATCATGCCAGAACGGGCTTAGATCGCTCGTTGAGCGGTCAGTAACCGACGAGGCAGTGGCAACACTACTCGGGAAGATCGAAGGAGGGATCGACCACTGGCTCACCTTCGTCGGTGAGCCAGAGGTCTCCCAGACGAACAACGCAGCTGAGAACGCACTTCGTGAACCAGTCGTTCTCCGGAAAATCATCGGGACACTCCGTAACGATCGAGGTATGTTCGTTCACGAGACGATCTTGTCCCTGCTGGCGACATGGCGCCAGCAGGGACGCAATCCATACGAAGAACTTCGCCGAGTCGTCAACAACAATGAGATGCTCTCACGGGATCACGCTGTGCCGGCTGTCGAGACTTCGGGGTAAACTCATACGCTCTCGCAATGACTAAGAGCGTGACTTTTAGCTGCTGAATCGTCAGCTTCGCTCGTTTCGTGTAATGCTTCGAGGCGTGACTGCGGTCGAACCCAGAAGCGTCGATACCTGCAACACCGTTAGTCGGAAGCGGTGACACAGAGAGATTGAGAAGGACTCGCCAAACGGCCATATCGAGTCTGTCGAACGCTTTACACAGCGTTGACGGGGCAGGAAGTTCGGTGAGGTTGAGAGCACTCCGAATGCGGGGCATTTCGATGAGTTCGTCGAGGAGTGTTCGATAGGTCGTGTTCTTCCGAACTTTAAGACACAGGAGAACGATGTGCTAATGAAGCGTGTAGCGTTGTTTCGAGAACTTCGAGGAGTATCGGGCTACAGCACGTTTCGCTAGCTCAAATGCTTCCTCGACAAATCGAAGTAATCGAGATTTTGGGAGGGTCTGCATCTCCTCAAACTACTGACTGAATCTGTAACTCACCAAGAATTTCAACAACGCCATGCTGGTCTAAATAAAGTAGGAAAAGCAGCATCGATTGATCTATGTGATGTCATAATTCTTCTGTTATTAGTATATATCTGATACGCAGTGATACTCCCCGTAATACCCTAATCTTGGGGGCAAAGTAATCGGCTCTTCGAGAGCGTCAAGAGGTATGCTTCTTCTCAACGAATGAGTAGCATGAGCGACAGAGGTAACCGAACCGAACTGTTCCCCGCCCGTCGCCTGGGAACGGTCGATTATATGCGAACGGCGGGTCGGCGGAGCAACGTCCACGGACTCGTCGAAATCGACGTGACCGAGGCGCGACGACGTATCGAGGCCATCGAAGCGGAGACGGGAGAATCCCAGTCGTTCACAGCGTTTCTCGTGTGCTGTCTCGCACGGGCCATCGACGACCATCCCCACGTCAACGCGTATCGGGATTGGCGTGGTCGCGTACACGTGTTCGAGGACGTCGACGTGAACGTCCTCGTCGAGACGACGGTCCGGGGCGATCGAATGGGCGTTCCACATGTGGTGAGAAAAGCCAACGAGCGGTCTGTCCGCTCGATTCACGACGAGATCCGGTCGGCACAGCAATCCCGTGACCCGGCGGATCTCTCACCGTTGGCCGAGTTGGCATTTCGGCTCCCCGGGTTCGTTCGACGACTCGTCTGGCGGCTCCCGCAGTGGTTTCCCGAGCGCTGGAAGGACATGGCGGGGACTGTCACCGTGACCTCCGTAGGGATGTTTGGTGAAGGGGGTGGATGGGCCGTCAGCCCGACGAACTACACGTTGCAGTTGACCGTGGGTGGCATCAGCGAGAAACCGAGGGTCGTCGACGGGGAGATCACGACTCGTGAGTTGCTCGACATCACGGTGACGTTCGATCACGACGTCGTCGACGGGGCATCCGCTGCGCGGTTCGTCCAGCGACTGCGGGAACTCGTCGAAGACGGCCACGGGCTCGAAACGTAGCGGGAACCGAGAGCAGCCCCAATCAACAGTGCGGGATGGGGATTCCATCTGGCCCATCGGACCGATGGACATGAGCAGGCTCACGAGCGCGACAGGGAACTCGTGACGAAAAGACAGACGTGCCGGACCATCACCGTTCTTCGGTCGTCGCGACGCCCTCGCTACGACGGGGCTCTCGAGTACGTTCGTTGATAGGTGCCGGAACTGCCGGGTCCGCATCACTCGTCGCAAGACACCGAAGCGCCCGCAGTCTCACTCGGTGAGATTGTCTCAACGTCATCTATAGCGTGAGTTTGCGCCGCTGGGGATTCCAGATACCTGTCGTCTCCAGACTCACTTGCGACCATCGTCTGTAGCGACAACCACTGAGGACCACTCGGGGGAGCCACCCACGAGTAGCCATCCTCGAAGCCGCGGTCGTGGTGTGAATCGGTCGTCCTCTGAGACGTGGGGTGCTCTCGAGGCGGGCTCTCGCCCCCTGTCCCAGCCGAAGACGGGTGTCATCTGGATCAGGAGCTGAAATTCCGGCGTTCACGATCGCAACTCGAGCCGATAGTCTCTCCTGAAACGGCGACGTCCGCCGGGAGGACGAGCCGCCGTTCGGTGTACTCGAGGCCGTTCTTTCGCTGCGTCCGTCTGCGGACCGCGATTCGATTTCTCGACCGGTCGAACGAGGTGTTAATTTCCGGACACACTACAAAATTTAGAGTGCATACTCACGGTTTTCGCCGCGGGAGAAACAGTCAACTCGAGAATGGCTGAAGAATGTGGATGGTGGGGTGGTATAGAACGAGAACGCATCTCCTTCGGAGCGTCTGCAGACCTGAATGATCGACACTGATGGAAACTATTTTACCTGGAGTATAACGATAGCCCTCTCGACCATCACCCTGACGTAATGAGTGAACTGCTCAATCAGGGACTCGTTCTCCTGGGGGTCGTTCTTTTCACGATCGGATTCGCGGCCGTTCTGCTGAACCCGTCAGTGGCATTTGGTCCCGAGTCCACGTCTCCGGAAGGTAACGAGTCCGTGGACGCAGCGTCTCTTGAATCAAATGCATCCACGGAAACAGAGCCGACATCGTCTGGATCAAACAAATTCACGGCAACAGAGGCTGGTTCCTCTGTGTCCAACGAATCAACGGAAACAGAGCCTGCGTCTCCGGAATCCAATGAATCCACAACTACAGTTACAGTCGACGGCAGCACCAGGACGATGATCGCTGGTCAGACTATCAACGGCGACGTGAACGTCACCGGCCCGGTCCAAAGGAAGTTCACGATCGCGCGTGGCACAGTCATCGACGGGCAGCTCCGGCTCCCAGAGATACACACCAGGGCCGAGATCAAAGCCACCGTTGGAGGGATCACTGCACGCGCTCTTACCGACGACGCCAAACTACGACTAACCGACAGAGCGCTGATCGACGGCGCCGTCTCGATCGAACGAATTCATGATGGGGGTGCGTTCAAAATGAAGAACGGGGCCATCACTGGCCCAATCTCGATCGATGCGGTCCACGGCGGAGACGTCGCACTAGAAGATCACGCTCGGGTTGTGGGCCCCCTGTCGATCACGACAATCGACGACGACGCCGAGATTACGTTCAAAGATGCTGCCACTGTCGGCGGGGACGTAACCATCGAGACAGTCGATGACGGCAGCATTGCAATTGAGGACGCCGCGATCGCTGGTGATGTCGTCGTTGACGATCTCGGTGAGAACGGCGAATTCGTTCTCGACGACGATGCGACGATCCACGGCGATCTCGTCGTTCGAAACGTTGACTCGGAGAGCAAAATCGATGTCGACGATGAGGCCGTCGACGGAAAGGTCCGGATCGACACTGCCTGACGAGGTCCGCTCGAGGATGATCAACGCTACGAGGCTGCCACGCTCGTCTTACTACCCGCCCGATGCCCTGCAGACACCTACGACGTCGGTAGCTGTCGTACTCACCTCGTAACCAAGGCCTGCAGCGTCCATACATTCATACACCGAAAATCGCCCGACTGCGCGGGGACCTCCGGTTGGACGGGCATCTCTTCTACTTTCGTTCGATGGTCGAACGAGAGAGTGGGTCCGCAGGGAGTCGCGTATAGCCAAACCGACGTCGTAGAGAAGATCGATCGCCGATTGCTCAATCCCGAGTGAACCCGTGCTGTGCTGGTCGCAGTAGAGACTCTCGTCACCTCGTCTCGGTGTGTTTCCGAATCACCGCTGCCTCTGCCTTCCGCACCAGTTCCCCGGCGGTACTCGTCGAGCAGTTTAGAACACCTGCAATGTCCGCGATCGTCCCCTCACGAGGTACTTCGTAATAGCCGACCGAGACCGCAGCCTCCAGTGCCGCCTCTTGCCGGTCTGTAAGGCTCGACGGTGAGTTCTTTCGCTCGAAGTCGTGGACCTGTTCGATGGTGAGTTCACCGAGTTCGGAGAGCTTTTCGTGGAGTGCACTGAGCGCCGTCGTTTCACCGACCGCTTCGAACTGTACCTCACCCGTCTCGAGAAAGACGACTGGCGTGAGGAAAATCACACGTGAATTTTCGATTGTATCCAGCAACGCGGAAGCGAACTCGTAGTCGTCCTGCAGTAGAAACGCGTACGTCCCGTCGCCATCCTCAACGAAGTTACTAACGAGAAGGGAGTCGATATTTTCGATAGCTTTCTCAGTCGCTTCTCGATCCCCATCACACCAGAACAACGTCGTCGCGTCTTCGGTCGGACTCCACATCAGCAGTTCAGCCCGTGAAATCGATGACTGGTCCATAATCTGCTGGTGAAGTGGGTGGACGAATCGCTCCGGATAGGTGGCCGAGAACTGAATTCGTTTCATGCCGCCGTTGAACGACGTTCGACTGAGCCACATATCAATCAGTATGGTCTCTCACGAGCGGTTCCCAGCCCAGCGCGATGATATCAGTTGTTGGCAATGTGATCTACTTTATTCAGTCTGACCGACTGGGACACTGCGGAATCCTTGCCGGTCATTGTTCGGTTGTCAGTTCTCCGACTTCGGCTTTTCTATCTGTTTCTTGACGCTCGTTTCATCTGGAGTGACTGGCTTCACTCGAAGCTCTCCGAAGCCGTACTTCGAGTGATTCCCGACGCGGGTGAGTCCGGACATCGCGGTCTCCACCGGACGGTCGCCATCGTAGCCGACGACCACGCCGTGATCGACCGTCTCCAACTCGTATACGTCGCCGCCCTCGATGACCTTCTCCAGGCGGTGGCGCAGCTGCGCTTCGTCGTCTACGCTCCACCACCAGGGAACGTCCACGTTGTTCGCCTTCGGGTACTCCGACCGGAGGACGAACGGCGTCACAAGTTCGAGGATGAACGCCTCGCCGTCTTCGAGACGCGAGTAGTCCAGTGCCTCCAGGTCAACGACCTGCGTGTCTTTCAGCGTGGTCGTCCCGTAGCCGTAGTTCCGTTTGCCTCCGAACTGGAGGCCGTCAAGCACGTCCTCGCCGAGGGGTAGAACGTCCGGGTCATCGGCGTGCAGGTAGGCGTTCACGTACCAGCGCGTGGTCTGCTGCTGTTTCCGAGCGTCGTCGGGCCGGCCCATGATCGTCTCGTGAGCCAGCGCGGGCATCCCGCTCTGGAACCGGATGTCGTGGGCGTTCAGCCCGTCGCGGGGCCGAGTATCGAGCAGCCACGGGTGGTCGGGATGCCGGAAGAGGAACAGGTCGTCGTAGCTCTCCACGTCGGGGAGCGACGACCCCATGTACGGTCGAATCCCGCTCTGCGAGTGCTCTTCCGGGAACGTCCCGAACTGGCCGGGCACGAACATCCCGTGGCTGGCGTTGATGTGCTGGTGGACGTCGTGTTCCAGCTGCATCCCGAGCGCGTGGTAGATCGCGTTCCCCGAGACGTAGTAGGGATGCCCGAGGTAGTCCATGTCGAGTTCCCAATGAACCTGCTGGATGCACGTCATCGACTCTCCCTCCGAGTTTCGAGATCCTCGATGTACTGGAGCGCCGTGCTCCAACTCCAGATCCGACGGAGGTTCGCATCGAGCACCATGTCGTGCTTGTCGTGGTTGACATCGAGCGGGTGCGTGGTGAGGCGCTTCCATGCCGACGCCCACGACCGCCACGGGCGGCTTCCAAGGCGCGCCCATGGTTGCCCGTCCGCGCTCTCGTCGATTCGAAGCGCGAAGCGGTCGCCCGCGTAGACCGTCCGGTGGGGCACGATCTCCTCGGCATCGTCCACGACCAGGAGGAGATCGGCGAACTCGTGACCGGCGCGGTAGTTGTCCAAGAGCGTCGCCACGAGCAGCGTGTGGTACTTCAAGCTCGTGTACGGGTAGTAGATGCTCTCGTTGAACCCGCTCGCTACGTCCGACGTGATCCACGCCCGATGCATCGCCTTGGGGTCGGAGCCCGTCAGCAGGTCGTTGATGGCCTCAGAAAGGCGCGGGCGTGAGAACTCCTCGGGGTCGTAGTGAGAGGTCCCCGTCAGCAGCGAGAGCCGGTAGTGCGTCTCGTGGTTGTCCACGGTCTGCTCGGGCTTCCCGTTGGGCCGTGAGAGCGCCGACGCGTCGCCGTCCGCGCCGTGCGGGACGGTCTGATTCACCGGGACGCCGTGGAAGATGTCCGGCGCGTAGTCGTGCGTCTCACCGTTAAGTTTGTGGGCGTCGTGCCGGTACGCGGCGACCATCACGTCTTGGCCGCCGTCGCCTTGGAAGTCGCTGAGTGTGACGTTCTCGGCCATCTACGGCCCCTCCTCGATACGCTCTTCCAGCGCCTCCACGAACGCCGGGCGGCACTCCTCGGTCCACTGGTCGTCTTTCTCGTCCATCTTGTTGGTATTGCCCTTCCCGCGGTCAAAGACACGCTTCAGTTCGCGTTCCTCGTACAGCGGATTGATGAGGTGGCAATCAACGATCCCCGCGCCGAAGTTGCGCGCGCCACCGAGCTGGTGCATAAAGTTCGTCTTGTGCTCATCAAGGAAGTCGATCCCCTCCGCGAGGAGACCGATGAACTCGGGCTTCGTCTCCCGGAACGAGAGATGCCAGCAGCCGTCCAGATTGGCGACGGCGTCTACTGCGGCGTTCCGTAGCGGTTCTCGGTTGTCCTTCCGGTTGCGGGAGACTACGTTCCGATTCAGCCGGCGGTAGTGGCCTTCGGCCTGTCCACGTGTGTAGTCCACGCTGGAGCGGACGGGGTTAAACTTGATCGGGCGACGCATCACCTTTCCCGGCTGGTTGCCGAAGCCGCCGAAGAGGTCGAAAACCACGCATCCGTGGTCTTCTTTCGGGTCATCGACGCACGCGCCCTTTTCGTGGTAGCCGTCATCGAGGTCGCGCTCGTAGACATCTTCCTTCATGAAGTTCGCATTAGCCTCGCCGGGGTGACAGGCGGTACCGTCGTACTCGTGGACGACGCGCTCCATCCCGTGGCGAAGCCAGCCCGAGAGCGGAAAGGCAGGGATGATACCGCCAATCTGGTTCTGCGGGTCGTCGTCCTCGTAGTTGCCGTTCGAGGCGTGGTGTCTGTCGGTCATGATGCTGTCACCGACCACCAGCAGGTCTGTCTGGATTCGCACGAACACGTCGCGGTCGATGTCTTCAATCATGGTGACCCAGTTTCGTGACCTCATCACGTTTAAAGGTCAGCGAGTATCGAGTGCGTTCTCCAGCGCGTCCAGAGAGCCGTAGGCGACGCCACCCATGTGCTGCTGGCGGATCAGGTCGTTCGTTCCCACCATCGTCCCGGTAATCAATAGTAGTACGCTCTTGTGGCGGAGATTGTTGATACAGTTTCCCGTCGTCGGCTCGAGTCAAGACTTATCCACCAGAGCCACTGAGACGCAAGTTCGCGATCTACTGCACTCGCTGCAGAATCGCGGGACGGCTCCGCATCAACAATGTGCTACACAAGAGCGTTGGCTGAAAAGTTCCGTGGTAGATGGGGGGTAGAAACCTCATATCGAGTGATCAAAAATCGGTTTCTGCCACAGTCGGGTTCGAGCCAGATTGAACACCGGATGTTCCTGTTCGGCTACGCGGTGCTGCTGTACAACATATGGACGGTGGCGAACGCGATTGGAGCCGATCGGGATGACGATCACGACCTCGGGGAGGACGGGAAATACTGGAAGGCAATCGTCTTCCTGAGTAACATGATTGACGACCGGGAGCCACTCGAAATCGGGGAAGTTCCTGAGGGAGAGTTATCAGAATTCAGTGAGATGATTCAGAGCGATTTTTACTTGAAGTTCAGCGTCTGAAAGAGGGCGTTTCCACTCACCCCTCGAACTGAATAACATCACCTACATTGCCAACTACTGATATGGAGGAGTCCAGTTATCAGACTGTCTAGGATAACTCGCGCTCGAGGAACCACTCGAACAGCGGCGTCCGTTTCGTCAGTTCGTTCCGGACCCGGCGAAAGACTGGTGATTCGAGGAACGTGAACGCAGCTTCGATTCGGGCAGTTCGGCGGACGCGTTTCGCATCGGGGCGGCGACGCTGTTCGAACTGACTGAAAGCCATTCGGGACGACGATTGGTCCGTCGTGAGCAGTTCCTGGGCGAGCACACGGGCGTCCTGTAGCGCGAGCGACGCCCCCATGCCAGAGATCGGACGAACCGCGTGCGCAGCATCGCCGAGCAATACGACGCGGTCTGTATGCCAGCGTTCACAGGAGACGTCTCGGACACGGTCGAAGAACGGCTCGTCCTCCGTTCCGTCGAGAAGCGCCGGGAGTTTCCAGCCGATGGCTTCCGCGTGGTCTCGGAGCGTCTCGCGGGCTGGCCCGGTAACCGGTGTGTCGTGGCGTGCAGCGAGGTTGAACCCGACACGGTCGTCGACTCGAGCCACGAACCCCTCGCTTTCGGGGCCCCACACGCTGACCATGTCCGGGCCGATCTCGACGTTCTGGCGGGCCCACAGCGACCAAATATATGTATCGTGTTCGCGGACCGTCCAGTCGGTGAAGCACTGCTCGCGGACAGTAGAATGGATCCCATCCGCACCGACGACAATTCCGAACCTCTCTGTCGAGCCGTCGTCGAACGTGACTTCGACGCCGTCGCAGGTCTCGTCGATTCGGATTGGTTCTGTGCCCATTCGGAGCCATGCTTCAGGAACGCGATCACGGAGGGCCGCGTGCAGATCAGCACGGTGAACTGCCAGGAGAAGCGATTGTTCCCGTGGAATCGACATCCGTGTGAGTACTCTCTCGTCGCTCGAACGCACGGCAATCGCCCGCGGGTCAGTCGCCACCTCACGAACGGACGACAGGAGGCCGAGATCCGCGAGTACAGATTGGCCCTCGGCCCAGAGGCCGATACCGTATCCACCCCTCCCCCATTCGGTGCGCTGTTCGACTATCGTCGGTTCGTAGTCGAAGCGGGCGAGGTAGTTGGCTAACGCGAGCCCAGCCAGGCCACCGCCAACGATCAGTACATCGGTATCTACGTCCGTCGAACCACCGTGTTGGGAGCCCGTCATTGTGATTCGAAGCGTGATTGGAACGTCAGTTCACGCCCACCCGGCTGCGACCACGACTACGTAGGCAAACAGGTTGTTCAGCGCGTGCATCACCACTGCACCCGAGAGGTTGTCGTAGCGGAGTCGAAGGACTGCAGGGAGGAAGCCCCACGCAGAGATGAAGATCGTTCCGGCGACACCGAAGTTCGGTAAGTGGATGAGCGCGAAGAGCGCGGTCATCAGGACCGTCGCACTCACGGGCCCGAACCCACGTGACGTGAAGGCCCCGAGGACGAGCCCTCGATAGAGAATCTCCTCAGTGACCGGAGCCAACACGACCGCCCCGAGGACAATTGCAAGGACGGCTGTCGGGTTACTCAACGAGTAAGAGAGCCCCTGCAGTTGGTATCCGAGAGCCGCGTTCAGTTGTGCGGTAATCTGATACACCCCGAGACCGGCAACGAACATACCGATAGCGGCGGCCGTCTCGTTCAGTGACGGCCACCGGAAGGTGAATACCGCTGCGCGCTGGTTGGGGGTTAAAAGCCCATACAGCAGCCCGACGACGAGAAGATTCACACAGCCGTAGAACAGGTAGCCGGATACCAACGAGTATGCTCCAGTGGGGGTATCAGTGAGCATCCTGTGGGCGGCGTACAGAAGTGAGACCAATGGAACCGGGAGGAGCGTGATTATCAGTACGGTTCCAAATCGGTCACCAAGAGAGTCACCGATACGAACGCTTGCCAGCATCCGTCGGACACTGAGCGAGTCGGTCATCGATACCCCTCCAGCACGTCGGGGATACTCCGAAGCAGCGTCTGAAGGTGATCCACGCCGTCGAGAACGCGCAATTCGGCGCTCGGGATCTTCCGTTCCAGGTGTCGAGCCCCGGCAATCGGTACGTTCGTGTCGTTACTCCCGTGCCAGAACCGTACGTCTACGTCGATCTCCTCGACGTCGATACCCCAGTCAGTTGCCGTATTCCGGAACTCGGTCACTGCGCCACTGCGGTGACGGGCGAACGCCTCGACGAAGTCCTCCTTTACGATCTCCGCCGCAGCGTTGGGTACTGCGTCGTCGGTTGCAGTATATTGTCCCACGACGAACGACGGATCCAGGCGTTCCGCGAGCCACGTCTGTCCACGAAAGAGTCCGCGGAGGACGGATGGGGTCGTGGTCGCCAAACCCACCAGGAGCCGCTGTATCGCAGGAGGTTCCTCGCTGACGGTTGGGGGCGTCGCCCCAGAAATAATATCGACTTGACTAATTCTCTCAGGTTTCGTTGCCACTATCGATAGCGCGTATGGACCGCCGCCAGAGAATGCGATGAGACCCGCAGTCTGCACGTCAGCGTCGTCCAGAACGGGCGTAATGAACTCAGCGGCATCACACACCGACCGATTCGGCCACGGTGAGGAGCGGCCGTATCCTGGTCTGTCGGGGGCGAGTACTCGAACGCCGTTCTCCTGGGCTGCTGTCCCAAGAAGCGCCCCTAACCGACGGGATCCAGGCGTTCCGTGGAGAAACACCACCGGAACCCCATCTGGGCGTCCGTATTCAGCGTACGCGATCTGTCGGTCACTATCTACTGGAACGACGTTCGCTTGCTGAGAGCCCAACCTCGACCTACGTTGGGGTGGATTTGATGCTGACATTATCTGTAATTGTTTAGGGAGGGAGGGAGGAACTGGCGCCGGACCAATACGGTGGTATTTATACATACCCCACTCGATCAGCGGAAGCCCCGGCTACGTTATCGGCCGCTTCTCGGAACGCCCAGTCGCGTTGCAGTACGCCGCGAGGAGGGTGTCGTACAGTAGCTACGGCCGTGACGGCCCGATGATACAAAGTCCAGTGCGCTTGTTCTCGTCGACGAACAGGCGATTCGCCACCAGAAGTCGGCGGCAGTGAAACACCCTCTCATGAATCGTCTCCGGCACGGTCCCAAAGTTCTCTCCGGTGTCGTTCTGGGCAAACCCGATATCTCCACGATTCTGGACGTCAAAATGGGCGTCAACAGACTCTGAAACGATGTCGTCATGGATCGGCTGTCGAATCCTCGTGGGGACACTCGCATCGAGCGATAGACCACCTCGAGGACGCTCACGGCTCCGACTACCATCCACCATTCGAGCCAGCGTCCTCGAGTTTTCGAGCGACAGAATTACCAGGTGAGCCCTTCGTACGTGATCCCGTCTCGTCGCTGTGCGATCCGGCGGCCGTCGACGACGACTGGTTCAGCCATCGTGTCGAATTCCTCGTCCAGCATCGCGAACTCGTCCCAGTCCGTCACGACAGCTGCACCATCGCTCCCGTCCAGTGCCTCGGCTGCAGTAGTGGTGTATTCGATTTCCGGGAATCGCTCTCGCATCGGGTCGATCGCGACCGGATCGTAGGCCACGACGTCAGCACCGTGCTCCTGGAGCCGCTCGATAACGGGAATCGCTCGAGAGTTCCGGATGTCGTCAGTCCGGGGTTTGAACGAGAGGCCGAGCACGGCGATGCGTGCGCCCTCGAGGTCGACGTGCTCCGACAGGAGCTCGAGCAGCCGCGCTGGCTAGCAGTCGTTGACCTCGACGGCGGCCTCGAGCAGCGCTGGCTCGTACCCTTCTTCTCGTGCGGCTGCGATGATGGCGTTGACGTCTTTCGGGAAGCAGGACCCGCCCCAGCCGACGCCGCTGCGGAGGAACTGCTCGGAGATCCTGTCGTCGAGTCCGATCGCGTCCATGACCTCGTAGGCGTCGAGACCGAACTCCTTGCAGATGTTCCCGAGATCGTTGACCAGGCTGATCTTCGAGGCGAGGAAGGCGTTGTTCGCGTACTTGATCATCGCAGCCGTCTGCGGGTCGGTCTCGACGACGTGTGCGTCGTGGTCCTCGAGTAGCGGCTCGAACACCGCGTGGAGCCTGTCGGTTGCCCACGCCGAAATCGCCCCGAAGACGAGTTTGTCGGGGTGCACGAAGTCGGACACGGCACTCCCCTCGCGGAGGAACTCCGGGTTCATCCCAACTTCGACGTGTTCGTTTCGATCCGTGCCTCGGTGGACCGCCGGCTCGAGGACGGTCTCGATGCTCGGCGGCGTGACCGTACTCTTGATCACCACGAGGTGGCTCTCTAATTTGTCGGCGAGGGCTTCGCCAGTCGCCTCGGCGGCCGCCTCGAGTGCCGTGAGGTCGATACTACCGTCTTCGTTCGAGGGTGTGCCGATCGCCAGGAACGTGACGTCGGAATCGGGGACGACGTCGTACGATGTCGATGCCTCGAGTCGGTCGCCTGCGTGTTCGGCGATGAGTTCGTCCAGACCCGGTTCGTCGATTGGCGCTCGTCCATCGTTGATCGTCTCGACGATCTCCTCGTCGATATCGATCGCCGTTACCGTGTGACCGAGCTCTGCGAAACACGCCGCGATCGTCGTCCCGACGTATCCGCTGCCAATGACCGTAATTCGCATCGAGTAAGTCGCCAACCCAGACCCTCTTATCACTGTGGGATGGTATCCTAAGAGTGTCAACGTTAGCACCTCGTATTGTGAATGAGCACGAAGGCTTTCGTCCAGCGATCAGCTGACTGCCACGAACTCCGATACGGAAAGCGGTCGAAGAACCGCCTGATTCGGAGTGTGAACGGGCTGAACCACGATTCGACGATCGAGCGATCACCCCACGTTTCTCGGCGCGACTCACACGGGAGATCGAGTTCGTCGAGGCTCCAGTTGTACCAGGGGCCACGATCGACGACGATGACGGGCCGTCCTCGACACCGTTCGAGGACAATCCGGAGGAACAACAGCGCGTCAAGTTCAGATCGACCGGGAGACGCCTCGACGTGGATCACTTCGTCGGTGTGGCGATCGATTGCCGCCCAGACATAGACCTCGCGGTCGTCGACGATGACTTTCGTCTCGTCGACGACCACTGTGCCGTGTTCATCAGGTTCCAGTTCGAACAGGTCAGCGAGTGCCGTATACCACTCGTGGACCGCTTGGTGGGAGTGGCCGAGCCACTCGCCAACTTGGCGGTAGGACAGGCCGAAATGGTACAGAAATGCCGCCTCAACCCGTTGTTCGGTCGGTGTGTCCTCGCGTGGAAACACTCTTTGCTCGCGTGCTCGTTGGACTAGCTGGTCGAGCATTGAGTTCCACCAACTCCCACTAGCTCGACCATTTCCATACTCCTATCGCTGACACCCCTGGGTGAACCGTCTGCTTGCTTTTTTGGAGTGCGCATTCTTGGCAAGCAGCCGTTCTCACGAACTGGTTTCGTGCAGTTCTGAGATTCGTTTTTCTGACTGACCAACATTTTAGGCCGACCTAAAATAGAAAGGATTAAATGTTTTAGGTTGGCCTAAAACAAGTAGATGTCTCAGAATTCGAGATCCCGACGGCGGTTTCTGACGACTGCTGGTATGACTGGTACGGCCCTGCTCGCTGGTTGTGCGGGGGAAAACGACGGAGAACCGGCGGACGAAACGAATACGTCTGGGGACGCTGGAACACCCACCAACTCGGATGGGGCGACGCTTCGTGTGTTCGATCAAGAAGCTAATTTTGCCGACCCGTACGAGGAGGCAGTGTCCCGGTTCGAGGAAAATCACGACGTGACTGTCGAAGTGGTTGGGGGGCTTGGAGCGAACGTCGTCGACAAATATCTTGTCGAGAAAAGTAACGATATGCCGACAGCAGACGTTCTTGCAGGATGGATTCCACAAAAACTGCTCAGTGCCCAACTTGACGGCAAACTCGCTCAACCCGAACTTCCCACGCTCGCGGATCGCATTCCACAACGGTTCCGTGACCCGCTGCTCGTTCGACACGTTGCCGCAATCGTTCCGGCGTACAATCCGGACAAACTGCAGGCAGCTGGAATCGAACCACCGGAGTCGTATGCAGCACTCACCGACGAGCGGTTTGCCGGACGAATCGAAGTCGTCGATCCGGTCAACGTCAGCAGTGCGATGAAGGTCGTCGCCTACGTCGCAAACAACATCGGCGGCTGGGAGTACTGGGAGTCGCTTCACGAGAACGGTGCCAAAGTCGTCTCCGGGTATCCGCAAGTCCCGAAGGACGTCATCAGTTCGGGGACTGATACTTCGGTCGGTATTCTCGGGCTCGGGCTGGGACTTCCAGCCGAGAAAGACGGAGAGCCGATCAAAAACGTCATTCCGACTGAGGGCGCAGTTGGAAGTTCTCACGCGATTGCAATCAATCCGGATTCGCCCAACCCCGAGCTGACACGCCGGTTCATCGAGGAAGTGAAATTCGACGAGGACGTGCTGGACTTCTGGACGAACAAGTACCTCCCGGTGACCCTCGACGGGCACGAACTGCCCGATGATTCACCGTTGTCGCTCGAGGACATTCGTCTCGCCGACTGGAACTGGATGATCGAGCACGAGCTGGATCTCAAGGTCAGATGGCAGAATATCTTCAGCTGACCACCCACGTAGATAGCCGAGCTATGAACTCGATCAATTCGACTACTGATGCGTCTATCGGCGTCCTCTATGCGGGCTATCAGTCGACCTACGAGGTCACGACCGACAGTACGTACGCAGAGACGACGCTCCTGCCGATATACGACCTCCCGGAGTACGATCTGACGAGGTTCGACGGCGTCGTCGTACCGAGCGTCGTCGATCAGAAATTTTTGGCACAAGAGTCCGGTCTGCTCGCTCGCTATCTCGACGCAGGTGGCGTCGTCGTCTCCTTCGCGAAGATCTTCCGCGAGTGGCTCGACGGATACCGCTGGCGGTCCCATCCGACGCCGGCGCGCGATCTCGAACTGGAACTCGCCCGCAGACACCCCGTATTCGACTCGGTCACCAAGCGGGATTTGAACCTGTATGAAGGGGTCCAGGGGTGGTTTACGCGGGGGTATCTCGAAACACCCGAGGGAGTCGACCCCCTGGTCGTCGATACTGAAGACAGGATCGTCGTCGCAGTAGACGAGGAGAGTACTCCGGGGACGATCTTCGCAACCGCGGGTTCGGATCTGTTCCACACCGCGTTTCGTAACCACGATCCGTTCCCAGCAGTCGTCACGCGGTTACTCGAGTGGATCGTCGACGAAAGCGAGATCGAACACGAGACGCGACGAGGTGGGGTATGACCAGCGGTGCAAACGGATCTATCTCGATGGTGAACTCGGAGGTCCCGATTCATCAGTACATCCTCACCGAGAGCCCGTACGCAGACACGTTCGACTCGATTTCAGTCCAGTCGCTCCCGCAGACGGCCTTCACTGACGTCGAGACGCTCGTTATCCCCTACAAAACGAACCAGGAGATACTCCACTCGGAACGACGACGACTCGCAGAGTACGTCGAAACTGGGGGGACGATCCTCGCGTTCGGCGACGCCTTTCGACAGTGGCTTCCGGGCGGGACCTGGCATCCAGTCGAGTTCGACTACACGTGGTGGCGTCGCGGTGAATCACTCGAACTGGAGATCATCGAGCCAGCGCATCCGCTGTTCGCGAACGTTTCTCGCGACGCGTATCTCTGGCATTACCATGGGCGATTTGACCCACCAGCGGATGCGACGCCGCTGCTCGCTGCTCCCGAAGGCGTCATTATGTACGAGCAGTCGCTCGGGACCGGGAAACTCCTCGCGACGACGCTTGACCCGCTACACCATCTCGGCGAGGGAGCAATCACGAATCCGATCGACACGACCAGTGCACTCGAGTGCATTCTCGACTGGGCCGGGTCGAGGGGGTCGACTGGCAGATGAGTGGGAGCACGCGATTCCGAACGCTTCGGTCGCATCGGCTCGTCCGCTCGATTACTCGTCCACCGAGGCTCGTCGCTCTCGGGCTTTTGCTCCCGCTGCTCCTGTTTGCAGGGTACCCACTCGCGATCCTCGTTTCCAAAACCGTCGTCGTAGACGGCGTGACGACGCTCGCTTTCTGGCGATCGATCGTTTTCGGCACCCCGAATCGGTTCATCTCGGCCTGGGACGCGACGTACTCCTCGACGCTCGTCTGGCGACCGTTGAAACACTCACTCGTCGTAGCCACGGGAACGACGGCCGCTGCCGTTGTCGTCGGTACGGCGCTTGCAACCCTCGTGAGTTTGACGGACGTTCGATTCAAGTCGCTGCTTACGACGATTGCGATTTATCAGGTGATTCTCCCGCCGTTTGCCCTGGCGACAGCCTGGATCATCATGGGTCAACGACTCGGATTACCGGCGACGATCCGATACGGCCCAGCACCGATGATTCTCGTGCTCGCGATTCACTTCTATCCCTTCGTCTACCTGATTACGAGTGCCGCATTCAAGAAGATCGACTTCCGGTTGCTGGAGGCCGCGTTCGTCCACGGGGTTTCGAAGCGTGTCGCGCTGCGAGAGGTCGTTCTCCCGCTCGCTGGCCCTGCGATCGTCGGGAGCGGTGCGCTCGTTTCGTTCTCGTCTCTCGCCGTCTTCGCCCCGGTCGCGATTCTCGGTGGCGGATCTGATCCGTATCGAGTGCTCTCGACACAGATCTTTGCGCTCTACCAGAACGCGCTCTCGACTCCGACCATCATGCCGGTCGCGGCGATCGCATCGCTGTTGCTCACTGCCGTTTCACTGCTTCCGTTTCTCGGCTACTACGTCATGTTAAAACGGAGTCGGACGGAAACGGTGAGCGGACAGGGATCTCACAGTGAACTCTTCGAGCTGGGCACCTATCGCACCCCGATTTCGCTCGTCATCCTCGGATCGTTCCTGTCTACGATCGTCGTCCCACTCGCCTTCCTCGGGTTGCAGTCGGTATCCCCCTCGTGGTCGCTGATCGACGTGAACGCGATGTCGCTCGAGGCGTACAGAGCGATTTTCCACTCCCCCCAGCTAGCGTATAGCCTACTCGCCTCACTGCTCATCGGACTCAGCGCGGCGACGATCGGCACGGTCGCAAGTCTGTTCGTCTCGTACGTTCTCGTCGCCGGAACCGATCGACTACTGACGTTCGCTACCTACGGGCTCTCGTTGGTATCGTTCGTACTCCCAGGCGTTGCACTGGGTATCGCGTATCTGCTGGTCGTGACCCAACCACTCCCCGGTCTCGGTGACTCTTTCACGCTTCGATTTCTGTACGGCTCGATCGTCCTCGTGATCGTCGTCACGACCGTCCGAAATCTCCCGTTTGGCGTCCAGAGCACCGCGAGTTCGCTAGTCCAGATCGACGACTCGCTCGTCGAAGCAGGCTACCTGAACAACGCCAGCGTTCTCGAGGTCTTCCGCGAAATTCTGGTCCCTCTCGTCCGTCGGTCACTGGCCGCCTCCTGGATACTTACGTTCATCTTCGCCGTCAAGGAACTGGACGTGATCGTCTTTCTCTACTCACCCCAGCCGTTCACACAGGGGACAGTCTCTCTTTCGTCGATCACCGACGCACCACCGATCATGTACCAGATCTTCTATATGCTGAACGCCCCACAGGACCCCGAACTCTACTCTCGAGCGGCAGCCCTTCTCGTTATCGTGTCCGCGGTACTTCTCGTGGCGATTCTCGCAGTGAAACGATTGACGGCAGTCGACTTCGAGCAGTTCATGACAGCATGACTATCAGCAAACCCATCCTCGAACTGACGGACGTTACAGTCAGCTACGGCGACGTCGAGGTCGTCCGAGACGTCTCGATCGACATCATCGAAAGTGAAGTCCTCTCCATCGTCGGACCGAGCGGGAGCGGCAAATCGACCCTGATGCGTGCTATTGCCGGCCTCGAACCGGTAGCCGGTGGCCAGATCGCACTCGCCGAACGACCGGTCTCTTCTGACTCGATCCAGACGCGACCGCAGGATCGGGACGTCGGAATGGTCTTCCAGAACTTCGCACTCTGGCCGCACAAAACCGTCCGTGAAAACGTCAGCTTCCCACTCGTTGCGACCGGAACGCAACCGGCCGACGCACGTGCCCGCGTTGCGGAGGTCCTCTCGCTCGTCGAACTGGACGGATACGAGGACCGATACCCGGGAGACCTGAGCGGTGGCCAACGACAACGAGTCGCCCTCGCTCGAGCGCTGGCTCCCGATCCGTCGTTGCTCCTGCTCGACGAACCCCTGTCGAGTCTGGATGCACAGTTGAAACGCCATCTCCTGTCGGAACTGGATCGAATTCAGTCGGAAGTTGGTGTCACGACGATTTACGTGACGCACGATCAGCACGCTGCGATGCAGATCGCAGATCGCATCGCGATCTTGCGTGACGGCCAACTCCAGCAAGTCGGGTCTCCACGTGACGTCTATCGATCACCGGTCAACGAGTTCGTCGCGACTTTCGTCGGCGAACTAAACGCGTTCTCGCCAGCGGTACTGACTCGAGTATTCGGCCACGGCGACGTTGGCCAGGCAGCCAGGGTCGGTATTCGCCCTGAAGACTTCCGTCTGCAGCCCGTCGCGGCAACCGATGGTGACCGACAGCTCGCACGCTCCGATCGAGACACGCGTGCACGGGGAACTGTCGAGCGGGCGACCTTCCTCGGAGATCGGACGCGATACGAGGTCCGAACCGACGGTGTTTCATTCACCGTCGTCGAGCACTCTCGAACGCAGTATGACGAGGACTCGCCGGTTCTGGTCGAATTCGATCGGGCCGACGTAATCGAACTGTCGGTACTTCCCGACTGGTGTGAGAGCTGGAGCTAAAGCGTTGGTCTCATGAGGAAGATGTCTGGTTGAGTGAATGTGTTCAGTATCCCTCAGCCAGACGGTGTTCTTTCGGATTCGGACGTGAAAGATTTAGCGGAAGACGTCATCTGCCAGCTCCCCTTGCCAGGGATCGAGGGCTCGCCCCTCGATCCCGGCGATATCTGGGTTGTTGTCATTCTTGCAGCAGTCAATCAGACGTCCATCTGGGAGACGTGCAAGGACAACGACAACGCTGCCTGTGATGATACTGTCATGGACTGGCTCCATACGCTCAACCGAGAGTGGCTTGAGCGGGTTGCTAACCGCCTTCTCAGGGAGGTGGCGATGACGATCCTCGACCCTGATCGGTCGAGGATCGTCTCCATTGACTTCGTCGATAACCCCTACCACGGAACGTACGCCGATGAAGAAGGTGAACTCTGCCGCATGCACGCGAAAGACGGAACAACGACGTGCCACCGGTACTGCACGGCGTATCTCGTCTCGAACGGAAAGCCAGTGACGCTGGCGATGACGTACGTCCGTAGTGATGAGAAAGAGGCCGACGCGGTCGAGCGCGTCCTCGACCGCGTCGAAGCCTATCCCTTCGAGATAGAGCTTCTGTTGGCTGATCGTGGCTTCTACAACGAACGTATTCTGCGCCGCTCACGGGAGATTGCTGCGACTGTCGTTCCCGTCCAAAAGAAGGGCAAGCGCATGAGGAAGAAGCTGGATACGCACTGCTCGTACATGACAACCTATCGGATGTACAAAGGCCGCGAGCGGGAACTGGAATTCCCGCTCGCGGTCGCTGTATCATATCACGCCGGAGATCGCGGGAAAAGCGGCGAGGTCGTTCGAGGCTATGTGGCGTGCGATCTGGCCGATCGCACGCCGAAACAAGTCGAACGGCTCTATCGAAAACGGTCAGCGATCGAAACGAGCTACCGTGTATTTCGCCAAGCACGAGTGGTAACGACGACACAAGACCCAATCATCCGCTTCGCGTTCGTCCTGGTTGGATTCCTGTTGGAGAACCTCTGGCTTGTGCTTCGATGGGCGGTCGTCGCCCGCCCCCAGCGGGGCGGGCGCGACCTGCCCGAGGAATTCACGTTCAAGACCTTCTCTGACTGGATCAGACATGCATTAGAGGAAGAGCTAGAGCGGAGTTGGGAGATCGAGATGAACGGAACAGGTGTGCCAGAAGCATACGCGCCGGCCGCGGGCTGACGCCAGCCCGCGGCCGTGGGCAAGCTCCTGGTGAGCAACAGCATTCGCCTAGAACAGCGTATCTCAGCCTTCTTACTTCACTTCTCCTCATCCGTGGATTCTATTTCCTGTTCACTCAGTTACCACACCGGCATTCGCTCTGTTCGTCCATGACTCAGCACAGTTCACGAAGCGACGTTCGGGAAGTACCGACTGTGACTCTCGGGAATGCGTTCCGTGAGCAGTTCGACGTCCGGGCGTTCGACGCTTCGTTCCCGATGGTGTCGAGGATCGACGCACTCGAGTGAGTGATTTCCTGCAAGGCCTCGAGTTCCCCGCCACGTTGTGTCGATGCCATTTATCGGCAGCTTCACCGGTTCGATCTCCTCGGGATCGGTACGGTTACCGTCTCGAGGTCGTCTGCTGTCGTCGCTCTGTCGGCTCGAGTTCTTCACGGAGTCGATCGGCGACGCGCTCGGGTGTCTCGACGTACGGAAGTGTCTGCCGGTAGAATCCGTATGGCGACTGCTTGACAGCCAGATAAGACCGGTCGAGCGTGACTGTCGCTGCGTCCGTGCCGGGCGGTCCTGTCCAGAACCCTCGTTCGACAGACACGTTCCGGATCGCGTCCAGCGGGACACGCCACTGAACAGCGTCGAGTCGTGTGTCGTATGCGACCAATTCGTCGTCGTACAGCCGGTACTCCATCGCCCCGAAGGCCAACTCGAAGTGAACGATCCCCGCGAGTACGAAGCTGATTACAACTCCGACGAGTGCACCGCCAATCCCGACGACGGCTGCCGTCGGTCCACCGATGAACGCGCCGACGAACCCCACGAGAGCCACCGAGAAAAGGGCCGCAACTCGAGAAAAAATGTTGAGCATCTCCCACTCAATTCGGGGAACGAGCCCGTCGATGACTCCTGCGAGTCGGATCGCCTGCCGATCGGTTCGGAACCGCTCGGTCGGTCGTCCCGTCGGTTCCAGAAGTTCGACCGAATCCGCTCCCGTCGGCGGCGGCTCTCGGTGTATTTCGTACGCGATCCGCCCTCCGACGAGGACGACTGCAATCGTGGTGAACCCGGTCGAGGGATCGAAGTCGGCCCCCGCGTGAACGGTGTCGACAGCGGCGACCGGAAGCGCCATCAGAATCGGCCCAAGCCATCGTACGCCCGGGAGAATCCTCTTGGCAGGTGGACGATTCGAGTGGACGAACCGCCGAAATGCCCAGCCGTGTTTCACGATGATCGCGAGACCACCGGCAGCCAGTATCCCGAGCGTCGGTTCCGACCCAATAGTGAACGGCGGTTCGAGGACCGTCGCCGTCAGCCCGATCGCGAAGGCGGTCAGCGGTACTGCAGTGAACAGCCCGACCACGGCCGGCTTGAGGTTGTGTACCGCGATCGGCGGCAACCAATCGACCGGCTGGACGGTCCCGAGCTTCGGGGTCAAAAATCTGAACGGATTCGGGTCACCGTTCCGGCGCATTGCTGGTGGCTCTGTTGGCGAGTACTCCTCGCGTGGAGCTGCAACCACCGTCTGACAGAACCGCCGAACCGTCCCTCCGATCACGTCTCCCCAGTAGAGCAACAGGACGACGTACAGCGAAAACGGATGGAACAGGACCGCCACGAGCGCGATGAGATCGACAGCCAATGCGCCAGCGCGACGGAAGCTATTATCGGTCATATTGTAGAGCTGAAGCGCTGTGACTCGCTAGATGAGCGTTTCCGTAGCGACCGTCCACGCAACCGCCACTGATCATTCGCCTCGCCCGGCGGAGCAGGTGTGTAGCCACCACGGAATATCGAGGACTATCGTCAGCACAACCGCGACTCCCAGCCCCTGCAGAAAACCATCTGCGAGACGAAGCGCCAGAAAAACAGCGACAGCGCTACCACCGATTCTCGTTATTCGCTCCAGGTTCCAGTCGAGGAGAGCGAACTGCATCGTCGAAATCATTCGCCATCTGTAATGATAGGCTCTTCGAGTCAACTGCACAAACGACCAGGGAACGATTTGATTCATTTCGACCGCCCTTCTTGTAAAGATCGAAGAATTATTGTCTATAGTGACACCCGTAGTTGACTGGTTGGAGAGGCCTCCAAAATATTTTAGACCATAGTTCACGTACTATGGACTATGTCGAACGCTCCAACGCCTATCCAGCCACCGGATGCGGGACACACTGCCCACCGGTTTTTTGTCATTCAGGAACTGCTGGGGACTCCTGATCTCGCGCGGTTCTACACTGACCTTCTGATTAACTCTCCGACAACGGTCACGGCAGCCCGTGAGCGGCAGGGATTCTCCAAAAGTACCGCCTACAAATACGCGAATACACTCGCCGAATTAGGTGTCGCAGAAGAACTGGACGAGTACGAAACTGGCTCCGCACTCTGGCGTGCCGATCCCGTAAGTGGGGACTGGACAGACGAAATGACCCTCGAACTCGGTCCTGCCATCATCGCGGTCTATGGTGCGACTAGCGTTGACGACGATCTTGAACTGTTCGTTGATCGGCACGGGAAAGCGGCACTCGCACCGGCGGTCATTGCCACACTCACTTACTTGCAGGGCGAGACGACGCGTCGTGGCGTCGCGGACGAACTCGGTGTGCCTGCTGTGGAAGCCATCGCGGTCACCCAGGCGGTTGAGCGGATCATCGCTGTAGTGAAAGACCACGACCCAACGCTGAGCGACATTACGTTCGAGGTAGAGGTCCACGACCGAGCAATTGAGCAGGGGCCGTACCAGCGAGCCGATGAGTGAGGAGCATCCGTCTCCGTTCCCGACGGCTCTCATTCTCGACACAAGCTTTCTTCGAACGATCGGGGGGACGAGTTCCACACCGTATCAAACCTTCGCTCATCCCGATACATTGTAACATAGGAGTTTCTCGAACCAGCTATCTGGTTCGTTGAGTTTCAGTTCAAGGAAATTGAGATACCGTTGGAGATGATGTTTTGAGACACCTCTGAACTTCGCCAGCCACTGGCGAAGGAAGCTGTGGCGGTTCTCACAGGTGTTCGTGTGGGCATCGCCGATGACGTAGGTGTCGGAGTGGGTGACGGCCAGATGGCCGTCCACCCCCTCCTTCTCCTCGATCTCGTCGTAGATTGTGTAATCATCGGTACAGAGGATGACGCTTCCATCACCGTATTCAGCGATGTCTTCGTCGGCGTCTTGGAGATCCTTGCAGACGAGAAACCGAACTCGTCCGTCATCCCGACGGACGAGTGTCAACACCGGTGGTTTGTCTGATTCGAATCGTCCTCGTCCCTTTTTTTGAGTCCGCGCTTGCGCGGACTCTGATCCTCGTCTTCGATCCCTTTCTCACCAGCTGTTACGTAGATCTCGTCAGCTTCACAGACATCGTACAGCTCAAATTCATCGATCTCCCCGCTCACATCCTGGACTTTGTGAACGAAGTTGAGAACAGCTTCGTAGTCTCGGCCAAGGTCACGAGCGATCTGAGCGGTCGGCTCAGATCGCATCTCCTTGACGATATAGAACATCTCTTCCAGTTCGAAGCGATGTTGGCCGAAGATCGTGTTTGTGAGGTCGTTGAAGTACGTCTCACACCCCTTGCACCAGTACTGCTGGGCGTCTTTTCCGGTTGTTCCGCGCTTGACAACGTCGTCACTCTCGCAATGGACACACGTCACCGTCTCGCCGAAGCGGGCGAGACGGAGACGTTCAAAGCACCGCTCACGTGGTGGAAGGAACACTTGCGCAGACTTCTCGTCCATCTTGGAAGACACTTGGAGAGTAAGGAAAATTGATGTTACGACTTATCGAGATGAGCGCAAACCTTTATCCAGTATGTCAAGGAAAAAGGAGTTGGCCTGTACTTAACACCGGGTGTCGTAGATGAACTCGCGGAGCAACGGGGGTACATCAGTATCGACTGGGTCGACCGGGCAGACACAACAGCGTGGATTAATCTTATCGACACCGTGCAGCCAGGGGTCCGGGTACACGATGGGCCGCGTGCTGGCGAGATTATGGATCGGGTCCATGAGCGACTGGCGAAGTTCGAGCAGACCGACCCAGACACGTTGCGGAAGACTGATTCAGAACTTCCAGCGGCTGCAGTAATGCTTCTTGGTTCGACAGCGCATGATTCCGTTGGGATCTTGATCGACGACCGGAACGCCGAACGGTCGATTTCCGGTGTGATCGACAATACGTACTATGAGGGTCGAATTCGGGTACTCAGCATCTGGGATACGATAGAGTATATCGAGTCCTGACTACGTCAGCGGTCGTCCAAGTATTCTCTCCGCTGTTCCATCTTCTTTTCTTCTGAACGTGAGTCGTAGTGCATCGAGAGCACCGTTCTTGAGACGTGTCGGTGTTCTCGAGGTGGGCTCTCACCGCTGTCTTGCAGCCGCTCGTCGTTGACTGACCACCCAGACGAGTGCGGCGGCGAGACCGGCAACGAGTGCGGGCCATCGATCGCTGCTGAGGTAGAGGTTCGGTGCCGGCAGATGCGACTGGACGAGCGGCCAGAGCACAGGATACGCGTAGCCTGTCGGCGTGAGCAGATTGAAATCGAGGGCGTGATGGGTAAGCGCCCCGATCCCGAACAGGCCGATCGCCCGCATCCGATTCTCGGGTGAGACCAGGAGCGACCCGAGAAGAATCACGACCGCCGACCCACCGAGCGTGTGCAACGGCGACCACGAAAACGGAACGCCGGTCGCTGTCGCGACGATCGAATCCGGGACGAGCAGCTTCACTTTCACGAAATCCGGCGAGAGCGCGCCGATCATCACGAGCGTGACGTGTGCTGGTCGCATCCACTCGTATCGAAACGCGAGCAGCGTTCCGACGACGTACCCGATCAGGACGTGGGTGAGGAGATCAGGCATCCGAATCGCCTCCAGTCGTCACTCGAGTACGTCCGGCTTCGCCTGTGGCGGTTTCGGTGTGTGACGTCTCGCTCGGCCGTGGCTGGAAGCGGTTTCGGAGCGGCCGCGGCCGCTCACGCGGGACGAACGCGAGCTGTTCGCGGTCGAACCGCCAGCCTCGGACGAATCGTCCGAGCACCCAGAGCCCACCGAGAAGCGAGACGACGTACATGTACTGGAGTTCCCACGACTCCCTCACGATCGTGCGTTCGGTCGCGAGTGTCGACGGGTTCTCGAGCGTGCCGAAAGCGGAGACCTCGTCGCCTCTCTTGAGAGCACGGTCTGCGTTCTGGACAGTCGCGTCCACGTCCTCGAGCGTGACCGTCCTCGAGTCTCCGGTGTGGGAGATCTCGACGACGACGGGATCGGTGTCGACGACGCGGCCACCGAGGACGACACGTTCATCCACGTACGCCCGTGGCTCGTTTACGACCGCCTCGTCGTCCGGGAACTGATTCAGCGACGGGTCAGCCGTGGCCGTGCCGTCCCAGACGAGGAATCCAGCGAGAACCGCGAGCAAAACGAGTGCAGCGAGGAGTCGGCCCCGCTGGCCGTACGGTTCGCGTGGTGGCATCTACCTCGAGCGAACACATCGCGTCGTATAGGTGTTGCGAGAGGTCGATTCTGCGATGTGGGGCAGATGTGCAAGCCGGATTATCGGGCCGGTTGGTTCGGGTGCACCGCAAAGACGATTTCTGAATCAATATGTCCGTGGTGGCCGCTCGAGAATCTCAAAAATCTCCCGTGCTCGATATTCCCGGTTTCGTTCCTTCCCAGTCGTTTCCTCGAGCACTCCTTCATCTTCGAGCTGATCGATCGCTCGGTAGGCTGTTGGACTCGTTACGTCGAGCAGTTCCTTCGCAACGTTCGCAGTGAGATACGGCCGCTCAAAGAGTTTCCACGCGAGTTCTGCATAGGCAGCAGAGGTGTCACCGTACGTCGCTTCATATTCCTGCTGCAAGCAGTACAGCTCTTGAGATCGGAGTAGCGATTCTTCCGCCTAGTGGCGGATACCCGTCACGAAGAACTCGACCCATGCTTCCCATTCTCCGTACTTCCGGACGGCGCTCATACGATCGACGTATGTCTCTTTGTAGCGATTGAAGTACTCGCTCAGGTAGAGCGTTGGGTGCTCGAGGTAGTCTTGCTCGTGTAGCGAGCGTGTCATACAATAGTTCTCAACAGTCATTATTCATGGCATCAATCTCGAACAAAACCAATAACTGGCGAAACTACAGACTCATACCGAATTGAGAGCTATATAATCGTCAGGTAGAGGGTGTGAGATGTATTCTATGACACGCTGAGGCAAGCTAAAGACAGATGCTCGTAGACCTTACGGTGCGGCGGTTGCCGTGTCGCCTGCCTCTGGATCGAACGGGAGGTTGATTACGAGTTCATCAAACCAGACAACCGGGCGCTTACTCTGGCCGTCTTCTTCGAAGAAGATGATGCCCAACTGGGCGAGCCGGCTGAGTTCCTCGTGGACGTTCTTGACGTCCCGGTCAACAACCCGTGCGGTCTCGTTAATGCTGGATGGCTCTTCCCGGCGGATGGCTTCGATGAGATCGAGAACACGCGGCGTCAGCGTCTCCATGAGGTCGTCGTAGCTGGTGAACGAGAGCGTCGGCGGGGAATCCACCGCGTCGCCTCGTTCGAGCGCCTCGATTCCGTCGGTGACATCGTCGTGGAACTCACTGGACGACTTGACAGTCACGACGAGAGTTGATTCGGCCCGAAGCTGTTCGCGCTCCATGGGGTGCAGCGGCGGCGTAGTGTCGTTCATGGGTATCACCGTAGTGTGATGGCCTCAGTTGACCTCGAATTCGGATTTCGGGATTTCACTTCAGAACCGTTCCCAGAGTTCGACCATCCCCGGGAACTCGATTATGTCTGGGTCGGGGTCCGGTGCCACGTGCAGTTCGTGCCCCTTGGTGTCCTCGTGCGAGTTATCGTCTCGAAACGGCTAGCCGTTTCGATGAGTCGTCGAAAATCCGGAGATTTTCGAGATACCGACGAATCGTCCCATCGTCAAGCGTGCGGGGCGAGTCCGGCTCCGTCGCATCGTAGTGGAGCTTGTAGGCCCACCCAGACGGGTACGCATCATGTCTGTCCGCATGCAAAACACGCGAACGACGGTCCCGTCGGGATACGTCTTCCCCTCGCTCACGCCATCGAGGTCGTCGTCGGTCAGTGAGGCCATCCTCATCCATTGGTACGCGAACCAATGCAATAAGAGCATTGGTCGAGAGAACAACATTTTCACTCCTATGCTGGGTTTTCTGTCCGTCGCAACGACCGCCTCGAGTACTTTCGGGGCGGCACACGATGGTACAATTTACCGGGAGAAGAGATGTGGTGCGAGAAACAAATGAGTAAATGCCTCCATGAGGAAGCACAAAGGGAGAGTATGACAACCTACAGGTTCAGAGTCCTGCTGTTGCCGAACCCACCACTGGATTTCGAGTCCGACACCGAAGTCTACCGGGAGATCGAGATCGACGGGTCCAGCACCCTGGCGGATCTTCACGAGGCGATTTTCGACGCGTTCGACCGCTACGATAGCCACGCGTACGAGTTTCTCACACGTGACGAACACGGGATCGCTACTCGGAGCTACGTCCATCCGCAGTTATACAGTGGAGACGAGAGCTGGCCACCGATGGACGACGACGAGATTGATCGCTTCCTCGAGCACGCAATCCCCGACAGCGAGCCTGAAGAAGCCAGAGAACGATTCCGGGAACTCCGGAAATACCCACCAGAAGAGGGCAACGCTGCCGAAATCACGATCGACGAACTCGAGCTCGATCAGTCACAGACGCTGTTCTACGAGTTCGACCTCGGTGACGGCTGGGAACACCACATCGAAATCGAAGAGATCCGGGAGGGGTCGCCCGATGACGGCCCGGTCGTCGTCGAGAAACAGGGTGAGGCACCACCGCAGTATCCCGGGCGGAGTCGGTGACGATGTCACGCGATGTTGTTCCATCGGCGAGTGAGATCGACGAGACACGTTTCCAAGAGCGAACCCCATCTACACATCAGAAGCATGCGTGACGAGCGATGGCCACACGTCACAGAAGCAACGGTCAGAGACCTCGCCAGGTCGAGTTCTTACGATCGCGGCCAGTCCTACTACGAGCGCGGCGCAGTCGGTGAGGTGGTTCGCCGCGGGGAGACAGTCCGTGCCGACGTTGAGGGGAGCCAGTACCAGCCCTACACGGTCACGGTCGAGTTCGACGATGCCGGCGTTGCGCACACAGAGTGTACCTGTCCCTACGACCATGGCGGCATCTGCAAACACCGTGTGGCGGTCCTGCTGACGTGTCTTCGCAATCCCGAGCGTGTCGACGACAGGCCACCTGTCTCGGAGTTGATCGAAGGAACGAGTCGTGAACGCCTCGAGGAGTTGCTCGTTGAGTTCGCGGAAAACCGTCCGGAGATTGCCGAGTGGATCGAATCCCGTCTCACGCCTGTGGATACGACCACTTCCGACACCACTGTGTCGGTGAACATCGAGTCCATCCGCAAGCGGACGAACCACGCATTGCCAAAGCCTGGTCAGCGAGGACACAACGACGGCTATGCAGAGGCAGAGCGGATGGCGTCGGAGCTGGACGACTTGATCGAGCAAGCACAGCAGGCACTGGACGCGGGCGATGGTGAGACAGCAGTAGAGATTCTCGAGGCAGTCACGGAGGTGCTCGCGACCAACCGCTGGTCTGGATTGCTCCCATACGACGTCACCGAACTCTACGAGACGTTGGGACTGCTTGGCGAGACGTTCGCAGAAGCGATGTTGATAGCCGAGTTGAGCGAGAGCGAGCGTGAACAGTGGGAACAGCGTCTCTCCGAGTGGGACGAGGAGATACGACGCTTTACCGGTAGACCGACGCTTGCTGTCGCCGCCGACGCAGCACGGGAAGGGTGGGATGACGACCGGCTCCAGCAAGCTCTCGACGGCTCTCTCACTGACGGGGACCTCGAGGTCGATGAACCGAAGTTCGTCGCTGGTCTTATCACAGTACGGCTCTCCGCTCTCGAACGGCAGGGACGTACTGACGAGTATCTCAATCTGGCCAGGGAAGCAGGTAAAACCCAGCTATATGCCGAGATGCTGGCACGGGAGGGCGAGATACAGGCAGCTGTCGACTGTGCAACTGAGAACCTCTCGACGCCGCAGTCGCTGCTGGAGATTGCACAGACACTGCGTGGGACTGGCAACCCGATGGCTGCACTGGACGTTGCCGAACACGGACTGACCGTCGATGGCTTCCGGAAAGCCAGATTGGCAGAATGGCTCCGGGACCGGGCCGCGAGTCTGGGCGAGGAGAACCTCGCGCTCCGGGCTGCGATCGTTGCCTTCGAAGGGAGTCCATCGCTGAGTACGTATCAGGCCGTAGAAGAACTTGCAGGCGACGAATGGGAGTCCGTTCGAAATGAACTTCTGGAGTCACTCCGCGAGCAAACTCCAGCGTCGGAACACGCAGCCGACGTGTTCCTCGAGGAAGGCCTGTACGACGAAGCCGTTGCGGTTGCTGATCGCTCCGGCAGCTCCCGGGTGGTCAAAACTGTCGTCGAAGAAGTCACGGGGCATCGTCCCCAGTGGGTGATCCGGACGTGTAAATCGAACGCCGAACCGATCGTCGAGCAGGGGAAACACGACAGCTACGAGACAGCTGTCAGCTGGCTCAGATATGCGGGCGAAGCAGCCCAGAAAGCCGACGAACTCGAGGAGTGGCGCGAGTACGTCGAGACGATGCGTGAGGAACACTACCAGAAGTACAAACTGCGACCGATGCTGGACGACCTGCTGGAAGCGTTTCAGTCTCCGGGCGATAGCGAGGTGAGTTCGGATGGCTGAGATGGGATTGACACCGACAGATCGCTGGCATCTGCTCGGCCGACATGCCTGTCATCACCTCGACTCGACAGAGATTGTCGAAACGAGAACCTTCGACGAACTGGACTTGACACATCCGGAGTGGGGAACCCTCGGTGTTCCGAGCGACGTTGGCGGTCCAGACGCGAAGTGGTGTAGCCACTGCAAAGACACGATCGAGGACATGCGATCCAGACGGTACGACGTTATCGTCTTCCTGAAGCGACATGTACCGTATCGTGACGTCTCGTGGACGACGGTCGACTCGAACGACGATTGTGCCTGGTGTGGCAAAGCCAGCAGTGCGACGCGGTACAACGACAACCTCGACGAAAAGGTCTGTCCAGCCTGTGCCCGGAAATATAACCGTCCCAGCATCGAGGTACGCACCCCACCAGAAACAGACCTTCGGCAGGAAACTCCGAACAGTGAAGTTGACTCGATCCGGTGCACGTACTCCTCGGGCGAGGCAGAGTCATCGGACCGTGAACAGGCGCGTCAGCGCGCTGCCAAGGAAGGACGGCCATACATCGAAGTGAAGATGAAACAGAAATACGCCGACGTTGTCTGCGATATTGGGGGAACCGGCCATCGATTCACCCCGGCAGCGGTCGGAGAGATTGAGGCCCTCCAGGCCGAACAACGAAAGAAAGCCGACGCAGACCAGGATCACAAATCACACGTCGGGACTGACATCCATCCGGCCGGGACACACGTTCAGACGAGGTCGCTGTTGCCTGACGAGGCGAAACGGCACGCAGCCGACCTCGCCGAGATCGCTGCCGATCCAGAGAACTGGCAGTGAACTCACTGCCCGTTATGCTCTACCGTCTCGTCGTTGTCGGGATCGTATCGGCGAAGTTGGTGAGTCGTCGGTTCGAATCCCGCTGCACGGAGTGCCTCAACCCACGAACCGAACCGCCGTTTGTATGGCGACGATGAATACCGCCCGAGGTCGGCCATCTGTCTGACTGTCGGTGGACGATCGACGACGTCACCGAGTCGCTGCAGTTCGGTAATCAACTCTTCTCGAGAGAAGAGATCCTCCGTCGTTCCGGTAAATGGGGTGAATCCAGCTCGCTCGATAGCGTTGTTCCACGAACCGAACCGATTGAGGTACGGGCTCACCGAATACTGGCCGTGTTCGTTCATTTGCTCGGCGGTGGGCCGTCCGCCGACCTGATCTGCGAGCCGATCGATTTCCGCCAGCAGGTCGGAGGCAGGGATGGACTGTCCAGATACATCGGGAGCCGATGAAACGGGCGTGTATCCCGCGGCACGTATCGCGTCGTTCCACGAGCCGAACCGCCCGAAATACACCGAGGCTGTGTACTTGCCATGCTCTCTCATCTCTCTGGTCGTCGGCGGTCGGCCGAACTTCTTGACAAGCCGTTCGATCTCCTCGAGCAGTTCTTCGTCGGTGTACTCGTTGCCCGTCTTCGGTGGTTCGTATCCAGCAGCCCGGAGCGCATCGCTCCACGACCCGAACAGATCGTAACAGGTTCGCGCCGAGTAGGCCCCCTCTTCGTCCATCTGATCGGTTGTCGGTGGCGTTCCGTCCGTCGCCAGCCGAGTAATCTCCTTGAGTACGTCTGCCTGACTGATCGTATCGGGCTCTCGCTGATCGATCCCGGCTTCGTCGAGCGCCGACTCGAGGTCACCAAATTTCGAGTACACTTGCGAGAGCGGCTGCCGACCGTGTTCTCGGATCGCTTCTGACCAGGAAGACGGATTTCCGACGATGTCCTGAATTCGTTGCAAGTCTTCGACCACGTCAGCATGGGTCGTCGCTGTGGTGGCAAGATCCGCTGCCTCGAGTGTTTCGTCCCACGTGTCGAAATAATAGTAATAGGCCTGAGCAGAATATCGACCGTGTTCGTGCATGTCTTCCGTCGTCGGTGATCTTCCCAACTCCTCTGCAAGCTCTCGAAGGTGCTGGATGAGTTCCGTGCGCCCCATGTGCGTGTCGCATGTTTTAAAATTCAAAAACTGTTTCTATGTACCATCCAATCGTGCGTTCATAACCAACGAGAGATCGAGACTCCTTTGTTTCACGTCAGAATACGGAGTGTATGGTGACCGCGGGCAACCTCGGAGATTCGCACGCCCTCTCTCAGCGGGCATGGGAGTATGCGAACGAGGTTATTTTTGGTGACGAGTGGCCACTGACGCCGGATCACGTTGATCTCTCTCGTGTAACCTTCGAGACCAGCACGCGAATGGTGCGACGACACGGGGTCTGTTCATCGGACGGATGTGGTAACTGTACGATTCGTCTGTCCAAACGGACTCTCGATAGGGCGGGGTTCGAAGCACTACAGGAGACGATTCGCCACGAACTCGTCCATGCCTACCAGCAACAGACCACCGGCGTTGATACCGGTCACGGCGACTCGTTCAAGCAATGGGTGGAGCCGTTAGCTCTCTCTGGACGATGCAGCACTCACTACGAGAAACAACCCGAGGACTACAAATATCGTTTTTACTGCATAGATGGGTGTGGATTCATCGGTGGTCGCCACCGCTGGAGCGTCGCGGTCGCCCGTGCGATCGAGGGAACACAGATCTGTGGCACCTGCGACGCCCAGCTCCGTGTCGAAGGCCCCAACGGCGTCCTTGACGAGATCCCAGAGTGGCGCGATGACACCCCATTCGACGAAGACGACCTCCGCTATCGGTTCTATTGCGAGAACTGCGGACTTATCGGTGGCCGCCGACAGATGTGCAAGACCGTCCGTCGGGTTGTCCACGGCGCCACCATCTGTGAGCACTGTGATTCGCTGGAAATCGAAACGCGTGATGAAAGTGGGAACATCATCACATCCAATGACCTCTAGTCTGTTGACTGATCAGTTGACGTTGACCGAAGATAGGTGAAAAGAGGTTACGACGGCACGACAGATGGCCTCTCTCACTCACATACGAATACTCCATTCACTATGGATTAGTGACATCATCTACGTTGAATAATTGGAGATCGTCACGCTCGGACACGGCTTCCTGTACTGATTGTGTTGCGCCACTTCGTGTGAACAACGCGTATTCCGTGTCAACTTCGCCGGAGTCCGGCGTCCAGCGAATTTTCGACGCGTGGTCTTCGAGTGAGGACAGAGCACTGTAGTCCAGTGGCGAGTTAGTGAACTTGCATTCTCCCACGATCATTGTTCCGTCTGTGGTGAACCCGACGACGTCCACTTCATGTTCCTTGTACCACCAGCGGCCGATATTGAGGAACAGCTTCTCTGGATACAGGCGTGGGAGGGCATCCTGGCAAAGCGTTTCGAACTCTTGACTGACGAAATCAGGGAGTTCTGGCTCGATAACTGCTTCGTAGGCGTCCTCACCTAGACGCTCGTATCGATCCTCTTTGCCGTAGACGAAGCGGAACCAGAAGCGAAAGAGGGGATCCAGGATTCTATAGCGTCCGCGGCGTGACTTCGCTTTCTCCTCGGTGATCGGAACTTCCCGTTCAACGAGCCGCGACCGTTCTAACTTCTGAGTGTACGTCGAGATTTGTTTCCCGTCGATTCCCACCGTTTGGGCGATCTCGTTCGATGTCGTCTTCCCCGCGGCTATTGCGGTGAGAATCGCGAAGTACCGATTCGGGTCTGTGAGTTCGGTCCGGAGGACGTATTCTGGTTCGTTGTGGAGATATCCTTTCTGAGAGAGCACCTCCTTCGTGAGGACTGTCTCGAGGTTCTGATCGAGATCGATACCGTCGAGATAGTATGGGACGCCACCGAAAATTCCCCACGCGAAAACACGCTCTTCGGGGGAGTACTCGTCTGGAAGGAGCTCTTGTGCAGCGGCGAAGTCGAGTGGCCGGAGATCAAGTTTCTCGGTGAAGCGCCCGTACAGGGGGCTGTTCCCAAGAAGCGTCGCTTCTTCCATCATGCCGATCGATGACCCAACCAGAATGAGTGTTCCCGATGTGTGTTGGAATCGCTGGTCCCACAGCCGCTGAATGACCGAGGGGAGGCTCTCGTCGGCATCGATCAGATAGGGAAATCCGTCGAGGACGATAATTCCGTCCTGATCACCGAGATACCCCAGGAGTGCTTCCCAGTTTTGCCTGATATCCGTAATTCCTGGAAACGTGTCGGCAGCGACGTCGACGAACTCGTCGAGTTGTATCTGTGACGTGGTTTCCGTAGCCTGGTAGTAGTTGGATAGCGATTTGCCGTCAGACCGATTTCGTAGCAGTCTCATGAATGGTCTCTCAATGGTGAACCAAGTGTGTCGCTGGGGATTGGCGGATCGCCGGAATCGATAGATTCCGCGATCCGCACCGAGAACAGTACGCATCTCCGCCAGCAACTCGTAGTCCAGAAGCTTGAGAACCGTCTTCTCCGTCGCCAACTCGCTGCACAGCAACAACAGATCGAACAACTTGAGACTCGCCTCAAGAGGTACGAAAACCCAAACACACCACCCAGTAAGCAGGGTGGTGCGGCTGGATCACCTGGCAACGACGACAGCGACGAGGAAAAGGACGAAAACCAGGAAGACGACGCTGGCGGCGACGCTGACGCCGCCAGCGACTCATCCCCAGGACGTAGCGAAGGTCACGAAGGAACAACTCGACCGCCACCTGAACCAGAGGAGACTATTCGAGTCGATCAGGGATATTGTCCAGATTGTGAGCAAAGCCTCTCTAACCCGGACAGCTACGTCTCACGAACTGTTATCGACATTCCTCTTCCCATTCCAACCACTGTCATCGAGTACAAACTCGGCAAACACCGCTGTTCCTGTGGAAACGAGGTCGTTGCTGAACATCCTGACTGCCCGGAAACCGGGCGGTTTGGGCCGAATATCATGGCCCAAACCGCCCTCGGTAGGTTCCATCAGCGACTTCCGAACCGTAAACAGGCGGAGCTGTTTGATTGGGAACTCGATATTCCCATCTCTCATCGGACGATCTACAACCTGACCAAGCGGGTCGCAGACCGGCTGCGACCCGCGTATGACGATGTCAAAGCCCGTATTCAGGAAAGTGACGTCGTCTACTGCGATGAAACGGGATTTCCTGTTGACGGAGAGCAACACTGGGCGTGGACGTTCGTTACTGACGAAGAGGTGCTGTTCTGGGTTGATGAGAGTCGTGGAAGCCAGGTGTTAGAGGACGTCCTCGGCGAGGAATTCGCCGAGGACTCGACGCTCAGCTGTGACGGTTGGTCAGCGTATCCGAGCTATCACACGAAGCTCCAGCGGTGCTGGGCACATCTGTTGCGGGAGGCGGAGTACGTTGCTGAACGGTACGAGGAAGCAGAGAAGTTATCTGCGGAGTTACACGCTCTCCATGACGATTTAACGGCGTTCGACAAGGAGGATCCATCCGCCTCCGCCCGCGAGCAGAAGCGGGCGGAGGCGTCGTTACATCTGGAAGGCCTGATCAGGGAAGACTATGAGGCACAGGAGGTCCAGAAGCTGATCGAGAAGATCAGGAACGGGTTAGGCCACTGGCTGACGTTCGTCACAGAGCCAGACGTCGATTCGACGAATAATCGCGCAGAGCGCGCTCTGCGCGAGCAAGTTGTGCTGCGGAAGATGTTCCGGACCCTCCGCTCAGCCGAAGGGGTCCAGATTCACGAGACGATCACGACCATGTTAGCCACGTGGAAACGGCGAGGACTAGATCCGCCTGAACAGCTCCAGTCCATCCTCGGTGGGAAAGAACTCAGTTCAGGATGAGAGGTATCACTGATCGGTGAATCCTGGTCACGCTATCCAACTACGCCTGGTAGACAACGGCGTCGTCGCGTTCGGCAAGCGAGTGCTGGACGAGTTGTGTTTTCCCAAGGCGCCGCCGGCCAAAGATGACGACTATCTCTGCGTCGTCAGAGTCGTAGCACCTGCGGAGCCGTGAGAGCTCATCTTCCCGGTTGACGAAGCGCTCCATATCCCTCCGTCATCCCTCCAGAGGATAATACTTCCGAGTAGCCTATTCCAAAATAGCCTATTCTAAAATTGGTTAATAGCATTCCCTGTCGTTTATTTTCTGCTCGATGCAATCCTCTCAGTGAGTACCCGTGAGCCACCTCGAGCGCTATCAACGATACCGAGACCAGGGACGAGAACTCCACCCGAAGATCTTCGACGCATACCTCGATCGCGACATCATAGATGAAACGTCACAACTACTGGATCTCGACAGAGACGGTGATGATCTGCTGTACGACACCGAGGAAGAACAGAGCGTCCACATGGATTTCATTCTCCACGAGTATCGCCAAAACGGAACGACCTTCGTCGAACGCTACCGCGACGAAGAGGGAGGCGATTCCGAACTCGAGCGGGAGGTACTCGACGCGCTGGTTCGCGCCGAGACGTCCCTGTTTCGCGTGGCTGAGATCGATGCGTCTGCATCTCAAGTGATTCTCGAAGACGTATTGAACGACGAAGCTGGGATCGAACTCACTGACAGAAACTTTAGTCAATCAGCGGAACCTGATGTACTGCTCTTCCTCAGACTCGTTCGACTCGAGGACCTTACCATGACGTCCGGGTTGTCGTTCGCGTTCCGGCCATCCACAGAAGAGCACCTGATTTCAGTCTACAGTCAAGTCCTCGAACAAACGGATCGGCCTGAATCGATGAGTCGGTTCATCACCTTCCACAAGTTGAACCGGAAATACGGACTTGATGTCCTCCAAATATGACTATCCAGCAACGAGAGCAATTTTGTATCTCTGGACAACCATAACGGTGTATGGCCGACACGTACACTCTTACGGTTCGAATCGACTCGTACGAGTTTAGCGGTGAGTTCTACTTCGTTGGTGAGGGATACAGTACGGGCGAGGAAGTACTGAAACACGTGGCGGCTGACCACATCTTGGCAATGAAACAGCGACCTCACGTGAGTGAGTATCTTCTCGAAACACTCCAGAAGGCTGAAAATGTGAGTGAATCGGAGTACAGACAGGCAGACTCCGATGTCTCCTGCGGACTTCACTTTGATGTCGACCACCAGCAGTTCCGTTTCTGGGTTGGCGATCATACGGCCGAGATCGGGAGACAACCAACTAAGGGCGAACTTCGATCGATTGCTGAAGATCTCCCGATGTAGTTATTCTCGGTTTCTATGTGTGGGTTTTTGAGCGCCGGCGATGGGTGCCGGCGCACCGAGCAGACAGAGCCGAGCAGAGCCCGGTGAGTCGGCGCTCCGAGGTGAACGAAGATGCACATGGTCATCTACGCCTTAGTCGAAGCACCGACACAGCACGACGCTCTCGTCGAGGGAAAAAGCAGTCTTCGACCGTCTCGTCGGAGCGAATCCCCACGGCTGCGCCGTGTTTGACTACTACGTCACGTTTGACGAAGACGATACGACAGTAGCCGGGAAAGCGCGTTGGGGAGACCTGCCGACGGCAGCACCCATCAATTCAGCGGAGGGCGGCGAGCTTCTCGACCGGGCCTGGAAGGCCACCAAGGAAGAGTTTCAGCGAAATCTCGACCGCGTGAGGGAGGCGCTCGACGAGGACCTCGCTCGGCACGCGTTCCACCAGGTCGGCGCCTACGAGGGGCCGTCCATCCCGATGTACGATCAGCACGCACAGGGAATTCGGCATCGCGGCCAGCTGGATCGTGTCCTCGAGGAACTAGATTGTACAACGGTTCGTTCTATCGCAAACCTCGTCTCGAATTAAGTGATGAGTGTCGCTTCAAGATAGGTGACCACCTGTTCCGTGGCTTCGGTGGTAACCTCGTCAGTGAGGTGGCCTTGGTAACCATTCTCTGGAACTTCGTCGTCGGGAATGCTATCGAGGCGAGCGACGAGGTCACCAGTCGTATCCAGGAACCGATGTTGAATCGCGGAAATCGACCACGGCATGATCGACGACCCCTCTGGTGCGCCGCCTTCTACCCAGCTCTCCGCCGAGAGAGGAATCGACTCATCGTGCCACGTCCGTGTCGTGAGCGTGAGACAGAGGTACTGCTCAGGGTGAAACGGGACAGCATCAGTACTGATGATCAGCCACGGACGTGGGGCCACACCTCCATCGTCATGCGATGACTCGGAGTGCATATCCGAGTCTTGTTTGAACGGGTCGACCCCCCAGACGACATCTCCACGCTCGAATTCGATGACCTCACCCTCGGCATCCCGCTTCATTCGTTGTCCGTCTTCTCGGTCTCATCCGTGGCTGGCATATGTTCAACCCACTCGGAGGGATCCTCTTCGCCGTAGAGTTCGTTCAGACTCTCCGTGACGAGTTCATACTGTGTGAGCGAGTGGAGACGGTCGCGGTCGTCCGTAATAGCCCAGTATTCACCCTTGTGGCGGACGAGCGCTTGTTCTTCAAGACGATGCAGGACAGAATTGATGGAATTCTGTGGAATTTCTGTCGCTCCGGCAATTTCGACCGGTCGGAACGCCTGATCAGCGTGAGAGGCAAGGAACGACAGGACGCGCTCCGGCTGCGTGAGTCCACCGCCGAGCGTATCCTCCGAACTTCCCTCGAATGTATCGATGTCGATCGGCATTGTCACTGTATACCTACGTCTGTCTGTACGATAAAACCTTTGTACGTGTACTGTGACCCGTATCGGTAGACTCGATAGCTACTGTCCGATATCTCGAAGTAGCGATAGGGGAGACCGGCTTGAGAGTTGACGGTTCGAACGTTCCGTTCTGGTATGCTTCCCGTCAGATTTTTGCCGTGGCCATTGCGACAAGGGACACACGCCGAACTCGGATACACGAACCTTCGACATCCTGGGCCTTGCTCGATGCCTCTGGCGGTGGATGAAAGTGGGCGTCGTCGTTCGGTGCTGGGTAGTCATGTTGATGGATATCCCAGCGCAAATCGAAGCCACGATCATCGGAATAGTGGATGTTGTAGTCACCCCGCGTTGACCAGCGAACGTCGAATCGTCCACCTGCGGAGTCTCCGATTCCATCGTCGAGGACGATCCGGAGTTCGCTCGGATCGAACGGATCATCGAGTTCGCCCGAAGCTAACGGCTCGACCTGTTCGAATTCGTCGCGAAACTGGCGAAGCGATCGCCGATCGATCGGCCCTCGAAGCGAGTGAGACTCGTTCGCAGGCCCCGTCATGCGACGTTCGGTATCACTTCGTTCTCGGCCATCGACAGTGCCAGTGCTACTCTGGCGAAACGTAGATTCCGGCGTGTCGTCCGCCACTCCATGAGTACCTCATCGTCGATGTGATCGTGTTTGAACACAGCCTCATCCGGGTTTTCCGCTTCGTACTCCTCTCGATATGACTGTAGTGTCCGCTCCAGCCGGTTTACAGACGCCGTCAGTTCGGACTGCTCACATCGATTCAGCATGTCTGTCGCCTCCTCGAGGATCAGTGACTGCTCCGACCGTCGATAGAGAGTCGCCGTTCGATCTTCAATCCCGTGCTGGGTTTTCTGTCCGCTGCGACACAACTACGTCCTCGGCATCGAGTCGAACACTCCGCTGTTTCAATCCGGTGCTGGGTTTTCTGTCCACTGCGACCCGCGAAGCTGCTCGGCTCCAGTCCTTCCCCGACAACGTTTCAATCCCGTGCTGGGTTTTCTGTCCACTGCGACGATATCCAGCCGGTCCCTGAGTATATGCGCGATGCGTTTCAATCCCGTGCTGGGTTTTCTGTCCACTGCGACAAGCCGAAGTCAAATCCGGCATACTCATCTCTCTCGGTTTCAATCCCGTGCTGGGTTTTCTGTCCACTGCGACCGTCGAGATCGCGCTACCCCGGCTCGAGGAGCGACGGTTTCAATCCCGTGCTGGGTTTTCTGTCCACTGCGACCGTGAACGCTCCAGCCGCAGACAGACGAGCATCGTTGTTTCAATCCCGTGCTGGGTTTTCTGTCCACTGCGACCGGAAGGAGTCCGTGAGTCCCTGAATGCGTTTCAGGTTTCAATCCCGTGCTGGGTTTTCTGTCCACTGCGACATCCGCGGCATCGTCCGTCGTCTCGATCGCGAGCGCGGTTTCAATCCCGTGCTGGGTTTTCTGTCCACTGCGACTTCGAAAGACGGGCGTCTCTGGCTCGGCGAAGACTGGTTTCAATCCCGTGCTGGGTTTTCTGTCCACTGCGACGACTCCGACTTGCCTCGTGACGCATCATCATCATCATCGTTTCAATCCCGTGCTGGGTTTTCTGTCCACTGCGACTCGATGCAGTCTGATGACGAGGAGCGACCCGAGTATGGTTTCAATCCCGTGCTGGGTTTTCTGTCCACTGCGACGAACTGCTTTATTCGCATCATCTGTCGTCGACGGGTTTCAATCCCGTGCTGGGTTTTCTGTCCACTGCGACGAACTGCTTTATTCGCATCATCTGTCGTCGACGGGTTTCAATCCCGTGCTGGGTTTTCTGTCCACTGCGACCTTACCCACAACCAGCAGGCCGGCAAGCTCAGCAAGTTTCAATCCCGTGCTGGGTTTTCTGTCCACTGCGACTGATCGGGCCGTCATGCAGTTTGACGACGAGACCGGGTTTCAATCCCGTGCTGGGTTTTCTGTCCACTGCGACCACAGACGACCGAGACGGTCACGGAGACCATCACGTGTTTCAATCCCGTGCTGGGTTTTCTGTCCACTGCGACCAGACTGCGGACACACGACGTCGGTCGGCCGCACCGTTTCAATCCCGTGCTGGGTTTTCTGTCCACTGCGACCCCGCGGAACGGGTGGTACACCAAGACCCCGGTGTCTAGTTTCAATCCCGTGCTGGGTTTTCTGTCCACTGCGACGCGTCCATCTCACCCCGAAGGAACCTGACCAAGCCGTGTTTCAATCCCGTGCTGGGTTTTCTGTCCACTGCGACAACGGGGACCTTCGTGTGTCAAATCTTCGGATCAACAATGTTTCAATCCCGTGCTGGGTTTTCTGTCCACTGCGACAGTTGGACTCGCGTTTGTCTCACTGTTCCTGTTTATGTTTCAATCCCGTGCTGGGTTTTCTGTCCACTGCGACCCACTGCGACGAAAGTAGGAGTCGGGGACGTAGGGTTCGCGATCGTGTTTCAATCCCGTGCTGGGTTTTCTGTCCACTGCGACTTCCAGCGGATTCGGGGGTGGTTCTATGAGTAACGGTTTCAATCCCGTGCTGGGTTTTCTGTCCACTGCGACAGTGTCCCGGCTGCGGATCGAGACAAGTCGCCAAGTTTCAATCCCGTGCTGGGTTTTCTGTCCACTGCGACGCGGTCGACTCGTTCTTTGGACCGAGCTTGGATCTGTTTCAATCCCGTGCTGGGTTTTCTGTCCACTGCGACCGAGCACGAACCCGCGACCGATATTCATAGATTCGGTCTGTTTCAATCCCGTGCTGGGTTTTCTGTCCACTGCGACGCGTTCGCCCCCGCTGAGTACGACCGCGAACCCTAGTTTCAATCCCGTGCTGGGTTTTCTGTCCACTGCGACGAGAAGGCCGAGTTCTTCGGCCTTGTCGGGTGGCAGTTTCAATCCCGTGCTGGGTTTTCTGTCCACTGCGACCTCCTGGGCCTCGGCGTCCACTGGCACGTCGTCGGGGTGTTTCAATCCCGTGCTGGGTTTTCTGTCCACTGCGACTTGCTCACGAAAGAGGGTGTGCCGGACCGATCGAGTTTCAATCCCGTGCTGGGTTTTCTGTCCACTGCGACGCTTCGGTTCCGAGAGTTGTGTCACCTGGCCTCGCAGTTTCAATCCCGTGCTGGGTTTTCTGTCCACTGCGACACGACACGACACCGACCGAGATTCCGATGGACAGTTTCAATCCCGTGCTGGGTTTTCTGTCCACTGCGACTTGCTCACGAAAGAGGGTGTGCCGGACCGATCGAGTTTCAATCCCGTGCTGGGTTTTCTGTCCACTGCGACGCTTCGGTTCCGAGAGTTGTGTCACCTGGCCTCGCAGTTTCAATCCCGTGCTGGGTTTTCTGTCCACTGCGACACGACACGACACCGACCGAGATTCCGATGGACAGTTTCAATCCCGTGCTGGGTTTTCTGTCCACTGCGACCTGCGGACCCTTGCGTCCCGATAAACGATCCCGTTCGTTTCAATCCCGTGCTGGGTTTTCTGTCCACTGCGACGTGCCGTCCCTGACCGAGATCGGACGCGCAGCCCGGTTTCAATCCCGTGCTGGGTTTTCTGTCCACTGCGACGAAGCGATCTTCGTCGAACTCGAAATAGCCGTCTTCGGTTTCAATCCCGTGCTGGGTTTTCTGTCCACTGCGACTTCGTCCCCACGCTCCGGGTCGACTTTCGTCCACACGTTTCAATCCCGTGCTGGGTTTTCTGTCCACTGCGACACAGCAGATTCCCCATCGTGGTGGCGATCCATCGGAAGTTTCAATCCCGTGCTGGGTTTTCTGTCCACTGCGACACGGCCAGACCAACGGGACGTACCTCACCGGTAGGTTTCAATCCCGTGCTGGGTTTTCTGTCCACTGCGACCAGATTGGTCTGTGACGGCACCCGCAGGTCGGGTGTGTTTCAATCCCGTGCTGGGTTTTCTGTCCACTGCGACTCGGCACGCGCTGTGCGAGCTGTGCCCGCGGCCAGATCGTTTCAATCCCGTGCTGGGTTTTCTGTCCACTGCGACGGTTTGCTGTTGATGCATCTACTCCTACCGAACCAATGTTTCAATCCCGTGCTGGGTTTTCTGTCCACTGCGACGACGACGATAACCCACTGCAGCGGAACATCCGCGAGTTTGTTTCAATCCCGTGCTGGGTTTTCTGTCCACTGCGACACGAGTCGTCGGCGGAGTTGTAGACGGCGTAGGTGTGTTTCAATCCCGTGCTGGGTTTTCTGTCCACTGCGACCCTCGAAACACTCGAGCAGTTCCCCGACGAGCATGTTTCAATCCCGTGCTGGGTTTTCTGTCCACTGCGACGCCACACTCCGCACAGCCAACGAACTCTCTCGGGTGCGTTTCAATCCCGTGCTGGGTTTTCTGTCCACTGCGACCGGTCGCACTGTCTTGAGCCGTGATAATGACCTTCAGATGTTTCAATCCCGTGCTGGGTTTTCTGTCCACTGCGACCGTCGTCCGCTCGAGACGTCCGCAGTCGGACGCTCTGTTTCAATCCCGTGCTGGGTTTTCTGTCCACTGCGACCTGCGGGGGAGTCCTGGGCGATCGCCGGACCCGTGTTTCAATCCCGTGCTGGGTTTTCTGTCCACTGCGACCGGACTCGCAACCGGCGCGTCGTCGGCGTAGATCGGTTTCAATCCCGTGCTGGGTTTTCTGTCCACTGCGACACGGCGGCCAGACCACCCTCCCGGTCGGCGAGACCGTTTCAATCCCGTGCTGGGTTTTCTGTCCACTGCGACTTGATTGCCGTGTGCAGTTCCTCACCGGGCTGAGTAAGTTTCAATCCCGTGCTGGGTTTTCTGTCCACTGCGACAGGCAGCGGACGTCTACACGCACGACGAAGTCCAGATGAGTTTCAATCCCGTGCTGGGTTTTCTGTCCACTGCGACTTAGCGTCTACGCTACCAGTCGGGAAGCCACATGAACGAGCCCTGTTTCAATCCCGTGCTGGGTTTTCTGTCCACTGCGACCTGACGACTACGAACCAGCAGATCAGTCACCGACTGTGTTTCAATCCCGTGCTGGGTTTTCTGTCCACTGCGACCTTTTCCTGCATAGTTGCCTCTCTAACACCACTTTCCCGGTTTCAATCCCGTGCTGGGTTTTCTGTCCACTGCGACCGGGAGATGGCTGAGTATCGAAAACAGGTCATCTATGTTTCAATCCCGTGCTGGGTTTTCTGTCCACTGCGACATTATTAAAGTCAGCACCGTCCGAAGCCACTCCCGCGTTTCAATCCCGTGCTGGGTTTTCTGTCCACTGCGACAGATGAGTGCGGCTATCGATACTGCTGTCGTCTATCTGTTTCAATCCCGTGCTGGGTTTTCTGTCCACTGCGACGGTATGACGCCAGCAATGGTCGTTATGATGGACGACAAGGTTTCAATCCCGTGCTGGGTTTTCTGTCCACTGCGACCTCGAGGACGGCGACCGCTTGTACATCGACGGGAAGTTTCAATCCCGTGCTGGGTTTTCTGTCCACTGCGACAGTCGTCACGCTCCTGCTGTCGATACTCGCGTTCAGTTTCAATCCCGTGCTGGGTTTTCTGTCCACTGCGACAGGGGGTCGATATTCGTGTAGAACTCAGATAAACGTTTCTCAGCACACTATTCGGGACTCGTTGTTCGTGGACTGGGGCTATCCACGAGCTTAATAAAGGTCCATGAAGACTGCCCCTCAGATTACGTTCGAAGACTCGTCGGGCTGCTCGGCACCAAGATCAGTCGTCGCTTCCTGACACCCGGAACAGAGGTAATATATCCGGATTCGGTCTCCATCAGACGGGTCGATGTGTGACTCGAGTTCGTCTTCAAGCTCCACGCGCTCAGTTTTCGAGATCTCGAGCTCGAAGACGCTGTACTGTTTCCACGCACCATACCGCTCGAGAGTTCGATACACTCGCCGTCGGTTCGCATCGTCACTGACGTCGTAGGCGATTGCGAGACGCATGCTACCTCGCGAACGTCAGAGGGTGGTACTCGTCGAGCTCGTCGGTGATCGCTTTTCGGAGGAGAATCGCCTGCTGTCTGACTGCCTTCCGGCGAGTGACTGTGTACTCGAAATGAGGATGAGTCAGCTCCTCGTTCATGTAATCTTCGAACTTCTCGAGATATGTTTTGAAAGCGCCGTCGCTCAACCTGTTGTCCTTGCGGAAATCGTCATGATTGACCACGCCACGGTTGACAAGTCGTATAACGAAAGCGTCACAGAATATCGGACGGAACTCTTCTTGAAGATCGAGCGCAAGCGATGGGCGACCGTGACGGTCAGCGTGCAACACGCCGAGAAACGGGTCGAGATTGTACTGGCGAAGCGCTGACAGGACCTCGTTTTTCATAAAGACATAGGTCAGCGACAGCAGCGAGTTGATGTGGTCTTCGGGTGGTCGTTTCGTGCGCTTCTCGAACATCCAGCCGTCGGCGAGTGTCTCATCGAGAAGCTGGAAATACCGCTCTGCGGCCTCGCCTTCCGTACCTCGGAGGTCGTCTTTCGTCGCATCGGACTCCGTGCGGACACCGAGGTCTTTCAGGACATCCGTTCCACGAACGCCCTTCCGGGAGAGAAGAGTCCGGGCGTTACGGATCTTCCCGGCGATCATCTGCCGGGCGATATCGAGTTCCCTCTCTCTGGAGAGATCGTACTGCGCTCGTCGCACCTCGGCGATCGTGTTCTTCTCGGGAACAAAACTCCCGCGGTACTTGCCGTGCTGGGTGAAATAGTTGAGGACAATCCCGTGTTCGTTCGCTCGAGCAACGAACGGTGTGCTGAAGTTGACGCCACCGAAGACGTTGATCGTGTCGAGCTTCTCGATTGGGAACGAGGCCAGTTCGCCCTCGTCTCCGTCGACGTCCCAGATCACGATCCGACCACCGTCGACCTGCACCTGCGCTCCCTGTTTAGTTACGTAGATGACCGATTCGTCGAACATCCCCTCCGGTGCCTTCATATTTGCCCCTCCCAGCCCGTTCCGCGAGCTTTCTCCGGCTCGAGACGGGCTGTTTCAGCAGGCATGCAGTATTCGCGAGCCGAGCACGCTTCGCATTTCTTAGGATTATCTGTGAGTGGAGGGATGGAGTCGACGGACAGTGATTGGATCTTATCGATGATCTTCCGTACCGTCTCCCGGTGACTTTCCGTAATTTGGATCGCATACCGCTCGTCAGTTTTATACAAATAAATATAGCCGACATTAACCGGCTCTTCAATTGCAGATTCAAGTAGCATACAGTACCCCGCAAGCTGGATCTCATCACTTGGAAAATACTGTCCACTCTCAGCACGTTTTCGCTCAACAGGTGTGAGTAAATCCCCGTCCGATTCAATCAAATCAATCTTTCCATGCAGACTAAGTTCGGCTGCTCTGAAATATCGCTCCGTGATCCATCCGCCCCTCTGTGATTGTTTTTCGTGTTTTGATCGGCCATCTACAAGCTCATATGGGGTCCCCATCTCGTCATGATAGTGCTGATAATAAAACCGACGTGGACAGTAGACGAACTCATTTAGCGCGCTCACCGGTACGAGTGTATCACGCTGTCCGATCGTCTGTGGTGTGCTCAAAAATCAAGCACCTCGTCAATCGTGTTTGATTCAGCCTCTATCCGATCTTGGACGTGGCAATGTAAATAAAGCGCATCATGACTGAATGCGACCGCTGCATTGCTCTCTGTATAGTATAGTGGATATATGAATTTAAAGGGATCAAGTGAATATTGGTTCCGTATTTGGGAAACGTGGCCCTCTAACGGATAACAGAGAACCTCCGTCTCCGAGAGATCTTCTTTCAATAAATCGAGACCTCTGACGCTCGGCTCTGTCTCGATCTCGAGTCCAGTGCAGACTTTCGGTGTCCGAATATCCCGAGAGACATTACTTAATAGCGAGTACAATTCACCAGTTGCTTTGTAGGTGACTAACCGCCCAGTTGACTGGCCTTTCTCCGTGGTATCTTCTTCGTTTTTATAACCGCCTTGATAGAGACAGTAGCCACTACTGTATGGTTCAAGCCGTGAAACGTGGTGATGCAAGTGTTCTGGAATGAGGGCGAGAAACTCAGTCTTTGAATGGAACGAGACATTACCATAACGGAGTAGGTATGGAATACTGTATGTCTGGAGTGTCTGTGACTGACTATTGTAGACTACTGTCTGTATGCTGTCCCCGCGATAGGTCTGGAGCGTATTTAAAAGCCGTGAGCCTGCAATATCATGCAATCGTTTTAGGTCAGCCTCGGTAAGTCCGTTCTCATGATTGTGGAAGAAATGACGTTCAATACGTTTCCAGCCTGTCTCTCGTATTGTTGGTTGGTCGTCTGATGGTGCACCCTCTGCTTGTTTTTCAATGTGGTCATAGGCTTCAACAGCCGAGTATCGCCAGTCGAACGATTCCGGTGTTGATGAGTCAACATACTCTGAACTAACAAGTTCTTCGAATGTTGCTCGATCAACCCATTGGCCAGTATATCTGTCGGCCATTGATTCAAGTGTACTGAATAGATATGGTGGTACATATCCATACGCTGTAGATCGATCAGAGCGGGTTCTGAGCCGGCCAAGTCGTTGGAAAAAACTCGCCGCGTCGTGACCAGAGAATAGGATTTGCTCTGTGTCAAAGTCGATACCAACCTCAACAGCAGAATTACTTACTAAGGTCTCGAATAAATTGATCTTTTCACGCACGTTGTCACGGTGAAAGCCATCGATTCGAACAGTTCCTTCAAGACCTGATTGAGACAACGAATGATAAACGCGATCGACTTCATGGACCCCGTCAATCATCATGACCGTCCTACCGTTCTTCAATCGATCATGCAACACATCTTCCGAATTGAGAATCTCTGTGGCAGTCTCAAATGTCGGCGCAGGTGTGATTGTCAGGTCGACTGGTGGTAGCACTGCTCGGTAGTCTGGCGGGAGTTCGTCAGGAGCAAATGCAATCACTGACTCCTCATCAGTGCCAACGGCTGGATGTGGTGTTTGTCGCCATTCTAACTCACTAACACGATAGTACGGCGCGGCCATTGCCTCCTCAAACTGGCGTTCGAGTTCTTTTTCTGGAGTTGCGCTGAGGAATACAAGATGTTTGAGCCGACAGATTGCTTCATTAGTCTCATACATTTCATCGAGTAGAAAGAGCATCGTATTTCGCTCCTTCCGTGTTGCCCGATGGAACTCATCAATGACCGCTACCTCAAATCGATTGATTGCGTCAATTCTCTCTCGATATATCTCCCGGCGAAGAAGGACAAATATATCCGGATTTGTGAGAAGAATAACGGTCTCTTGACTATTGAACGCCACTGTGAGCAATTTTCGAAGCCGTTCCCCATTTGAGTTAGCCGATGGGAACTGTTCGGCGTGCTCGTTCTGGAGTGTTTCGCTAGTCACAGCAAGAAGACGTACATCATCTCCCCCGTCGACATCGTCAAGCTTCTCGTTGATGTTCCGTACCTGGTCTTCAATAAGTGCATTTGTTGGATATATTGCTACTGTCTGAAGTCCTTCGGCTACGACGGGAGCAAGCCATGCAAGCGTCTTACCGGCTCCAGTTGGGGCATCGTCAACAAACAATCCAGGAAGACAATCTGTGAGTGCATCGTAAAGTGCCCACTGATGTTTATGCGGAGTTACATCATCTACAGGGTACTCTCCGGGGTACATTCGCAGACCGAGCCCTGCAAGCTGAAACGAAACTCGATCGTGATTAGACATCGTTCCGTTTTGTAGCTAAGAATTTTGCATCAGCAGGATAGCAGACACGTGACTGATTTCGGAAGGGTGATTCGATCGCATAATACTCTGTATCGAACTCGGCTTCGAACCAGACTGGCGTCGGCTGCATCTGTTTCATTACAACACCACCGATAGGTGTTGTTTCGTGATCGTAGACACTGAGTGGATGCCCTAGCGTGAACTCTCCGGAACGACGGACTCCGTTGACGATTCGGTAGCTAACATGCCCTTTCCCACGCTTTTTTCCCAGACGAATGTACGATGGAAGTTGCGATGCGACCTCGGTTGCATCCCGACCGTACGGGAACACATAGAACCGAAACACGTTTTCAGGGGCGAGTGCCCGCTCCCGTTCGAACGTCGGAAGGTTCTTGCTGGATTTCCCAGTTGGATCATCCGTCGCAGGATAATTTGGTGTCGCGTAGGTGTCGCTCCGAGCATTTCGATTCGTCGTGATATACTCGGTTTTTATCGACTCATTTCGCTCGACACGAGCAGGTGCCGCAGGGGTAACGTATACGTCATTTACTATCTCAGCGGTGTCTTCAATGTATGTTGGTTGATGACTAACATCGACATAACGACCACTGGCAAGACCGAGTGCGTAGTGGAGTGCCGTATTCAGGATACAGGAGTCCGTATCCGTCATTCGGCCAACTTCACGTGAGGCGAAGCCGACTTTTCCGTGTGTGGTGAGCGTTGCTTCGATGACTTTCATGGGCCTTTTTAGTTTCCGTCAGTGTCGATTGCGCCATCGATAAACGCCTCTGAGCGTGGCCGTTGTGCTTCAAGAATCGCCTGTAGTTCCTCGTCATCCGCCAGCGAAAGCAACTCGTTAACTATCTCCTCATCAACCGGTTCTTGTGCAATCTTGTTCTCGCAGGCTGCATCGTAGGCATCTTTGACGTACTCACATGCCTGTACAACGTCGAGTGCTGGTGCCTGAACTACATCACTGAGCGTCTGTTCGTCGTCTGCGGCAAACGATGTGATTACGTTGGCCGTCAATTCTCGGTTAGAGGGTCCTTCCTCAGAGCCGGTGTACACTCCGAGAATGTGGTTTTTCACACGACCAAGTCGCGTTGTTGCAGCTCCGTACCGCTTGTTTCGTTTCGTGATTGCAACGACAAACGCGACTTCAGCCGGAGTCGCATCTCGAAGGGTGATCGCACACGGGAACAGTGTCCCTGGTTCGAAGAAGTCTGGCTCACGGATCGTTGAACGTGATCCTTTTGCGTATCCCTCTCCGGGCGCGTTCTGGAACTTCTCATCGATACACGCACTGGCGTCACGAACGGTAAACGCCGTGTCATACATCACACGAGAGGTGACGCCAATGTCGACATCGTCGTCACCGCTGGCTGCACTCCCGTAGAGTGCGGATTCAACCGACTGAGGATTCATATCATTGACTTCCATCGAATCTGGGCGGTCATACTCCAGTAGCTCTCGCTGGATTGCTTTCCCCATCCGACGGTCGCTTCCCGTCTGTTTTCGCATGAACATGATCCCTGGCGAATACTCGATACTCGAATTCTCACCAACGACGGACAGCGACGCAATATCCGCGTCTTGTCCGTTCGTCGTGAAGACCGCGTGGCTCTCTAGCTCACGGAGAGTGAGAATTGTCGTATAGTTTGTTCCAGGGGTGTTCGTCATTCCGTCCATCGAAACTGTACCGTTCTCCAGTGCTGTGGTGAGTGTATCTGAGATCATTGATTGCTCCGGTTGTTGTCTGCATCGTCGTCTTGGCTTTCCTCGTCACGTGCATCGTAGTACTCCGATTCTGCACGGAGTGTCGCACCGAAAAAGCCGTCCGAAAGGTTGTTTTCGAGTCGTTTCAGCTGTGATGGGCGACCGTTGGCAATCCCGTAGAGTATTTCATCTATGAAGAAGCCAGCATACTCCTCGATACGGTCCTGGAGTGGTGTGCCCGCATTTGAGTCCTCTGCACTCACTGGATACACCGAGTCTCCAGCTTGTCTGTCGAGCATTTTTTGCAATCGTCCCGAGACGAGCATCACGTAATCGTCTCGGCTCAACTGGTCGCCTGTTTTCGAGACCGCCTTGACACTCTCACGGAACACGCGTTCGACGCGGTGGGGTTTGCGCCCATGTCCGCTTGCAGGACGAATGGCGTCGTATGCGAGATCCGCGAGCTTCGTAATGCGGCTGTGTGGTGTGTCACTCATGTTTGGTTCGAATTGTTTGATACTGGCCTGTTCGTCAAGCGTGACTGCGTACCTCATCAGGGCAGGAATATACGGCCCCTCACTTGAGGACTGGGCGGCACGCTTGAGCAGGTGCGACCCAGGGAGCAGTTCATTACGCGTTACACGAAGATATTTTGCGAACAATGAATCTTTCCGAGAATCTCCCTGTAGGGCATATCCTAATTTGATCAGTGATGATGCCGCTTGAAGACGATTCTGCAAGGTTGAGAGTGGAACCGACTCACCATAGAAATTCGACACCTGCGTGAAGCCCCCTCCTATGTTAACGAACTCTTGGAAATCTCGGGACCTCATTTCTGGGATTGGAGACGAACTGAGATGTACTCTCATACCAGTGTAAGCACTGATAGTAAGTGCGAGGAATGCTCCAAAGAATTGGAACTCCGTATCATTTCCTCCATCTGAGTAGAGGTCCTTGAAATAGCCGACAACTTGAGCACCATATTGGGCTTCTTGATCAAACCCACCAGACAGCGAATCAAGCATCGGTCGGCCTCCATCGGATTGTGTGAGTTCTGTCATCACCTCATTGAATGCATCTAATTCATCAATATCAAAGACTTCCTCAGCCAGTCTACCTATCCGAACACGACTTTCCCCAGTAAACCGGTTGGTAACTCGACTGAAGAGTCTCCATGCAAATGGAGTATAGAAATAATCCGGTGCGAGATGGATGAATAGTCGGCCATTGTATCGATTACTACTAGCCGCACCTCGCAACGATAGTTCAATTTGGCAGGGAATACATATTACTCTATTATCCCGTTTACCACTTCCAATCGGGTCTCTGTTTGTGAAACCCCCACGAACTATCGTAACATCACTAGATGGCTGCATATCTCCAAGATTATGTGATTCACTCAGTCCACCCGAGCAGAGCGAACATATCCGTCCGCGTCGAGACGTTTTTGCGTACTGATGATATGTGTCGGTAAGAGCACCGGTCTCTTGTTGTGAATTAGACCCGATTCGAAGATGTTTCTTTATAAATAAAACAACCTCTGTACGATAGCCACCAGAGTAACTTTCTCTGAGGAGCTCTCTCCAATCGCCGTTATCGGTGAGTGAGTCTAGACCAGATTCTATATCTTGGATGATCTCAGATTTCGCCTCTCGAATCTTTGGCCCCTCACCATACTTTTCAAGCAACGCTTGAGCAAAGCCATATGAGAACTCCCATTTATTTCCGCTTACCAACCTCTCTTTTGATTCCATAGGTAGCGATATAAGCTCGTTCGCAGTACGATCTGATAGACCTAACACACGTCCAGTAGTACGTATACCTTCGTCAGATGTCATCCCTGTATTGTTCAGGAAATCAGGTAAGATTCCTCGACGAAGTGTACTCACAAAGCGAGCCATTCCATATAATTGACTTGTTTTATACAATTCACGTCCCAGATCCTCTTCTAGAAGTTCCATTGATTCCAAAGCCGAATCGGTCGGTTCCTCATCAGCAGAACCATCTGTCACTCCTTTTGTCACAATTGCCCGCGTTACTCTCTCAGAACCTGCATAAAAGAACTCGGACGCATTAAGGCTGTAATGTCCGAGATTTACTGTTCCGATATCTTCCGCAAGCAAGTCGGTATCACTATATATCGGATGCGAATCGCTTATGTTCTGACTTAATTTCTCATATACATTATCTACGAACTTATCAGTAGGCTCTGGGGATGACTCTGTTGGTGAAAGATAGACACACCCATCTTGATAGATTGTGAGTAGTGTGTACTCAAATGTCTCCTCAAGAGATTCACTTATTGCTGCATTGAGCAAATTAGTAAAAACCCCACTAACGTGATCAAGATGGTGATATGACAATTCAACATCCGTTCCTGGGAAGCACTTACTAAACTGTTCTTGTGCCCGTGAATTAGCCGCCATTTCGGGCGTTGTCGACGACGCCATGCCGTCCGCGAGACGGATGAGTGAGCGGTAGTCTTTCCATTTGAGGGTGACGTTTGTCGACTTCGCATTGTCGGTTGCATGGTGATCAACAGCACACGACCGAAAATCACGTATTGTTAGCTCCGAGTTTTCAACAGACGGATCTTTACTGAATTCCTGAAGGCGGATTTCATCAATGAAGGGCTCTAATTCTGCGAGAGTTATATCAAACCTCTTTGCTCGGTTTTCGTCTTCCTCTCGAAGTTTGTGATAATCATGGATAACTGCGAGCGCAATTAAATCACGGAGTTCGTTTGGTGAAATTGGTGGCAATCCTGCTGCTTCGGCCTGCGTTGCCAAACGATGAAGGAAGAAAACGAGATTCCGCGTGTGGTTGAGCATCGATTGGTCGACCTTCCCGTATTCAATACTCTTGTTCGGAAGGAACAGCCAGCCCGCCTCAACGAGTTTGCCATCTATTTCCGATAGATATTCTTTAAACACCTCATTGAGACCAGCTTGGTCATCTGTCTCTGTTTCATCTGGAGCAAATGCTCCGTCTGGGTCTTCAAAGAGCTCTGGTGAGAACGATTCAACGCCTGATGTCGACTCACCATTGTTCTCGTCTGTCTCTGTCTCCGCTGGTCCTCCACCGAAATCATATAGGCTATATTGTTGATTGTTGTCTTGATTATTCATCCATCGGTTACCTCTACATATATGTTCCCGCACCCTCGAGCAACGGCGCTCCCGACGCCACTATACCCACCGAACAGCGCGAGTGCTACGACGGCGTTCTGGACGGACTCGCTCGCATCCTTGAATGCATAGGTGCACTCGCCGCTGAATCCCTGCTTGAACAGGTTTCGCGTCTCACCGTCGTCGTTCTTGACTCGATTCACCAATACGCTATGTGTCCTGTACGCACGCGCGTTGGGTTTCTCGATTACCGATGAGAGCAATGCGTCTCGCGTTAGCTCGAGTTCCAGTTCTTCGGGTGCAGTCCGGTTCCACTTAGTCAACAGCGACCGGAACACCGCAACCCGATGAGGGAACATCGTCGTCACCTCGTCGGCTTCCTCGAGGCAGGTCGCCGTCTGGAACCGGATCGTGACCGCGGGATCGTCAGCCTCGCTCGCGCGCTCGAGTAACTCCTCGTGGCTCGCGTTTTCACTTTCGAACGATTCCACCCGGAGCGTGCCGTTGGTCAGCTCGATCGTCGACCCCTCGAGGACGAGTTCTTTGACGAGCGCTTGGAACACCGCCTCGTCGTCGGGATCGACGATCCCGAGCGTGATCTCGTATGTCTCGTCCGGACGAACCGACTTGTGATGTCGGCGATCGCTCTCGCCGAAAGCGCCCTGGAGCCCACTGTTGTGTAGACTCCCGAGTGGGGAATCGTGGACGCGCTGACTCACCGATTCGTCGGCATCGTCGAGAACGCTGAGGAGTGCCCCGTAGAGGGGGTAGCCGTCTGATTTCGGGACTGGAAACCGCTCGGTCGGTCGAACGGTGAGCGTAACACATCTAGCACGCGAAACTTTTTCTTGTCCCATGTAATCCGCACGCACTAATCGTCGGACAGAGATCAAATAAAGCTATCGGGAATTTGAAACGGTTGCGCAGAACAGCAATTGTCGCCTGTCGATTTCACCTACGTGCAACGATGGATTTTTCCTGATCGTAATTGATGGGGGAGAATATGCGTACGTACGTCTCCCCGATCGGCTATAACTCCACCAGCGTCGTTCGACCCGTTCTCAGTCGAGGGCTCGATTCGGGAGATGAAATCCGACTTCTCCGTCCACATGAGGAATCCGACGGGCAGCGCGCGACGGAAGCGATTGGAGATGTCGAGCGACTCCTAAACGAGATCGAGCCTGATGTGACGCTCACGGTCGAGTGGATCACTTACGACGACTACGCGGCAGCCGTCCTCGAATGCAGTGAGATTATCATCGGTGCTGACGGGGACGTCATCGTCAACCTTGGAGGAGGAGCCCGTGATATTCTTGTCCCGCTGACAACGGCCGCGCTGGTTCATAGCGAGGCGATCGCCACGATGGTGACGTTTAGCGATATCGACGGCGCAGTTCGCGAACTCGAGTCACCTATGATAACGGCTTCAGTCCCAGAGAACGTCGTTTCGACGCTCGAAGCGGTTGCGGATCACGTTGATCGCGTCTCGACCCCGACGCTCACGGAGGAACTGGACCGGTCGAAGAGTTCGATCACGCGTCACGTGAATCTCCTTGAGGAGGAGGGACTCGTTCAGACCGAAAAACACGGGCGGACGAAGGTCGTCGAGCTGACGTTCGCCGGCGAGTTGTACCTGCGTATTGATGGCAACTGCTAATCTTCATCGACTCTCTTAAACGCCGTGGATAGCCCCAGTCCACGAACGACGAACTGATTTTCGCTCGAGGAGCAACGTTTTTAGCTTCGATAGACGTATCTCGACCCCCTGTCACAGGACACCGAAAACCCAGAACGGGATTGAAACTGGAACATCGTCGGGACGAACTCGGCTGGACAGGCTGTCACAGGACACCGAAAACCCAGAACGGGATTGAAACAGAGACGATCGGATGTAATCGCTCATGTTGTCATGTCACAGGACACCGAAAACCCAGAACGGGATTGAAACATCCTCGAGTATCTGAACGGCGGTGGCGACGACGATGTCACAGGACACCGAAAACCCAGAACGGGATTGAAACGCAACGTCAGGACTCGATGCCGCGGACGTCGAAGTGTCACAGGACACCGAAAACCCAGAACGGGATTGAAACGCATCTTCCTGCCGTTCCTTTCCGGAGGATACGTGCGGTCACAGGACACCGAAAACCCAGAACGGGATTGAAACGAAGAAAACCCGTCTCTCGATCTCGAGGAACCGACAGGTCACAGGACACCGAAAACCCAGAACGGGATTGAAACTTATTGCGGCGTATGATGCTTCGGATGGGTCTGAGTGTCACAGGACACCGAAAACCCAGAACGGGATTGAAACTCGCCGTCGATCTCGACCGCGGCGGTCACTGGTTCGGGTCACAGGACACCGAAAACCCAGAACGGGATTGAAACGTGAGGCCAGCGGTCGTACTCCCTTTCCCGTCGGTGTGTCACAGGACACCGAAAACCCAGAACGGGATTGAAACAGGTAGTCGAACTGATTTCAGAACAAGACGCACAAGAGGTCACAGGACACCGAAAACCCAGAACGGGATTGAAACCGATGGGGGCGGTCGATCCTGGTGCCGGAGCCGCTGTCACAGGACACCGAAAACCCAGAACGGGATTGAAACCAGGGCGACGATGTTACTGTCGACTTCTACGAGGTGTCACAGGACACCGAAAACCCAGAACGGGATTGAAACACTACGTCCTATGGGCCGACCGCTCCGTGGCGATGGTCACAGGACACCGAAAACCCAGAACGGGATTGAAACATGCAGAGTACGCCGCCAGGGTGCCGCGGGCTTGTGCCGTCACAGGACACCGAAAACCCAGAACGGGATTGAAACTCATCCTGGGCATCACGGAGCGTCTGGAGGTCGCCGAGTCACAGGACACCGAAAACCCAGAACGGGATTGAAACTCGCAAGACAGGCCGGGGCCGATTTCCGCGCGGTCACGTCACAGGACACCGAAAACCCAGAACGGGATTGAAACGGTGGGTGTTGGTGCTCATCGGTCGGTGCCACCGGTCACAGGACACCGAAAACCCAGAACGGGATTGAAACTAAGTGGAAAGAATCGATGGGGACCGGCCCATGGCTGTCACAGGACACCGAAAACCCAGAACGGGATTGAAACCCGGTTGGCGTGGTGGTGTGGCGACGGATTCGTGTAGGTCACAGGACACCGAAAACCCAGAACGGGATTGAAACACGTCGCGCGGGTCGTGTCCATCTGCCATGAGCATGTCACAGGACACCGAAAACCCAGAACGGGATTGAAACTTGATCAACCACGACCCCAACGAGGAGGCCCGACAGGGTCACAGGACACCGAAAACCCAGAACGGGATTGAAACTCGGTGGGGTGACGTAAATCTCGAGGGGAAGAAACTGGTCACAGGACACCGAAAACCCAGAACGGGATTGAAACCGACGAAACACAGCGCGGTCCTCGAAACACTCGAGCGTCACAGGACACCGAAAACCCAGAACGGGATTGAAACCGACGAAACACAGCGCGGTCCTCGAAACACTCGAGCGTCACAGGACACCGAAAACCCAGAACGGGATTGAAACAGCCCAGCGTGACGAGTGTCGTCGACAACGCGATCGTCACAGGACACCGAAAACCCAGAACGGGATTGAAACCTGAAAGATATCGCCGAGGAAATCCGCTCGCGGCCGGGTCACAGGACACCGAAAACCCAGAACGGGATTGAAACATGCGTGGCATCGCGAAACTGGCCGACTACTATGATGGTCACAGGACACCGAAAACCCAGAACGGGATTGAAACTCACGAACTTCCAGCCGTCGTCGCCAGTCTCGGCCGTCACAGGACACCGAAAACCCAGAACGGGATTGAAACAACCGCTGTTCGAGCGTGGGATCGACGAACTCGCGTTGTCACAGGACACCGAAAACCCAGAACGGGATTGAAACTCTTTGGAGGGATTCTCCAGAGTGCCGGCCCTGGCTGTCACAGGACACCGAAAACCCAGAACGGGATTGAAACCTTGCTTGCACTCGTCCTCGGGTCGTGTGTCGGATTGTCACAGGACACCGAAAACCCAGAACGGGATTGAAACCTTGCTTGCACTCGTCCTCGGGTCGTGTGTCGGGTTGTCACAGGACACCGAAAACCCAGAACGGGATTGAAACGGAGTGGGATCGTCTTCGAACAGTCTGACGAACACGGTCACAGGACACCGAAAACCCAGAACGGGATTGAAACCGTCACGAATCGGTACGTCCGTGAGGAAACGGAGAGTCACAGGACACCGAAAACCCAGAACGGGATTGAAACACGAGTGGCGAGTTGATCACACGATGATCGACGGCCGTGTCACAGGACACCGAAAACCCAGAACGGGATTGAAACATCGCGGCCGCGGCACTCGCGGTCCTGGTCTCGCTGTCACAGGACACCGAAAACCCAGAACGGGATTGAAACTTCAGTGGCATCAAAACAAGTGCTGTCGGTGGTGCATTGTCACAGGACACCGAAAACCCAGAACGGGATTGAAACATCGCGGCCGCGGCACTCGCGGTCCTGGTCTCGCTGTCACAGGACACCGAAAACCCAGAACGGGATTGAAACTTCAGTGGCATCAAAACAAGTGCTGTCGGTGGTGCATTGTCACAGGACACCGAAAACCCAGAACGGGATTGAAACACCGACTCCGATCGCAACGGTACGCCGAGCGCAACGGGTCACAGGACACCGAAAACCCAGAACGGGATTGAAACACGAGGTAGTCCACGAGTTCCTGATACTGCGAGTGTCACAGGACACCGAAAACCCAGAACGGGATTGAAACTGATCGTGCGGTGTTCGTCGATACATCAGGGACTAGTCGCAGGACACCGAAAACCCAGAACCGGTACTTCCCAACTGGTGTGAGAGCTGAAGCTAAAGCGTTGGTCTCATGAGGAAGATGTCTGGCTGAGTGAATGTGTTCAGCGTCCCTCAACCAGACGGTGTTCTTTCAGACTCAGACGTGAAAGATCTAGCGGAAGACGTCATTTGCCAGCTCCCTTTGCCAGGGATCGAGGGCTCGCCCCTCGATCCCGGCGATATCTGGGCGGTCGTCATTCTTGCAGCAGTCAATCAGACCTCCATCTGGGAGACGTGCAAGGACAATGACAACGCTGTCTGTGACGATACTGTCATGGACTGGCTCCATACGCTCAACCGAGAGTGGCTTGAGCAGGTTGCTAACCGCCTTCTCAGGGAGGTAGCGATGACGATCCTCGACCCTAATCGGTCGAGGATCGTCTCCATTGACTTCGTCGATAATCCCTACCACGGAACGTACGCCGATGAAGAAGGTGAACTCTGCCGCATGCACGCGAAAGACGGAACAACGACGTGCCACCGGTACTGCACGGCGTATCTCGTCTCGAACGGAAAGCCAGTGACGTTGGCGATGACGTACGTCCGTAGCGATGAGAAAGAGGCCGACGCGGTCGAGCGCGTCCTCGACCGCGTCGAAGCCTATCCCTTCGACATAGAGCTTCTGTTGGCTGATCGTGGCTTCTACAACGAACGTATTCTGCGTCGTTCTCAGGAGATTGCTGCGACTGTCGTTCCCGTCCAAAAGAAGGGAGAACGCATGAAGGAAAAGTTGGACACGCACCGTTCGTACATGACAACCTATCGGATGTACAAAGACCGCGAGCGGGAACTAGAATTCCCGCTCGCGGTCGCTGTGTCCTATCACGCTGGAGATCGAGGGAAAAGCGGGGAGGTTGTGCGAGGGTATGTGGCGTGCGATCTGGCTGATCGCACGCCCAAGCAGGTCGAACAGCTGTACCGGAAACGGTCAGCGATTGAAACAAGCTACCGGTGTTTCGCCAAGCACGAGTGGTAACGACGACACAAGATCCAGTCGTCCGCTTTGCATTCGTCTTGGTCGGGTTCTTGCTGGAGAACCTCTGGCTCGTGCTTCGGTGGGCGGTCGTCGCCCGCCCGCGTCGGGGCGGGCGCGACCTGCCCGAGGAATTCACGTTCAAGACCTTCTCTGACTGGATCAGACATGCATTAGAGGAAGAGCTAGAGCGGAGTTGGGAGATCGAGATGAACGGAACAGGTGTGCCAGAAGCATACGCGCCGGCCACGGGCTGACGCCAGCCCGCGGCCTTGGGCAAGCTCTTGGTGAGCAACAGCATTCGCCTAGAACAGCGTATCTCAGCCTTCTTACTTCACTTCTCCTCATCCGTGGATTCTATTTCCTGTTCACTCGGTTACCACACCGGCATTCGCTCTGTTCGTCAATGACTCAGCACAGTTCACGAAGCGACTTTCGGGAAGTACCGAGAACGGGATTGAAACTCAACCCGCCAGCCCTCGAGACTGTTAGAATGGCGTGCACCGAGTGCACGTAATTTAGAGGGCGTTTAGAGATCGGTACTGCTGAACTGTCTACTTACCCACAGCTCGAAACTCTGGACCGCTTTGAGACAGCACCAAAGGTTTAGCGGCACCAATCTTCATTCTGATAGTCAAGGCCATGTTCGACCTCGGTTGGTCGACTATCGCCGCTTGGGGGATGGAATGCAGACTCTCATATCTCATTTCGCCATCTCAGACACTATCTAATCTTGTGCAACGAGGTATATGGATAGTGTTCACAGGCGAAGGTTGCCGTCTCGAGGTCGCCCGCGGTCATCTGTCGTCTCGAGTATGCAGGGTGCTGTGGACACCTGTCGTCGATGGTGGCAGACTCGAGGGCGTCTCGGTGTGTGGACTGCCGCGGACTGCTCGAGGAAGACACCGGCGGCTACCGAACCGAGCATGCAACCGCGTTGCGGGAGGATTTCGTCTGTGTCCAGAGAGGGGTGGCCTCTCTCGAGGTTTCGATAGGGGGGATCGCTGGATCCTGTCTACGGGTCGCCGAAGACGTCAGCTGTCTCCGGGATGTGGTCGGTGGTCGCTTCTGGTTCGCCCGGGACATCAGCGTCGTCGGCGAGGACGGGTCGGGTTCAATGTACTCAAGGCCGTTCTTTCGTTCGGTCTTCTTGCGAACGGCGAGGCGGTTTTTCGACAGTTCGAGAGCGTCAAGAGGTATGGTTCTTCTCAACGAACGAGTAGTATGAGCGACCGAGGTGACCGGACCGAACCGTTCCCCGCCCGTCGCCGGGGAACGGTCGACTATATGCAAACGGCGGGTCGGCGGAGCAACGTCCACGGGCTCGTCGAAGTCGACGTGACCGAGGCGCGACGACGTATCGAGGCCATCGAAGCGGAGACGGGAGAATCCCAGTCGTTTACAGCGTTTCTCGTGTGCTGTCTCGCACGGGCCATCGACGACCATCCCCACGTCAACGCGTATCGAGATTGGCGTGGTCGCGTACACGTGTTCGAGGACGTCGACGTGAACGTCCTCGTCGAGACGACGGTCCGGGGCGATCGAATGGGCGTTCCACATGTGGTGAGAAAAGCCAACGAGCGGTCTGTCCGCTCGATTCACGACGAGATCCGGTCGGCACAGCAATCCCGTGACCCGGCGGATCTCTCACCGTTGGCCGAGTTGGCATTTCGGCTCCCCGGGTTCGTTCGACGACTCGTCTGGCGGCTCCCGCAGTGGTTTCCCGAGCGCTGGAAGGACATGGCGGGGACTGTCACCGTGACCTCCGTAGGGATGTTTGGTGAAGGGGGTGGATGGGCCGTCAGCCCGACGAACTACACGTTGCAGTTGACCGTGGGTGGCATCAGCGAGAAACCGAGGGTCGTCGACGGGGAGATCACGACTCGTGAGTTGCTCGACATCACGGTGACGTTCGATCACGACGTCGTCGACGGGGCATCCGCTGCGCGGTTCGTCCAGCGACTGCGGGAACTCGTCGAAGACGGCCACGGGCTCGAAACGTAGCGGGAACCGGGAGCAGCCCCAATCAACAGTGCAGGATGGGGATTCCATCTGGCCCATCGGACCGATGGACATGAGCAGGCTCACGAGCGCGACAGGGAACTCGTGACGAAAAGACAGACGTGCCGGACCATCACCGTTCTTCGGTCGTCGCGACGCCCTCGCTACGACGGGGCTCTCGAGTACGTTCGTTGATAGGTCCGGAACTGCCGGGTCCGCATCACTCGTCGCAAGACACCGAAGCGCCCGCAGTCTCACTCGGTGAAATTGTCTCAATGTCATCTATAGCGTGAGTTTGCGCCGCTGGCGATTCCAGATACCTGTCGTCTCCAAACTCACTTGCGACCACCGTCTGTAGCGACAACCACTGAGGACCACTCGGGGGAGCCACCCACGAGTAGCCATCCTCGAAGCCGCGATCGTGGTGTGAATCGGTCGTCCTCTGAGACGTGGGGTGCTCTCGAGGAGGGCTCTCGCCCCCTGTCCCAGCCGAAGACGGGTGTCATCTGGATCAGGACCTGAAATTCCGACGTTCACGATCGCAACTCGAGCCGATAGTCTCTCCTGGAACGGCGACGTCCGCCGGGAGGACGAGCCGCCGTTTGGTGTACTTATGGACGAAACGTGACCGTCAAGAAATACATCAATCTATCGACGGAAAGACGCTGATCAAGGGGTAGAACTAGACAGTGACCCAGAACAAAGATTACCAGTCAACTGTAACCTCCACTGGTTGATGTCTACCGACATTGAATTCGATTGCGAGACATATGATGCTCTTGAAGATCAAATCAAAAGCAAGCCGACTGGATTATTCTCGAAAGTCCTTCCTGAAACGCTGTACCGGTTGTTCTTTGGTTCACAACCACTTGACTTAGATTTAGTTGTTTCTCGTCGAGAGCAGGCGTTTCAAGCATATCAAAGCCTTATCTATAAGCACCGTTCAATTTGTGAGAACCTCTCAGTAGCTCTAGAAGGGGGGCCAACAGATCAATCTTCGGACAGGGAACTCATTATGGACTTTGAGAATATCTCGCTCGATAGTTCCTCGTTCGAGGTCTCGGACACAACCCAAAAAAATGTCCAAAGACATCTACGTGTACTCGAAACGAAAATTGATCGAATTGAAAAACTCTGTACCGATATTGAATCTTTACTGAGTGGGGATAATCGAGTATTCCTTCGTGCAGATGAACAGGACCAACTTGAGCTCGCTCAACAGACGCTAAAAGCGTATCTTCGAAAACTCAATATTAGACGGAAAGAGATACGAGTAGCGCAGTTCGATCAGCAGATCGACTGTTTGGAAGCGAGACTGGAGACGCTCGAAGCGCGAATGGAGCCCTACCTTTCCTATGAAAGATATGAACTCGAGAATGGCCTTGACAGGTCTCTTAACCAGCTTCAAGATGAACTAGCATCAGCAGAACAAGAAGTGGATCTCAGTATTCTCACCGATGATCAAGTAAATGAATTGAAGAGAATCAGACAGCGCATCCAAGATTTTTCCAGCCATTTGCAGGGTTATCAACACGAATATGTAGATCGTCTGTTCACGGAACGAGTGGAGGAACTCAAGGATGAATTACTGGACCTACAACACGCTCTCACACCTGCCAAAGCTCAGGGACAGCCGATAGATCGAGAATCCAAACTCCGGGATCAGATAGCCGAGATTCGTAGTAAAATAGCCGAGCTGAAGAAGTATCCCTTCCAGGATCATCTCACTGAATCTCGAATTAGTACACTCGACTCATTGCGATCCCGTACTGACGATATCGAGGCGTATATCGATTCGAAAGTTGCGTTTGATGCTCGAATTGACTCGGTCGAATCGAAAGTTTCGTCGTTACAACACACTGCTTCTTCATACCTAAACTACGAGGAGTATCTCACTCAACCTTCTCGCTCACGTATCAATCAGATAATCGAAACGATCACCTCTAATCTTCAGACGGTACGCCGTGAAGTCGATCTCGATCAATTGAGTTCTCCTGATCAAGAGCGATTTGCTGAGCTCGTTGAGGCTGTTTCTGAAGTCGACGACTGTCTCGATGGATATAATGACTCGTTCATCAGTCGTGAGCGCGATCGATACGAAGATCTGTTCTCTGATATCGGGTCGAACGATCTGAGTTTAACTCCTGAACAACAGCGAGCCGTTATCCGAAATGGCATCTATAATCAGGTGATCGCTGCTGCTGGCACCGGTAAGACCTTGACACTCACGACGCGGGTCGCTTATTTAATAGAAAGCCAAGAAATCGACCCCAGCGATATTCTCGTCATTGCGTTCACCAAGGAAGCGCGCGACGAAATGGAGGAGCGGTTGTCAGACCACTTTGGAATTACTGACGTTCAAATCGAAACCGTTCACGCGTTCGGGAATAGTATTATTCAATCAAAACTTGGTAGAGATATTAATCCGATCGGTGGGAATCAAATACGTAACCTCGTAGATAGATTCATTCGAACGGCTCGCTCCGAAGATGACGAACGATTCCTTTCACATTACTATCAATTTTTAGTCCATTTTGATGATGTCTACTTTGATGAGGCCGATTTCGAAAAAAAAGAGGACTACGTTCAGGCTCGAGTAGAACAGCGATATCAGACGCTTCAGGGCGAAGAAGTCAGGTCTCGGGCCGAAAAGCGAATTGCTGACTTCCTGTTTACCCATCAGGTTGACTATCGATACGAGGACATAGCGACGTGGGCCGAAACGAGCGAGGAGAAACGTTCCTACGAACCAGATTTCTATCTTCCCGAATACGACATTTACATCGAACACTTAGGAATCGATCTAGCGGGCGAGATTGCTCCGTGGTTTTCGTGGCCTACGAAGGAGTACCACGAAAAGATTCGATGGGCACGCGAACAATTCGCAACTGCTGAATCTACGCTCATCGAGACATACGAATTCGAACACGAAGCGGGGTGTCTCGATCGCTCGCTCCGAGCTCGGTTAGAACATCATGGTGTCGAACTCGATCGAATGCAATTTGAAGACCTAGTCGAATCTGCCTTCGATTATAACCAACGTGTGGGGTGGATAAAGCGCAAATTCGCGGACTTCATTCAAAGCGCTAAGCGATTCGACGTTAAGCCAGACGATATTGAGAAGCAGCTAGATCCGGACAACCCTCGCCAATACCACTTTGGTCACTGTGGTATTATTCTTCTTCAACGATATCAGCGTTTCCTCGTCGAGAACAATCTGATCGATTTTAGTGACATGATCACTCGTTCGCTGGAACTGATACAGGCCAATCGCGATCAGTACCGATCCCGATACGATCATGTCCTCGTCGACGAATTCCAGGATATCGGAAAAGGAAAACTTGAGCTGATCCGAGAGTTCGTTGGTCCAGCATCGGCACATCTGTTCGCTGTCGGTGACGATTGGCAGAGTATTTATTCATTCCAGGGAGCAGTCGTGGAATACTTTCTCAACTTCGACGACCACTTCGGTACTCCTACCCGAACGACACTCACTGAGAACTTTCGATCCCCGCCGCAAATAATCGAAGCCGGAAACGCACTGATTGACACCAATGACGAGCAGATCGAGAAGAAAGTGAATCCGACGGTAAGTCACGATACGACGCCTTTTGTACACGCATTACAGGGATACACGTTCTACGATTACGTACACCGCGTCAGCCGATACGCTACTACCCTCGTTCAGGAGTATCTTCAGCAAGGTGCTGAACCAGACGATATCATGATACTTTGTCGATTCGACGGAGCAGTACCATATTTGGATGAGATTAAATCTCTACTTCGGAAGTCTGGTATTCCATATAGTGGAAAATCTGATTCTTACCACGGTAAAAACGGTGGCGTGGACACAGGTGTGTCCGTCTACTCGGTCTATCAGTCGAAAGGCCGTGAAGCAGAACACGTTATTCTGGTACACGCTTCCGAAGGGCCGTTTGGGTTCCCGCCAGCAGGTCGTAAGAACGAACTCTTGGAACCAGTCAAGAGAGTCGACGGAAATACGGTCGCTGAGGAACGCCGAGCGTTCTACGTCGCAATCACCCGATCAGAGCATACGCTCGATATTTTGACTCGGAATGGTCAGGAGTCTCGGTTCCTCGATGAGATCGAGGACTTCACTAAGGTGGTCAATCAGTCGAACTCTATCGAACCGCTCGACGATGTCGGTTCGGAAATGGCGATCACTGCGAAAGTTAATCACCTGTTTGATGACATTCACGAAAAGAAACATCAAGAAGGGTATCTAATCGATCAATACGGAGAATCTGCTCCATTTGTATCCTGGAAGAGTAACAACCCACCTACACTGGTGAAAGATGAATGGTATCGATTCGATGGTGTGAAAGTGGATCAGTTCAATGATCAAAAAGAACTGGTCGTAACGCATAGAAGTTCCATTAATACTCACGGACATAAGTACGTAAAGACATCTGGCACGTTGATCTCGTCCAGTGCACAGAGAGCAGCATCACGAAGTTCGTCAAGCGTTTCGAATAGGCGGTTGCCGAGTGATTGATCGAGTTGTCGCCAGCACTCTTCCGCGGGGTTCAGCTCTGGTGAACCCCGCGGAAGGTAACACAGTTCGATCGGAGTACCTTCAACGAACTCTTGGACTCTGTTCGCCGTGAAATACGAGGCGTTGTCGAGGACAACGCAGATTTTCTCGCCGAACTCGGTCTGGAGAGCGTCCAGAAAACGAATCGTCGTGTCGCTGTTGAAGTTCTCTTCGCAGGGGAGAAAGAACGTCTCATCAGTATCGCTGACTGCACCGAGAAGTTTGATGCTGTCCCACGCGCCCGTCACCGGGAGTGACGGGCGCTCACCCTTGGGAAACCATGCGTGAATCAGTGTCGAGAGAACCTGTCGCGTCTGATCAATGGCTAAGATCGTGTATTCGTCGTCCAGGTTGTCGCGCTTTTTTTGAACCCGTCTTGCCATGCTTCCTGTGCTCTCTCATCGGATTTGTGAAACTCCGGCCGGGCTGTCTTCCAGGACAGCCCGGCCTCGGTCATCAATCGTCGAACGTGACGCTCACTGTACTCAACGTCGAATTCCTCGGCGAGATAGTGACGAGCTAGTGGAACGGACCACGCAGGCGCGTCAAGTCCAACTTCCTCTGGAGACTTGTGAAGCGCTTCAACGAACTGTTCATGTTCTTTGTCGGAGAGTTTTGAGGGCCTTCCTGAACGGTGCTCGTCGTAGACGACCTCCTCGAACGGCTCGTCGGCGAGCCGTTCGAGTCGATCAAGCCACCGCGAGAGCCAGCCAGCAGTGTATCCATAGCGTTCAGCGACCTCTTGTAGCGTTGCACCGTCTTCTTCAAGGTAATTGATCGCCGCCATGAGCCGTTGTGATGGCTTTTTTCCCTCGACCTCCGCCAAGACCTGGCGGAGGTCTTCGGTAGAGACGTTGTCGAGAGAGGTCATATCGGAGTAACGTGCTTTTCTTTGAAATATTTTTGGCTGACAGTATAAGAAACTTGATTCTCCAAACGTTCACACTCCCGTTTCTGAGTCCAACCAATTGACAGACTCTGATCGTTCTACTCTTAAGTTACAGGACTTTCTCGAGTCAGATCTGGACCACTATAGTGCATCATCTGGTTCAAAGACAGTCAGGGATGGAGGATCACAGAAATTACCCGGATTCGAGTGCAAACCCCATCATTATTGGCATTTCGTAGCCTTAGCGGATTTATTTTGACAGGACCGATATATGGCGTTTCGAGAATCGGCGGCGGTACCACGAAACGTCTCACTCCCGTTGACGAGGGAACAGACAGCACTTCTGTCCCGCACGAAGTAGCCGAAAGTCGATGTTCTCTGCCGCGTTGTCGTCTGCAGTGACCTTATAGCCACACTTTTATTGACATCCTCCTCCGCGTAAACGCAGAGGAATCCTGAGCGTTGGAGATTTCAGGTTTGCAGTCCCACCGAACCCCGACGCGGTGAGAATCCGTGTGGGGTTCACGGACTGTGGCAAGTAGGACTGCTGGGAGTGCCAAGCCCCCGGTACTCCTATCCTCAGTCGTGTTCGGACTCCCGGAGTTGTTTTTGCCTCGGGGAGTCCGGCAGACTTCGGCGGACTTGGAGTTACTTTCTGTGGTGCTTTCAAGCAGTCGGGCACTGCATCGGTTCAGTATAGGAACCGACCGTTCACCTAACTGGTTCCGATTACTGTCTCATTGCTTGGGGCGGACAGGCCGCCATCGTAGGACTGACGGGAATCGCTCCGTTCCCAGCCTGATTCCTACCTATACGTAGGATTGTCTGTCACTTTAAGCTACGGATTGCCAAATCTCAGAGTGGCTATTGCAGCGTAGTAGTTGGATAGCGATTTGCCGTCAGACCGATTTCGTAGCAGTCTCATGAATGGTCTCTCAATGGTGAACCAAGTGTGTCGCTGGGGATTGGCGGATCGCCGGAATCGATAGATTCCGCGATCCGCACCGAGAACAGTACGCATCTCCGCCAGCAACTCGTAGTCCAGAAGCTTGAGAACCGTCTTCTCCGTCGCCAACTCGCTGCACAGCAACAACAGATCGAACAACTTGAGACTCGCCTCAAGAGGTACGAAAACCCAAACACACCACCCAGTAAGCAGGGTGGTGCGGCTGGATCACCTGGCAACGACGACAGCGACGAGGAAAAGGACGAAAACCAGGAAGACGACGCTGGCGGCGACGCTGACGCCGCCGCCAGCGACTCATCCCCAGGACGTAGCGAAGGTCACGAAGGAACAACTCGACCGCCACCTGAACCAGAGGAGACTATTCGAGTCGATCAGGGATATTGTCCAGATTGTGAGCAAAGCCTCTCTAACCCGGACAGCTACGTCTCACGAACTGTTATCGACATTCCTCTTCCCATTCCAACCACTGTCATCGAGTACAAACTCGGCAAACACCGCTGTTCCTGTGGAAACGAGGTCGTTGCTGAACATCCTGACTGCCCGGAAACCGGGCGGTTTGGGCCGAATATCATGGCCCAAACCGCCCTCGGTAGGTTCCATCAGCGACTTCCGAACCGTAAACAGGCGGAGCTGTTTGATTGGGAACTCGATATTCCCATCTCTCATCGGACGATCTACAACCTGACCAAGCGGGTCGCAGACCGGCTGCGACCCGCGTATGACGATGTCAAAGCCCGTATTCAGGAAAGTGACGTCGTCTACTGCGATGAAACGGGATTTCCTGTTGACGGAGAGCAACACTGGGCGTGGACGTTCGTTACTGACGAAGAGGTGCTGTTCTGGGTTGATGAGATCGTGGAAGCCAGGTGTTAGAGGACGTCCTCGGCGAGGAATTCGCCGAGGACTCGACGCTCAGCTGTGACGGTTGGTCAGCGTATCCGAGCTATCACACGAAGCTCCAGCGGTGCTGGGCACATCTGTTGCGGGAGGCGGAGTACGTTGCTGAACGGTACGAGGAAGCAGAGAAGTTATCTGCGGAGTTACACGCTCTCCATGACGATTTAACGGCGTTCGACAAGGAGGATCCATCCGCCTCCGCCCGCGAGCAGAAGCGGGCGGAGGCGTCGTTACATCTGGAAGGCCTGATCAGGGAAGACTATGAGGCACAGGAGGTCCAGAAGCTGATCGAGAAGATCAGGAACGGGTTAGGCCACTGGCTGACGTTCGTCACAGAGCCAGACGTCGATTCGACGAATAATCGCGCAGAGCGCGCTCTGCGCGAGCAAGTTGTGCTGCGGAAGATGTTCCGGACCCTCCGCTCAGCCGAAGGGGTCCAGATTCACGAGACGATCACGACCATGTTAGCCACGTGGAAACGGCGAGGACTAGATCCGCCTGAACAGCTCCAGTCCATCCTCGGTGGGAAAGAACTCAGTTCAGGATGAGAGGTATCACTGATCGGTGAATCCTGGTCACGCTATCCAACTACGCAGCGTAGATTGACTCCGAGTTGTCGGATTCATCCTGCGGCTTCAGCCGCAGGTATTCTCCTTGACCTCTATAATAGATCCGAGGGGAATTCCCACTTCTGAAGAGAGTAGGAGATCAAATTGCGTCACAGAGACATTCATGTCCCTGTGAAGATCGACCAACAATTAGAGCGTGAATCTCAGTCGCGAGCAAGAACATTCGTTCAGCACGGTTCGCAACAGCGAGACCATCTTGATAAGCGAAGAACGTCGTCTGCTGTTTTGATACCAGATAGATTGCTATCGTCGCTCTGAGGATAGTGATACAGACCCTCATATCTCGTTTCCTCATTTCAGACACTGTCCGATACTGTGCAACGAGGCATACCGGATAGTGATCAGAAGTCCAGATAACAGCGAAAACACTGCTGAGTGCGGCAACAGCAAGTGGGGCGGAATGTACGCCACGACGACAGTGAACTGATCAGCTAAATACGCCTGGTCGAGACCGACCCCCTCTGACATTCCAATTCATTGGTCCACTCCTCTTGATCTCTCTACAGGCGGAGCAGGCCGACTGCCTCGAGGTCGTTCGGAAATCTTTAATCTTCCATGATCGGGCGAACGCAACGCGTTCGCAGACCTCGCGAAGCCGAAGGCTTCGCTCAGTGACGAGGCGCTTCGCGTCTCGAATACTTGCCCTCGAGGCAGTTGACGATGCATTGATTTCTGCTGTACCTGCTCCGAACACCCAGACATCGCCGTCGCCATGCTCGTGTTGGTCAGCGTACTCGAGTCGACTGTCGCTGGGTCGTTTGCTCGTATTGCTACGGACTGCTGTACGTCATGACCGGGACAACCGCGAACCGTCTTGCGGTTGCCCCGGGACACAGTTACAGCAGGTCGTATGAGTCCGGAGACAATCCCACGAATACAGAATAATCGGCGGACGCTGTTTCCGTTCTATAGGACGATAGTCAGTCGAGAGGAACTCTGTGGGGGCTTTCAGTTCGATGATGAGTTCTGCATGCCGTCCGTTAGTCTTTGTCGTCGCTGCCGATTACCTTGTCAACGGCCCTGGAGAGGATTTCTGTCCCCTTCCCACTCTTCTGGCCCTTTTCCTCAGCTTTCTCCCGGCTCTCGGCACTCATGTACGGACGTACACTCTTCAGCACTAAATAGCTACGGCTGTGACGGCCCCGATGATACCGAGAACCAGCGTCGCCTGTGTGGCGGTCAACAATCTAGAGTTCCATCGAATATCGTCGTAGTTTTCAGCAATCATACCTGCCATCGTTTGAAGGAGATCTTCTTCCCACGGTGAGTCGGAGAAGTCATCTTCGGCAAGGACTTCAATGTATTCACCTCGAGGTCCTACATAGAGGTTCGATTCGTTGTAGGTGATGACGCCGCACAATGTCGAGAGGATAAGGAGCGCGAACGCCGCCTGAAGGACAGTGGTGTAGAACATATCTGGTGCAAACTGAAGCCCGGTAACCAGCAATCCGAGCAAAACTGTATTGAGACGCACAGTCCGCATCGCCTTATCATCGATATCGGTCATTGTGTTATTCTGCGAGTCAATGACTGCCCGCGCCTCTGTATAGGCGATTTCCCGGCGCTTGTCAGGCCAGTCATCAGTCATAAAAACAGATGTGTTCTATGATATCAAAATGGTTCGGATCGAATATCCGGGGACATTCGTCGTCTCCAGCCCACACCGTGGGTTCCGTCCGTCGCGATGACCACCGAGGACCACTCGAGAGAGACACCCACAGGTAGTCGCCCTCGCAGACTGCCGCGGTCGTGGTGTGGCGTGGATCCTTCTCTGAGATGTGTCGGGGTTCTCAAGGTGGGCTCTCGCCCCCTGTCCACGGTCAGCCGAGGACGTCAGCTGTCACCCGGACCTTGATTTCGAACGCTGGAAATCGCAACTCGAGTCGATAGCCGCACCTGGGACGTCAGCGTCGTCGGGGAGGATCAGCCGACGCTCGGTGTACTCGAGGCCGTTCTTGCGCTCGGTCTTCTTGCGAACGGCGAGGCGATTCTTCGACAGTTCGAGGGCGGCGTCGATCGTCCTCGAGACGAGTTTCTTGGCGTACGCCTCGCTGGTGCCGGGTTCCTGCCGGCGGATCCAGTGTTTCAGATCGCTCGCTTTGACGTACTCGCGGATTCCCTTGCAGCCCGATTGCCACGGATCGTCGCCGACGCTGGGATCGGTCCGTGCCCGCCAGAGTCTGGCGGCGAGTCGCGTCGGGAGGGCGTTCGTCGTCGACCGCAGCATGTCTTCGTCCATCCGGGCCAGTTGCTGGATCGGGAGCAGATCGCCGTGGGCGAGTGCGACCGAGCCGTCGCGCTCGAGTGGATCGGCCGACTCGGGCAGCCGGTAGTACGTCCGGCCGTCGTCTTTCGTGATCTTCTCGAGGTGGTTTGTCGTCACCTCGAGCTCACAGCGGTCGACGTTCTCGGTCCGGAGGTGGGCTCCCTTCTCGAGTTCCCGTGCCTGGAGTTCCTCGATGCGTGCTTTGTTCGCGCCCGTGCGCTTGCGCGTGGCGTCTGTCGCCGCTTCGAGGCGGCTCGTCGTGTCCTCACAGTCTGCGAGGCGGTCACGAAGCCTGTCGGTCGTCTCCCGGAGGGCGGCGTTTTCGTCTTCGAGGGTTTCGTGTTCGGCCTCGAGCGTTTCGTGTTGTGACTCGAGAGTCTCTTTTTCGGCTTCGAGACGTTCGAGGCGATTTTGTGTTTCCTCGAGTTCGTTCTCGAGGTCGGCCACGCGGTTGACGAGTTGCTGGTTCTGTTCGCACAGGCGTTCGACCAGTCGTCCGAGTTCGAGGTCGGTGGGGTGGTCATCGTGCATCGCGATCACCTCCCTCGGCGGTGGGTCGTGGGTTTGGATGCTGGGCACTCGAGTGGGTCGTCTGGGTGCTCGAGCAGGTGCTGGCTTCCTGATCGCTCGAGTGGGGGTCCGTCTGATCACTCGAGCAGGAGACGTCTGCGACGAACTCGGTGCCGACCTGTCGCCACTGCGAATTGCGGCGCTCGAACTCGCGTCGGATCCACGCGTTCTCATTGGGTTCGTCGCTCGGTTCGAAGACGACCTTGCGCGTCGGGCCGTGTGTCGGCGTCCACTCGAGCGTAAGGTGGTCGGTCATCGGTCCACCTCCACTGCGTCGAGCAGTTCACAGTACGCACGTTCGAGGTCACCCGGCGTGATCGGATGTTCGAGCTCTACTTCTAGCTCGACGTCGAGCTCGTGGCGTGGACGCGTCTCGAGGTGGCTCTCGCGGTCAGGGTGTCGGTCGTCGGCTTCGGGACGACGATCGTCGGATTCAGGACGTCGATCGTCGGCGCTCTCGAGGTGCGTCGTCGGTTCGCGGTTTGAGTGGGTCTCGCAGTGGGGTGTCTGGGAGTCGAGTCGACGATCGTGCTCGTCGACGCGCGACTCGAGTGCATCGAGTCGTCGGTCGACGTCCTCGAGTGCTGTTTCGAGGGTCTCGACCTGGGCGTCCGTTCGCTCGAGTTCGGCCTCGAGGATCTCGAGTTCGGTCCTGGACGTCTCGAGGCGGTCGAGCAGGGTCGTGTGGCGAGACTCGAGGGAATCACTCATCGCGATCACCTCGAGCCTGGTCACAGTCGGTGTCGTCGGGTGTCTGTTCGTGGTCGTCGGTGGTCTGGTTGTGGTCGTCGTCGGGGATTTGTGTCGTGTCGTCGGTGGTCTGTGTCGTGTTCGTGTCGGCTGGTGTCTCGTCGGTCTCCCGGTGATCGCCGATGACGTGTGCAGTATCGCTCGGGACGAGTGCACTCTCGGGGTCGACGATCGCGAACTCGAACTCCGGGTTCGGTTCGCCGGCCGGTCGGTACGGGATCGCCGCCTCCGGGCCGATCAACAGCAGTCCGACCCGGCTCGTCTCCGCCCTGATCTCCCGCAGTCGGCGGACGACCTCTCGGCGCGTGTCTGGACTGGGGTCGATTCCGGTGGCGTCCTGGACGTCCGCGAGCAATCGCCGGGTCAGGTAGTCGATCGCCTCGAGGCGTCTCTTGACCGGTCGGGTGCCGCCGTCCGTGATTCGGGTGGTCGATGCGTTCCGTCGGTCGGGGCTTTCATTACCCCGCGAATCGTCGTTCGACATGGCTTCCGTAGCGTGGATACGGGAGCTTCTCGCGGACTCGGTGTCTCCAGCACCGATCCGCTGCTTTTGGCTCGTGAGTGCCAAATCCGCGTATAGCTTCCCTGAGATGAGATACGTGTCATAGCTACTTAGTTTCTAGGGTGTATAGCTCAATTCCAGGGCATATGTCTCAATCAGTGTTCGATCCGGTGCAGTTAATCACCGAACAGTTGACCACCGGGATATGCGGGCCCGTGTCTCCTGGATGAACGAGGCCGACGACGCGATTCTCGAGTATTTGCAGGAACTGGAGACCGCCACGGACCACCGGATCTCGCTGCCACCAACTGCCGTCTGGTACAATCTCGTTGAAGAACTCGGTGTGCTCGATCGGAGTCAAAATACAATTTCTCGGCGCATGAACGTGCTCTCCGAGGAAGGATTACTCGAGAAGACCGACGAGAAACGTGGTTACTACAGAATTACTGACAAGGGCCTCGCGTATCTCGACGGCGAACTCGATGCGAGCGATCTCGAGCGAGATGAAGAGTAATCGAGAACCGCTCGAGTAACAACACCCAGAAAGCCCCGACGTGCTCGAGGGCTGCGACTCGCTGCGCTCCTCGCGTCGCTGCGGTGCTTGACTTCGTCTCGCACCTCGAGCCCGTCGCCCCTTTCATTCCCACCCGGTGTGGTTAGGTTGGCCAGCCGTTGTCGGCGTGGTTTCGTCGGTGAGTTCGATCTCACTCGAGGGGTTCTCGATCTAGATGTGACTCGAACTAGTCCCGTTAGTCCTGTAGCGCCGTCGCTGTTCGAATGCGATCACGAGAACCTCTGTGGGTGTCTATTCGATAACCCCTCGAGAGACGGTGACGTAGGTTACGTCTCACCCAGGTTCGACGACAATTCGATGGATAATCCCACGATCCCGAGGACTAACGCGAGAAGCATGATTCCCCTCCCAAGTGCGGGTAATCCACTCGGGAATTCTATTGCCGCATAGACATCAAGAAATCCACCGAACAGTAGCAAGAGTATCGAAAATCGTTGTATTGCAGCGCCAACCATTGGTAAGGCAATTTTAGCCAACACCCATATTTGTTGTGACTATTATTTCATCTTCCATCCAAATGGCTCTGTTGAAATCCTTAGTGAGTTACAGGTTCAGTCGGTAGTTTGAGTAGATGCAGACCCTCCCAAAGTCTCGGTTGCTCCGATTTGTTGAGGAAGCATTTCAGTTAGCGCAACGTGCCGTAGCTCGATACTCCTCGAAGTTCTCGAAAAAACGCTATACGCTCCATCAGCACATCGTTCTCCTCTGTCTCAAAGTTCGAAAGGATACAACGTATCGAACACTCCTCGACGAACTCATCGAAATGCCCCGTATTCGGAACGCGATTAATCTCACTGAACTGCCTGCCCCATCAACACTGTGCAAAGCGTTCGATAGACTCGATATGGCTGTCTGGCGAGTGCTGCTCAATCTCTCTGTTTCACTGCTCCCGACCAACGGCATTGGGGGGATTGATGCTTCGGGATTCGACCGCAGCCACGCCTCAAACCACTACACGAAACGAGCCAAACTCACGATTCAGCAACTCAAAGTAACACTGCTAGTCGATTCCAAAGTGAACGCCATCCTTGATTTACACGTGACGACGACACGAAAACACGATAGCCAGATCGCGCCGTCGTTGATCAAACGCAACCCCGAGACTATCGACATCCTGCTCGGTGAAAAAGGCTACGACGACCAGAAAATCAGACGGCTTGCCCGTCAATACGAGGTTCGTCCACTGATCAAGCATCGTGAGTTCACATCGCTCCACAAGGCATGGAACGCACGCTTAGACACTGATCTCTACGGACAGCGGAGTCAATCCGAGACTGTCAACTCAACACTCAAGCGAAAGTACGGTGCGTTCGTCCGCTCACGACGCTGGTGGAAACAATTTCGTGAGCTCACCATCGCCTGTCTCGTTCATAATATCGACCGATCACTCTGAGCGGTCAATGCAGGATGAAAGTATCATAGAATAGCTCAAGCGGATGCAGAACGCCGTTTTGCAGCGTGTACTCCGAGAAGATAGATGAGGATGACGAGAAGTTCGACTACGACTAACTCGATGACAGTACTGAAAACGAATGCAAGCCCCACTCCTAGAACGAATACAGATGCTCCTACGACTACCGGGGAGCGCGAGCCATACTTTTTCGCCTCAGAATAGACGAACCACGAGATGAGAGCTTGTACGACGAGGAATATCGGGGTTCCAACACCGAATGCAGGCATAGAAACATGTTTTCCCCCGTCTATACAAGTACTTTCGGTGAAGATTGTCCACATCTCATGACAGAGAGATGGAAACTACGCAGTTCCCATCTATCGACTGTTTCATTCTACATTGTGCATGAAGAATAGGATTTCAACAGAGCCATCCAAATCCAAATCGAGGCTCTATTGAAACCCTTAGCAGTTGACATAAACAGCGTGCTGAATACAGGGCGCGAGTCGGTCAACTACTGGCTAGCGCTGGGCTGGTTAAACAAGGCCATGATCGTAAACGCACCATAGGCTCCGAGCGTGTGAATCGCGACCTTGGAGACGAAGTCAGCGGTCGTTTGGATGTCTTGGAGATGGATAAAGAGTACATCAGTAGCCACGATGAAGACGGTGAGGACTATACCGAAAGCCAACCGCCGAATGCTAAAAAGAGGGCTTGACCGGACGAAATCGAGCATTAGAGTATCTTGTACTTAAAACGAAGTGGTAAAGAAGCTTGTCCATGGCTCAGGTCGACTGCTGACTACACTCTATATCTTGCACGCCGTTTCTGACAACAGTTCGGTAGTTAGTCGAGTCTCTGGAAGATACAAGGCGCGACTGCGGCACGAGTCGAAGGTCGATCTACGAAGGGTGGTGAACGGTCAGTAGAGATTCTTCACATAGCATCTCAGCCAATCCAATTGGGCATCTCGTCATCCCAAAATAATCGTACTAATGAGTAAATTACCCCGATGACGAACAATATAGCGATAACAGAGAGCACAGTTTCCATATTGATATCTTAGAGTTTGATACGAAATAACCTTTGATCAATTCGCACATGAAGTGAGCAGATGGTTCACCGGTTTCGACGCGAAACAAACGAAGCCGTCGTGCTAAACTCGTCCTCTATCTCGCACGCCGCTCTTGACAGCGCCTCAGGATTTCGGTCAGAGTCTGCTGAATACAGCGCGCGAATGTGACACGGATTGAGAACTGATCTGCGATGAGGGAGATCGATCAGTACAGAGTCCTACGGGTCGATATGATGTACCGCTTCTGGCGAAAGCAGACGGCCAGTTGGTAAAGCAACCCAACTATTTGGGAGAATACGAACTTTACCCTGGTGAAGAACCTGTTCCTGTTCAAAATCGCCGTACACAGTTGCATCTTCGTACTCGATTACCAACCCGTCTGCAACTTCGTTCGCAATTTCGTCCCATACTGACGTCGTTGAAATGACCATATCTAACAAATGGTTCACTGAATAAAAATTCTTTCCGCGAGTTAGAGATTGATCGATTTACAAGTATACTGCTCGAATAATTCATTAGATTCAGAATGAAACAAGCGAAGCTGCCGTGCTGAACTTATGCTCTGTATGCAGCACGGCTCCGAAAAACTATCATCGATTAAGTATTTCAATAGAGCCAGTAATCTATCTCGTCTGGTGACGGAATATTGCCCGCACTGTGTTCACCTTTTCATTTGACCAGGGTAGTACTCGAGTTTGTTCGCTGGTGCTGTCGCTCCTCGAATGTGATCACCACGATGCATTCCGGTGTAGATCCGGCGAAATCCTGGGATGAGAGCGCCTCGATGAGAAGGACGGGGAGTGCACTCAACAGGCGTACCACGACTCGATCGAATTATCCGATCGTAAGGTGATCCCGATATCCTCTCCCTCACAGTCGATGTCCAGATCAGGTGCATACTCCCAGGTCGCAGCGGCCCCTTCTGGCGTGAACGCGGTCACCGTCGACGGAGTCGTTTCGATACCAGCAGCTGAATCGAGATGCCCGGGCTCGAGTTCGTATACCCGACTAAACAACGTCTCTCCGTCGTCGTCCTCTACTCGAACGCCGATCGTTGCGCGCTCGTCCGTCCGATTTTCGACCATGATCTCGATCGTATCTCCTTCGCCCTCTGTGCCGTTGGAGAACGCGAAATCACTACATCCCGATATGGTAATCGGGACTATCGATCCCATAAAAGCAAGCCATCCTCGTCGAGAAATGCTTTCGGTGAACACAGTGGGCATGGGGGGCGGCTCGACCATTATCTATCCATTTGTCAATCATGGGTGAATATTTTTGCTCATTCTCTATCGCCAGTCAGTACGTACATCGCACGCCGAAGGAAGTCGAAGCTCTCTACCAGAAACGGGCAGCGATCGAGACAGCCTTCCGAACGATGAGAGAGGCACATGCGTGTACGAGTACAACCGATCCAGTCGTTCGGTTGTTGTTTGTGCTTGTGAGCTTCCTGTTGCGGAACTTGTGGTTGATCGTCCGGTAGGGCGTGCTCGCCACGCCGCGCCGCGGCGGGCGAGCACTCCCAGTTTGGTTCCGCTTCGAAGTATTCCGGGAGTGGATCGACCATGCTCTCGACAAAGCACTGCTGCGGAAATGGGAGGCACCGACCAACGGCGTCGGGATTCCCGCAGTGTATGAGAATCTGGACGCGGGCTTGATCAGCCCGCGTCCAGCGATAGCCATCTCAGGGAGCGACGGCTCCGCATCGGAGGAACAGATCTGGCGCTCGATTTGTAAGTCAACAGTAGATTAGTTGTCAAGAAAATCGGCTGCAGTCATCTGTTCTAGATACGATTCACTTGCATACCAGAACTCAATCTGATCTGGGAAACCGTATTCAGGAAGCAAGGTTTCTGCGGCTCGTCCAGCAGGCTTGTCTGTCGTCAACAATATCACCTTCTCAGCCTCACCGTTATCAAGAAGTTGAACCGCAAGACCAACAAGCGCTGTATCCGTTTTTTCAATACTGTCTTCGGGCCGATTTGTCTCATTCGCGATAAACCGTCTGGAAGCGTCCATAATTCCAGAAACGAGTGGATTCGCGTACTCGAGGTAGTTGGATAGCGTGACCAGGATTCACCGGCCAGTGATGCCTCTCATCCTAATCTGAGTTCTTGCCCACCGAGGATGGACTGGAGCTGTTCAGGCGGATCAAGTCCTCGTCGTTTCCACGTGGCTAACATGGTCGTAATCGTCTCGTGAATCTGGACCCCTTCGGCTGAGCGGAGGGTCCGGAACATCTTCCGCAGCACAACTTGCTCGCGCAGAGCGCGCTCTGCGCGATTATTCGTCGAATCGACGTCTGGCTCTGTAACGAACGTCAGCCAGTGCCCTAACCCGTTCCTGATCTTCTCGATCAGCTTCTTGACCTCCTGTGCCTCGTAGTCTTCCCTGATCAGGCCTTCCAGATGTAACGACGCCTCCGCCCGCTTTTGCTCGCGGGCGGAGGCGGACGGATCCTCCTCGTCGAACGCCGTTAAATCGTCATGGAGAGCGTGTAACTCCTCAGACAACCTCTCTGCTTCCTCGTACCGTTCAGCAACGTACTCCGCCTCCCGCAACAGATGTGCCCAGCACCGCTGGAGCTTCGTGTGATAGCTCGGATACGCTGACCAACCGTCACAGCTGAGCGTTGAGTCCTCGGCGAAGTCCTCGCCGAGGACGTCCTCTAACACCTGACTTCCACGACTCTCATCAACCCAGAACAGCACTTCTTCGTCAGTAACGAACGTCCACGCCCAGTGTTGCTCTCCGTCAACAGGAAATCCCGTTTCATCGCAGTAGACGACGTCACTTTCCTGAATACGGGCTTTGACATCGTCATACGCGGGTCGCAGCCGGTCTGCGACCCGCTTGGTCAGGTTGTAGATCGTCCGATGAGAGATGGGTGTATCGAGTTCCCAGTCAAACAGCTCCGCCTGTTTACGGTTTGGAAGTCGCTGATGGAACCTACCGAGGGCGGTTTGGGCCATGATATTTGGCCCAAACCGCCCGGTTTCCGGGCAGTCTGGATGTTCAGCAACGACTTCGTTTCCACAGGAACAGCGGTGTTTGCCGAGTTCGTACTCGACGACAGTGGTTGGAATAGGGAGAGGTATGTCGATAATCGTCCGTGAGATGTAGCTGTCCGGGTTAGAGAGGATTTGCTCACAGTCTGGGCAATATCCCTGATCGACTCGAATAGTCTCCTCTGGTTCCGGAGGCGGTCGAGTTGTTCCTTCGTGACCTTCGTCACGTCCTGGAGAGGAGCCGCTGGCGGCGTCAGCGTCGCCGCCAGCGTCGTCCCCTTGGTCTTCGTTCTCTTCCTCGTCGCTGTCATCGTTGCCAGGTGATCCAGCCACGCCACCCTGCTTACTGGGAGGTGTGTTTGGGTTTTCGTACCGCTTGAGGCGAGCCTCAAGTTGTTCGATCTGCTGTTGTTTTGCAGTGATCTGACGACGAAGAAGTCGGTTCTCAAGCTCTTTGACGACGAGTTGCTGGCGGAGATGCGTACTGTTCTCGGTGCGGATCGTGGAATCTATCGATTCCAGCGATCCGCTAACCCCCAGCGACACACTTGATTCACCATTGAGAGACCATTCATGAGACTGCTACGAAATCGGTCTGACGGCAAATCGCTATCCAACTACTACTCGAGTTCTTCAGCTACGAGAATCCATCCTTCCTCGATACCTTCTTGCCATGGAATCTGGCTCGAGGAATAAGACACATCGTTCGGCTTCCCACCTAATTCGAGATGCACTCGTCGAGGAATGAGCAGTTCGACATCTGCCTGTCGGACTGCACGGCGCAATCGCTGATATTTGTCAGCGTCTGGGCCACCACACCGGACGAAAACACCAGTGTCTGCGATATATTCGATCTTCATTCGTCACGGTATTCAAGAACAACCGATTCGAGTGCCTGCAAGATGATTTCAGCTTCCAGCGGAGAGATGTCAACTTCGCGGGCCATAATTCGATGGTTGACCGTTCCGTCGACATACTCACGAGCATACTCGAGAGCCGTCGCAAGGCCATCGATCCCGTGACGATCAAGATAAACATCAATATCTTTGTCTGCCTCACGACGACCGACTGCGTCAACGAGTTCGGCTGTGATCGTTCGTTCTTCACCGTCTGTCGTGAGCGTGATTGAAAGTGGCTCCGCTGCAAATTCGTACGGTCGCTCTTTACGCACCTTTGTTATCAAACCCGCCTCCTCGAGTCGACCGACATAATCATAGGCAGTCCCTTGTGGGATATCGAGTTCAGAGATGAGATCCTCGACAGTCGGATCTTCAGTTCGCAACACATGAGTATAGATTCGAGCGAGCGTCGGATTCTCTAAAAGGTCAACGAGCGTCCGAAGTTGCTGAATCGGTGGCGTCCCACCCGGTGTCGTAGATTGAGACATCATATTATGAGTTATGCGTAATTCGTAATAACACTTCCGCAGGTCGCTTTGCGTTTGAGAGTATCCGACAGTCCGGTGCGATTTCTGTGGTATCACATGGGTGGACACCATGACAGGCCATCCAACGCTCTCGGAGTTCGCGACGAACGAAGAGACTGACTCGAGGTCGGCCAGTCAGCCATCGACTGACGAGACCGTGGCGATGACGGCTGACGAGCGGGTCGCGACGTACCTCATCGAAGACCAGATGGCGGATCTCACAGACGCGATTCGCGAAACTGTTCAAATGACATCGACATTTCTGGGTCGTCCCGTGTGTTGGTCAGTATCTCGCCTGAACGATCGCTCATCCTCGATGACGGCGCTGGTGTTGACCTCGAGTCGACCGAGGGACGACGCGATCTGTCGGTGCTTGGTGCGGGAAGGAGTCGTTTCGATACCAGCAGCTGAATCGAGATGCCCGGGCTCGAGTTCGTTCTGCTAGCAGGAGGTTGGGAATAGATGGTAGAGCGGGTTCCCTGGATGGCACCAGTCGATTACGAGATCATGCTCTTTTTCGACGAGCATCCAATTTTGGTCTCTCCGAAGGTTCTTGCAGCGGACATCGAATACGATCGCCACTACGTGAGCAAACGGTGCAAGATACTCACCGAAGCTGGGTTGCTGACAAAAGTAGAAACCGGCCTCTACGAACTCACAGAAACAGGTCAGACGTACCTCGAGGGCGATCTCGACGTGAGCGAACTCGAGGTCGACGAGTAGATCGATTTCGGACTGCTCGATTCGACTACAACTACCCAGAAAGCCCCGACGTGCTCGAGGGCTGCGACTCGCTGTCGTTCGAGAGAGAGAAGCTCTCTCGTGATGACGAAAGGCGCGAAGCGCCTTTCGAACCACGCTCCTCGCTTCGCTGCGGTGCTTGACTTCGTCTCGCACCTCGAGCCCGTCGCCCCTTTCATTCCCACCCGGTGTGGTTAGGTTGGCCAGCCGTTGTCGGCGTGGTTCCGTCGGTGAGTTCGATCTCACTCGAGGGATTCTCGGTCTGGGTCTGCTCGAGTTCGTCCTGGGTGTCCCGGACGTGCTCCTCGGTTACGGTTTCAGATACGATCGCGATTCGATCAAGAGTCCGTGTTCGATGAGTGCCCCGCTCTGGTCGTGTTCACGGACACTGAGGATGTAGTGTGAGTCGTTGGCAAGTGGCTTGAATTTATAGCGTCGGCGACTATACGCTAGCGTGAACACACCCAATACAACCAGCATCGACTGATGCCGGTTGGATTTCCCGTTCCAGACCGGTATTCCGTCGATCCCGTCCGACACCACGGAGGGGATGACGATCACGTAGTGATCGTACAGCAGGTACCCACTCGACTGTAGCTGTCCACCCCAACAATGGCACACAACACGACGCATCGGGATCAGCCCGATACGACCGATGCAATCGACAGTACGGTAGAAAACCAGCGACAGCGCCTCAACGTTGTTACCCAGGAAACGCGGTTTGTCCTGATCCAGAACATTTTCTCTCATCCGACGCAGCTTCCCACGCTCAAAGAACTCGACTACGTGAACCCGAGCAAAAGCAAAAGCACCATCCGCGAACATCTCGAGGTGCTGATCGAGCACGACATCGTAGAGGAGCGTACGCTTCCGAAGGAAGAACGCAAGCGCGACCTGCCGTGGCGCTTCTATGGCCTCACCGACATCGGTCGCGACCTGTTCGAGGAGATGGGATTGCTTGGGGCCGAGGGCACGCTGCAGGATATGTACGAGATGCTGGAAACGACAGACGAGATCGAGAAATACGCACAGGCTCCTCGCCCAGGAGACGACAGTGAAGACGAGGAGCTAACTGGTAGTGACGCTCTCGCGGCCTACATTCGAGATCGGAAGGCGAACACCCACAGTGTTGCTGACCAGATTTCCGTTGCCACTGCGCTGTATGAGAACGGGATTGGCCCCGATCACGAGGGTTTGACTCGAAACGAGATCGCGGAACGCCTGGCATTCGAGTACTCGTCGCGGACGGTGCTGAACCACCTCGTCGATCTCGACATCCTCGAGGAATTCCAGCCACCCGGTCCGTCGACGTACGTGATCAGCGAACGTCGGGATCAGATCATCAACGGCGAGGCAGAGGAGACGGTCGACGAGGAAATCGAGCGTCTCATCGACAACATGGTCGCCCACATGGACGATCGGATCGTACCGATGGATGACGGCCAACCTGGGGATCGGGTAGTCATTGCGGATGGCGCTGGTCGAACGATTCGATCCATCCTGGCCGACGAATTTGAGGTCCCCTCGGACGACGTTGCGTCCTATCTCCGCGAAGGTGATCGACTGACGAAACTGAACCGAGCTGTCGACGCGATCGAAGAGAGTGAGGACATCGACAGGGGCGATGACTATGGGCGAGTCATCTTCCGTACTGCTGCCTACCGATATCGGCTTTCCGAGTTTGGAATGTCTCTCGTCGAAGGTGGCGCGAGCCCGGAACGATAGTCCTGTTCCGGGCTATCGGCTATCCTATCGCAACCGCTGGTGCTGTCGCTGCTCGACTGCGATCGCCACGATGTATGAGTGGATGTGAAACGCTCTGAGCAAGAGATTTGTCGTGCCTCGATAGGAAGGAGAGGTAACACACTCAACAGGCGTACCACGACTCGATCGAATTATCCGATCGTAAGGTAATCCCGATATCCTCCCCCTCACAGTCGATGTCCAGACCAGGTGCATACTCCCAGGTCGCAGCGGCCCCTTCTGGCGTGAACGCGGTCACCGTCGACGGAGTCGTTTCGATACCAGCAGCTGAATCGAGATGCCCGGGCTCGAGTTCGTATACCCGACTAAACAGCATCTCTCCGTCGTCGTTCTCTACTCGAACGCCGATCGCTGCGCGCTCGTCCGTCTGGTTTTCGACCATGATCTCGATTGTATCACCTTCTCCTTCTGTGCCGTTGGAGAACGCGAAATCACTACATCCCGATATGGTGACCGGGACTATCGATCCCATCACAGCGAGTAATTCTCGTCGAGAAACACTTCCGGTGAGTGTAGTGGACATGGAGGGCAGCTCGACCATTATCTATCCACTTGTCAATCCTGGGTGAATAATTTTGCTCACTCTGTGGGTGTCATAGAACGGTCTCGTACCCCCTACGTGGACATTCCGATTCGATAAGTACAGGTTAAATACATATCAAACAATCACTCTTCTTGATAATACATATTATGTCGCCTCTCCAAAATCCGATAATGGATTCGACTCGTCGCCAGTTCCTGATTGGAAGTAGCACCACAGTATCATTTCTTTCTGGATGTACCCGATTGACAGGCGACAAAGTCACAATCAACCAGCTAGAGGTAGAGTTAGTAAATAAGACAGACAGCAAACAGATATTTCATTTTGCCGTGGAAACAACTGAAGGACTCGATCACTGGCAGTCACGTGAAGTGAATGCGGAGACCAGCGAATCTGTCAAACGAGATGTCCCCGACGGATACGACCCACTTGCAATTCACGGGGTCGTTGATGATCAGACGGCAAGTGGTGATTTGATTGGTCGTGATGGTATGGAAAGCGAGGAAATCTGTTATCATATTGTGTTCGAGTACGAAGTCGGTGACAGTCCGTCGTTTCTAGAAAGTACGGATGGTCGTTGTGACTAATACTTCGGTCAGATGTGTAGCGGTAACCAATACCGTAGGCAGAGGTCTATGCCGTCCTCCACTCTCCCTATCGACAGTCACTACACAGTGCCCTAGTGTCGTTTTTCACGGATTTAACACTCGAAAATCGGTTTTCGGCAGCTACCTCTCAGGTTTATATACGGTTACGGGGCCAACACCGACGATGTTTTCCGATCAACATGCACAGGACGACCTCCTGATCGTGATGGCGCTCGCCCGCCTCGCGCACGATTTCCGCGACGCCGATCCCCAACTGGCTGACCGTGCCTGGTGGCTCGCCGTCGAGATCGCTGCGTCCCACAGATTGACACCGAGCGAAGCCGTGCTTCGAGTCGAGTAGGAGCTGCAGAACCAAGTCTGTCACTGGATCACAGTTCGAAACGCTTCCCGTCGCGTTTTTTACTGCAGGTGTAGCGAGGGTATCGGAGGACTCTTGCTACAGTGGTGCTCACATCCACGTCTGCAGTGAATTTTCAGACCAGTGGATATGCAACTAGATCGGTTCTACTCGAAAATACTATACGTAAACACGCAGACAATTCCATATGGTCGCCGACACGCTGACTGCACTTTCCCAGCGCGATGAGGCGTTCTGGATCGGCCTGGGCTTACTTGTCGCAGGCGCACTCGTTTCCTCGTTCACTCAGATTAGCAATCCGCCGGTTGGAGAGGTGCTCGGAATACTCGGAGCGACTGCGCTCGCAGTCAGACTTCTCGTCGGTCTCTACGAAATCTTCCGGACGTCGGCCGAGGCAGGACGAATGGGCTATCGAGAGGGCAGAGATAACTGATCCAGCACTTCACTGTACCTCGCGCACAGTTCCCTGAGGTAACGCCCTTATCGCGTGCCAGTCGACGGCGATCGCTCGCAGACAGTGTGGGGAGACACGACCAGCGAGGACAGCTTCGGTGACCCCCGTTTGCACCAGTCTATCGGTCGTCGACCGCGAGCGGGGGAACTCGTCGGACCGGGCAGCGAGGCGTTCGAAACACAACTCCAGCCGAAGCGAGAGGGCGAACGGAACGAGTCGAGTCGACCGTCTTCGTGTTCTCGAGTGGGAAGTATCGCCCGGTGCCGGAGAGAGTGTGCGAGTGCAACAGGAAGCCTGGCGCAATTTGTGAGGAGGGCGACCGTTCGGTACAGGGTATGGAGGGGCCGGACGTCTCAGTTAGTTATCGGTACAGTGATACTCGATTTCGAGTGAATCGATTTCGTCTCGCTGTCCGTTTTCGGCGAGTAACGTGAGGCGGCCGTGGTGGGGAGTCGAGCCGATCGTAATGCGATACTCACGTGCATCGGTCGTGGGGATTTCGTGCAGGAGATCTCCTGCCGAGTTGTTGATGAGGATCGACTCGATGGGGAGTGTGTCACCTGGTTCTTGCAACGAGATCAGCAGGAAAACGGACTCATCGTCCAGCATAGCGGCCGCTTGCTGGAGGATATCTCCGTCACCGTGCTCGAGGGCTGTCGTCGTACAATCGGCAGAGTCGGAACTGGCTTCCGACGAACACCCTGCAAGCCCGGTAGCACCAACGACAGCACTCGCTGCGAGGACTTTTCGACGTGACAGTGCTTCGCTGGAGGGAGTATGATCGGAGACCATACACGTAACTTGTAACCAAATATGATAAAATCCGTGGTACGTGATAATAGTAGAGTTCCACAGGAGGTCGTCACGACGGGATCTCGTGTCGAGGCCACAGTCACCGATACCCATCGACGCGTTGCCGTAACCGACCATCACGTCTTCGGGGAACTGTACTCGACGACCGTCGATCTGACCGACCGAAAATACGTTCCGTCAGGCCGGAGCCGATACTTCCTCAGCTGTCCGTGTCGACTGGGTGCCAACGTAGTGGGTGCGAGAGTCGTTCTCCGACGCCTCCACAGGCGTAGCGATTCGTAGCAACTGGATCAGGTCGGTCAGGGTGTGGTCCGTCCGAGTCGGAGCCTACCGCTGAACGGTACCTTTTGTGCTGACAGGACAGTAGATTTATCTTGTTACAGTTCAACAATCAGAACGGAAGCCGCTCTCCGGCGGGGACACGTATCGAAAGTGTCCCGGGTGCGCACACACCCGAGACGTGGCTTCCAAACCCATCGGGGTTTCGAAAGCCATGTTCGGATTCGTCCTAGCACGGTATAAACGTCCCGCACGACCGACGGTTCTCCATCGTTCGACAGCCCCGACTGTGGAGTCGGGCTGGAGGTCGTCGACGAGTGTGTCGGGTATCTCGGGCGCTGTGTCGACGTCACCCTTCGGTTGTCTACCATGTGGCAGGTTCGTTCCGGGTATCGCAAGTGCGACGGCTCACCGTGCTCGATCCGATGGCTGTCGAATCCTCGTGGGTACCGTGTCGAGTGACTGACCACCTCGAGGACGATCACGGCTACGACCACCACCATCCACCATTCGAGTCCGCGTCCTCGAGGCGTCATTTTTTATAAAATTGTGATCTCGTAAGTCGTAGACACAATGAGCGAGGTGGAACTCCGACGAGCGACCAGCGCCGACGCCGAGGAACTCGCACGAGTGTACCGGAGTGCGTATCGCGAAAATCGCCAGCTTGGGTTCCCGGCGAAGGCAGAATCCGTGACGCCACACACCGTTGCAGAGTGGATTCGGGACAGCCGAGTCTACGTCACTACGGTCGAGAATGAACTCGTCGGTGGCGTTCGACTCGAGGTGACGGACCCGGATCGCGTCAAACTGAGCCATCTCGGCGTGCACGAGAACTGGAAAGGTGAGGGGATCGGCAGCAGATTGCTAGATCACGCAGAGGAGGTGACTCGAGAGTGGGGTCATACTACTGTGTGGCTGACGACGCCTGAAGATCACCCCTATCTGCCTGAACTCTATCGACGTCGAGGGTACGAGAAGACGAGACCGTATCCGCTGGAGTACCGTGACTACGACGAGATCGTTATGGAAAAACAGGTCCAGTAAGTCTTGCACATTTGGTCTGGAGTGCTGATCTCGGACCGTCTTGAAGAGTCCACTAGAGTGAATGGATCGAATGTAACTCGAGCCAGTAGATATAAAAATCTGATATGTGTCGGTAGAACCGGATGCAATCTATTCAAAGGAAAAGTGGGGACGAACGAGAGGTGCTTGCTCTCGTGGAAGGGACAGAATGTACGTATTGTCAGGGAATGCTCGTTTCAGCGCGGTACAAAGGAAATGAGGCCGTCGTTTGCGACGACTGCGGGACCCCAGCGGTCCAGATTTGGTAGGTTCAGCGTTAGATTTCCCAACTTTTGTAGATCCTTGTTTGAGAAAGAGCCCTCCGATAGAAGATACGGAGACGACCTGTCAAGCGTTCACTCCTTCTTGAGGGCCGGTCTAATCCACAGTCTACTATATTATAAACTATACTCATACAAGTCGATTCGCTGGCCAATTTATCTAATAAGATTGATAATATAGTTTAATTATATTTAAAGGGGCAGATCTCCTATGAGCATCGTTATTTTCCCACAATAAGAAAATAGGGTGGCACAAATTCGCACGCCTCAGTGGGGTTCGGCCGCTAAGCTTATGTAAGTTCCCCCAAAAGTGGATTATGACTGAAATATGATCTATCGTGATTGTCTATCATATGTGAAAGAGACTGCGATCCGATCAGGCAGGCGGTCACTGGGTGAGTAAAACTGTGGGGGAGGACTAATGGAGTTCGAATACACGGAGATTTCAAACACCAAAAACCAGCAGAAAGAACAGATACTTGAAACGCCTGATGCTGCATCGAGAAAGCAGCAACATCCCGCGGTTGGGTTTGTAGCGACGTCGGACAACACCGATGCGCTGGTGAGAGAAATCCTCCGAGCAATCGCAGCGGGACATACCGTGTTCGTGACGCATGCGAACCAACCTGACTTGGAGGGCCTCGAGTTAGCCAAACAGTTGGACGTCTCCATCGTAGAGCCACATGGGTCGGATCCGGATCGTAACGAACTGAAACAAGAACTGGTCACGACTGCCAAAGCGCACTCTGCTCCCGGACTCATTTACAATCCGGACGTCAGCGTTCCAACCGATTACGAGAATAGCACGTCACGGATTGCGGAGACCGGCCAGTACTGTCTTGAGCGAATTCCGACCGCCACAGAACAAGCCAACGTACTCGCCGCGATCCCCGCATACAATGAGGCAGCCACAATCGCCGACGTCGTGACATCAGCACAGGCCTATGCTGATACCGTCCTCGTGGTTGACGACGGAAGTGGGGATAACACTGCCTCTCTTGCACGCGATGCTGGCGCAATCGTCGCCGAACACGATTCGAATAGCGGTTACGGGGCTGCACTGAAAACGATCTTTCAGGAAGCCAAAAAACGGCAGGCAGCGCACTTAGTCATCATCGATGCAGATGGACAGCACGACCCCGCTGATATTCCAAATCTGATTGAGGCTCAACGGAACACCGAGGCCGAAATTGTCATCGCGAGCCGGTTTACAGATGATGGGTCGATGAACGCACCTCTTTATCGGCGGTTCGGCCTGTTCGTCGTGAACACGCTGACAAATCTGAGCTTTGGCGTCGTGAGACCACAGTCGTGGATTGGAGACACCCAAAGCGGGTTTCGCGCCTACGACCGGCAGGCGATCGAGAGCTTGGCGGCTGACGACGAGATCGGCGACCGTATGAGCGCCAGCACCGACATCCTCCATCACGCCCATACACAGGGGTATGACGTGGAAGAGGTCGGAACAACGGTCAATTACGACGTGGAGGACGCGAGCAGTCAGCACCCCCTTTCTCACGGACTTACGCTCGTGAGTAATATCCTAAAGACGGTCGAGCGCGAACGGCCAATCACGGTCCTTGGTATGCCAGGCTTCACAAGTGCGTTCGTGGGACTTGGATTTGGATATTGGACGTTCTCGAACTATATTTCGACGGGAACGTTTCCGCTTGGGCTGGCGATTATGTCCGTCTTCTTTGCCCTCGCAGGGATTTTCACAGGCTTTACGGCGATCATTCTTCATTCACTAAATCACCATCTCGATAGCTAACCGCTTACAACCAATGTATTCCAGTTAACATCATGCCAACAGCCGCACTTGATAACTACGCCTCAATCACTACCGAATGGCCTACTGATCAAACCGTTTATCTTACACTCGACTTTGAGTGTGACTACGGTACTGCCCTTCCTACGAATAGTTACAAGGCACTTGAGGCGACTGATCAGCTCGTAGCTCTGTTAGAGGAAAAGAAAGTACCGTTAACCTGTTTCGTCCAGACGGCGGTCCTTGACAAACATCCTGAGGCAGTAGAGACGCTTCGGGCATCATCTATTCCTGTGTCATTTCACCCACATTCTCACACACATAAACCGCGTAATCAAACGTCGATCGAATACGAGGTGGCCGAAAGTACAAGCCGATATCGGGAGTTCTTCGGGACCGATCCAGTTGGGTATCGTTTGCCAAATGGGAATATTCGAGCGGCGGATTACGAACACCTTGTTGCCTACGATTATGATTTCGACGCCAGCGTCTTTCCCTCTTGGCGTCCAGGCCACTTCAATAATACAGATGCGGCGACTAACCCGACCTACTTCCCCGACTTTGATCTCATCGAACTGCCGTTTACTGTCTACTCGGACACCGTCCGTATACCGACTGCCCTTTCGTATTGCCAAGTACTAGGATTTCCGTACAGTCAACTTCTTACTTTTTCTCCGCCGTCTTCTGCTGTACTCAATATCCATATGCACGATCTCACCACCCCAGAAAGCTACAAAAATCTCCCCCGGTTCTACAAGATGATTTATGCTCGGAATGAGAACGGTTTTCCGATGCTCCAGAACCTCCTTTCGCGATTTCAAGCGCAGGACTATCAGTTCGCCCAGTTAGACGATGCTCATAAGTCAATCCGAAACGAGGTCGCCAATGATTGAAGCAGACCTTCACATCCATACATCGAAATCATACGATTCGTTACAATCTCCGGAAATCGTAGCCAGATATGCAGAGCAAGCAGGGTTAGATGCCATTGCGATCACCGACCATAATGCATATGGTGCCCATGAAGAAGTCCGCTCGAAGACAGATTCAGTTCTAGTAATCCCTGGCCAAGAGATTCGAACATCAGATTACGACGACTTGGTCGGGCTATTTCTTGATCAGCCGGTCGAATCTACGACCTTCACCAGTGCTATCGATGAAATCCATCGTCAGGACGGAATCGCTATCCTTCCCCATCCGTATCGGAAAGTCAGCGAGTATCCCCGCTCGTTGCTTCACCAAGTGGACGCCATTGAGAGAATAAACGCGCGTTCCAAGGAGAAGAACAATGCGGCGGCCGGTGAACTAGCTGCTGAGAGCACCCTTCCGACCGTTGGGGGGAGCGATGCACACACACCCTGGGAGATCGGTCGGGCGCGAACGAGGATTGAAGCGGCAACGCTCAGCCCTGCCGCTCTCAAAACGGCACTCTTGGAGGGCAAGGTGCAACCACTTGGAACTGAATCGCCATACTACCTATTCCATGGGCTGAGTTACGGTATGGAGCTGTACAAAAGTATGCGAGAGACGGTGGTTGGACAGAAATGACGACCGTCTTTGTAACCGATGGCCAACTTCGAAGTGCACTGGCAGCAGTTCGATCGCTCGGCCGTCGTGATGTAACAGTCGTCTGTGGCGAATCAACCCGGTTTGCGACCGCCTTCGCCTCTAAATACGTTGATCGGACGGTAGTCTATCCCTCTCCTGAAGAAGAACCCATGTCGTTCATCAGGTTTCTCCATCGCTTCCTTGACCGCCACGAGATCGACGTCCTGATGCCGATTGGCCATGAAGCCACCCGCCTGGTCAACCATCATGCTGAGACGTTATCGGACCATACGGCTGTTCCAGTTGCTGGCCGTAAGAAGTTCGATGCACTCGTCCAGAAAGATGCGGTAATGCGCCGTGCGGCCCGTCTCGGGGTTCCACATCCGAAGACAGTGTTTCCATCAGACGTTGGTGATGCTGTCTCACAGATCGATGGCTTGGAGTTTCCCGTGGTCATCAAACCACGGGATAGTTCCGGATCTCGTGGTCTTCGGTTCATCGAATCACCGGCTGCCTTTCGTGCAGCATACGCAGAGGTCCATGGGAAGTATCCGCGCCCACTTGTCCAAGAACGAATCCCAGTCGAGGGACGTGGGATGGGCGGTGCTTTTCTCATCTGGGATGGGGAGGTGAAAGCCCAATTCGCCTATCAGCGGCTTCGGGAGTATCCTCCGAACGGCGGCCCCTCAACGCTACGAGAAAGCGTTCATAATGAAACAATCCTAGAGGCGGGACGCAAATTACTGCTAGATGCCGACTGGGAAGGCGTGGCAATGGTGGAGTTCAAAAATGATCTACGGACTGATACACCACAATTGATGGAAATCAACCCCCGGTTTTGGGGATCGCTTCACCTCCCCTACTATTCTGGCATTGATTTTCCGTGGCTCCTCATGCAGTGCGCACTCGGAAAACCACTCGAAGCCACCTTGGATTATCAAACTGGGACCCAGTGTCGGTATCTCTTGCCAGGTGATTTGCTCTATCTAGCACGGACACAAAACGTACAAGATTTCTTTCCTCTTCAGGCAGAGAATCTGTACTACGATATCGCCGATAGTGATGATCCTCTTCCAATTATCGGTCGGCTAGCTGCGATGGCTCGGTATTCCTTCGACATAGACATGTGGAAAAAAGTTATCTTACGATAGGCTATCTATTATCAGAACTATCTATTGCCTGTTCATAGATAGTAAGATGGCGGTCGGCAAACTCTGTCCAAGAGATCTCATTTGATTGTTGCTGTGATTGTTGTGCCATCGATTCTCGTTCGTCATCGTTCTCCAAGAGCCGCTGAATAGCGGAAGCCAATGCTGCTGAATCGCCTTCTGGTACGATGAGACCACTCCCACTGTCGGCAATCTGGGCTTTGAATTCGCCTACATCTGTCGCAATTATTGGCACTCCGAATGAGTGGCCGATCGTGCGGACACCGCTATGGCCCATTTGTCCTTCTCGGCTTAGATAAGGGAGAATGAGTGCCTGTGCCCGTTCGAAATATTCGCCCACTTCGTCGTTCGGAACGAACTCCGTTCGAACCTCGAAGAGATCAGGGTGGTTTTGGATCCGTTTCCTGCTGGCCTTGGGCAGTTCCCCATTCCCCGCGATGATCGCTGTCAGGTCGTTAATCTCCTGAGCAGCTTTCACCGCTGCACTCGTAAAGAGATCAATATCTTTATACGGAACAATAGTCCCGAAATAAAGAATGGTATTTTTCTCCTCTCTGGTCTTCATCTCAGCATTATCGAACATGTCATAGCTCGGGTGTGAGATGACATGGACATCATCCGATGGTCGACCACGTTCAACGAGGTTTGCCTTTGCGGCATCTGTATGAACGATCGTCTTTTCCTCGGCTGGCGACGGAAGCCCCCGATTGATCCAGTTATGAACGATTCCAGGGAGGGGACGGTCGGGGAGGAGCTTGTTTGGGAATACCTCGTGATACGTGACGATAAACGGATACGAATCACCGATCCCGTACCACTTCGCCGCAAGTTGGACTTGTGGGAAGAGGTTTGTCGGGGTATGGACAACGTCAGGGTCGAGATCCGGAACCTTCGTGAGGTTGCGGTACGAGAGAAAGCCATCCGCGACTGCTTTCGGCGAGATGTTCCATTGCGCGAGTTCGACCAATGAGAGCTCCATCGGCTGGAAGGCGTTTATTGTCCGAACGTCGTCGGAAAAGACATCATCGGCAGTTGTCTCCGATGGTTTAAGAACTGTAACGTTCGCCTCTTTCGCGACGGCGTTCGCTAACTGTGCCGTATAATGGGGCAGCCCACTTTCACTCTGCGAGAGGATATATAGGACGTCCATCACATATACCCCAGATCCTTTAAATGCTCAATTCGCTCATCGCTATACTCTTGGTCCGTCTCCTTGGCATCCGTCGTTGGCAAGTCCGTTAGGATCTCTAATGCTGTTTCCCGGGTGAAATCCGGCGAGCCGTAGACAGACTCTGCCTCGGTCAGCGTCTTATATGCTCGCCGATACGACTTCGTTCGGCGAATGTGTTTCCCCTGGCCAAGCATAAAGACACGAAAGAGATAGAACAGATGCTTTCCGACCGTCGGCGTCCGATTGAATACATATCCGCCTTCTTCATCCCATACGCTTGCCAGTTCGAATTGAATGTCTGGGAAGTGACGGGCATACTCTCCCTTTCCTACCGAATCATGGAGCAGACGGAAGACATAGTCAGAGATCGATCGGTTGTAGTAGTTCACCCCGTATTCGGCAAGGGGCTCGGAGAAGAGCGACCGACCGGGGAACGAAACCGACGTCTCTATCCCCGCTGCCTCATAAGCGGTCGGAAGTAAATCGATATGTCGCATCACTCCGCCCGTTTGTTGGCCAGGATCTAAATCCGGATGGATAAATGTCGTAGGGACATAGACTAATTCTGGAACTGCTGGATAGTCATGGCCGATTTGGCCATACTCGCCGAGGAGTTCACCATGATCCGATGTGACGACTACGAGTGTGTCGTCCCGAAGTCCGCGCTCCTCTAACTGAGTGAGATAGTCGTCTACACGATCAATGAAGGCGCTAGCGCCTGCTTCATACTCTCGTCGCATTCGCGCTTCATCACCGGCATACCGATCAAGATATTCCTGCGAGGTGATCTCGTGATAGCTCTTCCCATCATCCGTTGTTGGGGTCTCTCCAGAACTATAACGATTGTAGGGTGCGTGCCCGCCAAAATCACGATTGACCCAGATAAACGGCGGCTCCATCTCGGCGAGGTTTTTCTGCGGTTGTTTACCGAATATGGCCTGTTTCGAACTAAGCCACCCGCTCACTTCGCCGGTATTCCATGCCGTCGTATGTGAATGGACATCAAAGATATGAGTTTCTCCCCGAAATTGTTGGTGAAAACCAGTTACCGAGTGCTCGGTTGGTTGTGTTCCTGAGAGCATCGTTGTGAACGAAGTCGGCGTATGGAGCGATGCGCCGACTGTCTTTATTGTTGGACCATACTCTGACAACTGATCGAATGCAGAATCCCATCGAATAGCATCCCCAACTAAAATTACAATATTTTCTATATCGATAGTCTGTAGCATGTGCGGTTATCGATAAGTCCAAGTATTTAGTCTTTCTCTTCTGGGAGTGTAACTACACTAGCCCATTAAAATATAGTGTGATTTTATAGTATTTTATTATGTTTTAAACCACATAGTAAATTTAATTATAAGTAATTATATTTAGATGGGGTGGCAATCTCATGGATAGTCAACAATGTGTATAGAACTAGGATTGTAGATGGTTAGAAAGAACGTTGTCCGTAAGCGCGAGAGCGGAAAATTCGGTAGGTATCCAGCTAAATGTATATAGCGAGAGCATTTTCATCTGCGGGGACGTATGGGGTAAAAACGGAATCCTTGCAGACGATCCTACTGGATCAACTATTGCGACAATTCATACCTCAAATAATATCCCAAGGGATATATGGCTTGTATTCCTGATCTAACATCAGTTAATGAGCCAGAACGTATTGTTAATCGCCCTAGATTCGGCGAGAAAGGATGTGTATGATTCGGTGTCCCACACACGCGATATTGCAGGACTACGGTTTGAAAATGCACGCGCTGCGTCTTGTTGGAGTGTCCCAAGCCATCCAAGTATTTTCACTGGAATGTTGCCCAGTCAACACGGGATCCATGCTCATAACATAAATCTAGATCTGACCGATTTCGATACAATCTGTGATCAATGGGATGGAAGAACGTTTGGTGTCTCTTCAAATGTGTATGCTAGCTCCTCATACGGATTTAATAAAATATTTGACCGGTTTGTCGATGTACCTCGTTACCAGCCCTTCCTAGATGGGCTTGATGCAACAGATTATTTCCGAAACACCGACCGTGAGGGCATTAGTATGCATTTCGGTTTTCTGGCTGAATCAATAAAGAGTCAGTCGATAGTGAAGAGTCTCCTTAATGGAGGTGCGGCACAGGCAAAGAAGACACTGATGGGTACTCCCATCCCCGAACCTCTTGATGATGGTGCAACGCTTGCGCTTAATCTCCTAAAGCAAGAAGTTAAGCGGAGTGACAAATCCGTATTTGGGTTTGCAAATCTGATGGAGACCCATGAGCCGTACAGTTTCTTTCGAGGAATGGACGAGAACCTCGTCGATAAAAAAGGCTGGTCATCACTCCATGTTGATCGTTGGGACCTTATATACAATGAATGTGCCAAAAGAGATAAAGTACTTATGCGGCAGTACCACCGAGCAACGGTAGAGTATGTAACACGGAAAATCGCAGAACTAGCGGAAGACCTCCCTAATACTACGATTATTGTGACATCGGATCACGGTGAAAATCTTGGCTATCCTGAAGAAGATAATCTCTGGGGACACACAAGTAGTCTCTCTGATGCACTATGTCATGTTCCCCTAGATATCATTAACCCGCCTACCAACGTTGGCGCTGTCGAAAAATTGGTAAGCCATTTGGACCTTCCCAAGATTGTGCAATCGCTGGCTGACGGAGAGATCCCAGAGATTGATCGCGCGGTAGCACCAGCTGAAACGCTTGGAATGGCTGCTGGACCAGAACCGCCAGCAGATAAAGACCACTGGAACCGAGGAATACGAGCTGTCTGGTCTGATGATCAGATGGTCGTCTGGGACTCCGAAAGCAACGAATTACCAGCTTGGGCTCAGGACGAATTTGACATCTCGATTGAGAAAGCTAAATCAAATGCCTCGGACAAGGATGTGAGTATTGACGCAGCGACCGAGGCTCGTCTTGAAGAATTGGGGTATATCTGACTACTACTGTTTGTTACCCCCATATATGATTAAAATAAACATTCTATGGACACCAACATTATTTTCCCAATCCGGTGGTGAATATTATACGGTTTAGTAAGTATGATATGGGATAAATTGATGTTTTATATTATAAACTATAGTTGGTGGTTCTCAATATAGAATACTTGTTTTTATTTTAGAAAATATATGTTAAATCCATTTCCTATATTATTAAGTTTATATACTACTAATTAGTCACTATCTATCCGTAAACTATTTCAACCCCTTTTACAAAAGCAATCTACCATAGTGAGAGAGAGTTACCTTAGAATCATTTCAATTCTACTTGCCGCTTTTTCCATTTGTATTCCAATTGTCCTATTTATAGCCGGCTTTCAAACATTCGCCATTCTTTCCGTTTACGCATGTGTGCCACTCTCACTTACTCCGCTTATTTTCTATCGAAGCAAACGATCATCAGGCAACCATCTATTCAACAGAAAAGTGATAAAGATATTGATAACTATATTTGCCGCCTCAATTTCCATTTCGGTAGCCACTTCTCATCTTGAGCCTCGGCCGAGATACTGGTTCGTCGCGATAGCCATTGCGTTCTCCATACCAGTTCTTTTGGCTTTATCGACGCGGAAACAGATAACATCGTTAATATTATCAAGTATCGCTTATGCAACATTCCACTTGGCGACAACATACACATCAGTCCTTTGGACCGGATCCGGTGATGGTGGGAGGGTCTGGGCTGCGATTAAAAATTCAATGATTAGTAAACAGGTAGAGCCCACTGCTAGCTATCAACGTTTCCCTGCCTACTTTGCAAGCGGCGCGATTGATGGGATTGTTACAGGCCTACCAGCGCGATCTGCATACGTTATCTACGGCGTATCAGTTGCACTCGCCTCAATGTGGCTTCTCGCATTCCTTGTTCGCCGGACAGAACTTCTCTCCAAATATAACACAGTAGTCCCTGCAACGCTGCTACCATTCCTATACAAGTTCAATCAATCTGCCACATATTCGATAGCGTCAACTAGTTACGCACTCCTAACCATGCTTCCACTTGCATATGTTTTATACGATCTCAACTCACAACGGCATTTTTCCCTAAGACACTCCATCGTATTACTAGTCGGGGTTGCATACCTCAACTGGCTTCATAAACTCGCACATATCTGGTTATTTGGAGTGGTTATACTGGTCACATTCGCTTATTTCTTCGCCTCTGGGAGTGATCTGACAACACTGACCAAGAAGAAATCGCTGGGAATCATTGCGGCATATGCAGTATTCGTATTTTGGAATAGCGCAGCTCGAATGAGCGTAATCGTTGTACGGATTCGTGCTCTATTTGGAGGTGCTCCAACAGAAGTGAGTAACTTTGGCTTGCTCCAATCTCCGGTCCCGCTGTTGTTGACTTTTATTGGGTCATCCATTATTTTGGGATTGGTGATTGCCGGAACTATCGTCATTCTGCGAAATGACTCGGCAGTTCTCAATCAAAATCGAGTGATGTGGACAACAATTCTTACTGCACTGATTCCACTATCGACTGTATATTTCCCAGGCCCAGCGTATCTTCTTGAATCGATCGCAGCAGGCCTCAATCTGTTCCGGATCTCCCGATACGGAATTCCATTTGTTGCATTAATTAGCAGTATAGGTCTATGTGCTCTATGGCAACGTTCTCAGGTACAACGCGTTGTCCTTGCACTGTTGTTGGTTACAGGTGGGGTAGTAACTGCGTCTAATGACATTTATACGAGAGATAATTCACTCGCAAATACGGACGCAGCGATGAACTATCTTACGCAGGAGCAGTATCAGGCAGCCAACTGGACATGGAATCATAAACTCAGTGCCGCGATGAGTCAGACTGTCTATAGCTACTATCGCGGAATCGAAATTGCTGAATGGAGAGTAAGACCACCGGACCCACGATTTATTACGCGGGATCAACAACTTTGCTCAGTTCCGCTCATGGTTGACGGTGTCTTACTTGATCGCCGAGGGCATATGGTCATTGAAGACAACGGACAACTATCAGCAAATCATGTTATTAGAGATGAACACAGTATAAACTCGAGCCGAAGTAAGCTCTATACAAACGGAAAAATGAGAGTATATTCAAAGTGCTGATTAGTTTACCCGCGACAGCTTCGCCGTCAGCAGAACGTAAATTCTTCCAATGGGGCGCACGAGAGCGTTGCTCTCGTAGCTATCGGCGCATCTGGCAACTGGCAGCAGTCAATAGCCTACTATCGGATTGCTTGATGAGAGCGTGCACGCCGATCAATTGAAAAATGGATTATATTTTGCAAAGCAGACACCAGTCTCGTGAAACTGGGCGGTGAACACTTGACAGATATCGTCGTCTGTTCATATTCCAAGTTTCGTTACATTTTGCCACGTAATGTCAGCTAGTTCTCACCTAACTAAACTTTATAATTTTCTTTTCAAACCATTCCAATTGGATTATTCTATACTATAATTCAGTGCAGTAAATAGAGGTGGTGGGATATAAACTAAATTATTTATTCACACAACACTCCGATAGATCTTGTTATGTTTATCTGCAATCCGTCCCCAACCCCACTCTTCCTTTACTGCTCCCAGTTGTTTCCTAATATGTTCTCGGAGTTTAGGATCTGCTAACTGCTGAAATCCCTTTGCAACTGCCTTTGGTTTAGGTTCAACAAGAATGCCTGTTTCCCCATCAGTTACTCGTTCTGGTGCTGCCCCGACGTGAGTTACCATGCATGGAACCTCCCAACCAATCCCCAACGAGAGCGTAGCCGACGCACCAGGCTGAATCCGGGGTGTCTGTGCGTGGAACTCTGCTTGCTCGAATAAACTACGGATATCACCAGCATCAACGAACCCTGTTATCGTGAGATCAACTTCGAATTCAGTTGCTTGCTCTCGAAGCTGCTGTTGATAACCGGGATACTCGTTCGACTCGGATCCAGCGAGCACGAGTTGCCAGTTATCATTGAGGTTGGCTTTGGCGAATCCATCAATAAGGAGATCTACACTCTTCCGTGGGCTCTGCACACCAAACGAGAGTACGGTCGGCCGCTCTGGGTCGAACCCGTATTTCTCACGAAGGGACGCCATGATATACCACCTCCACGCTATTAGTTGGAACAGAAAATGTCTCCTCGAGACGATCCCGGAAAACTTCTCCATGAACAATAGTCCGGTCTGAGAGTCGGACAATCCCATGATAGAGGAACAGCAAGAGCGGCATGATCATGGGCTTGAACAGCGGACGAGGGGCGAGCATGGCGACAGAGGCTTCTCGCTCTTCTTTCCCAAACAATGGCCCATGGAGGGTAGTTACAACGCTCACATCAAGTAATCGCAAGATTCCAATCAGAAACGGTACTAACACTACTCCGAAGATAGAGCCAAAGTTATTAGGCTCAAATTGGATATGAACGAGATCGTATTCGCTTTTCCACGCGGATGTAGCGATTGTAAACGGATAAGACCACCACGAACATACTGCCCCCCGTCTAAGATTCTCTTTCTTCGGAGTCCATCCGCGATCTTCGAACTGATGTACTGTCACGGTATGATCTTCCGGGAATTGTTCTAGTAAAAATTGAGAATATGCTTGGGGTTGGATTGTTCCACAGATGTAACCGATTTGCATATTTGATTGCTATTCACTCGGCTAACAAAACCGTACCGGAAAACTGATTCACTGTATTTAATATCAGCACAGCACATCTCGATTGACATATGGATTGGCGATCAATACTCAAGACGTTAGTAAAAGCAGCTGTCACAGCTGTTGCCCTATTTTTGATCATCCGCACGGTACCGATTCGGAAGTTTGACGACACACTCTCAGAAATTTCTCCATCTCTGCTGGCGATATTGGTCCTCGTAACTGTTATCCAGTTTATCATCACTTCAGCGTCACTTCGATCGCTTCTCGCGGCAGTTGAGGATGTATCACTAACAACAGCCATCCGAATTGACGCGACCGGCGGTGCGCTAAATACGCTAATTCCATCCCGTGCTGGGGCTCTGCTAACTGTTCCTGCACTAATCGCACATCGAACAACTCTCTCCCCATCTGACGGGGCGAAAGTAAAGGCGATACAGTTTGTTGGCATCGCGTCTTGGAGCGGTATTATCGGATCAGTTGGACTGGTTATAGTTTCCGGCTTGCTCCCGGTAAAAGTCCTTACCCCTTTAGCATTATCAGCGGTCATTTATCTCGGATTCGTCGCTATCGCCTTGACTGCGATGGTCTACGGTGTCCCCTTTGCTGAGCTACTTCCATCAATAATCCAAAATCTCACTCAAGGCACAATCTCAATCAACCGCCAACAACTCGTTCAGGCGTTCGGTTTGCTCATACTATCACTATTAGCTCCGGCTCTACGGTGGATATTGATTGCCCCAGCTGTCGATATCGAGCTTTCGCTTGTCGTCTTGCTCGTCGCACCGACAGTCGCGTATCTCCCAACGGTGCTACCGATATCTTTCGGAGGAATTGGAGTAGCTGAACTATCTGGCGTAGCAGTCCTTACCGCACTGTCTGGTGACCCAACAGCCGCGGCCGCGCTTGTATTTGTCGACCGTGTCATTGGAGACTATCTTCCGCTACTGGGATCGGGGCTGATTGCTACAGTCGACCTCTGGATACTCGAGTATATATGAACGTCATGTGGACGGATAGCGCCATCACATATTTTGGACTAGATCTGGAGCGATTAGTACATCAACGTCGTCCATCCGCGAAAGGTTTGGCATTACGTTCGTGAAGACGATGGCGAGAATTATACAGCCATTGCAGCAGAACATGCCGAATCAACCGCCTCTGAGAAGGTCGACGATGCGCACTTCCTCGCATCTCCGACAGTCGACGACATTGCCAGTATTCTCGATCGTACACTAAAGTGGTTGCGTGGGCGTGGAGATGCGTGCCGCCGCCTTCCGACAAAAGGTGACTCAATTCGTGTACCAGAAGACCCATGTAACGGCTGTTGACATTATCTCATATGCAAACTGGTGGGGTTACTAACCAAACGGTGCTGATCACGGGCGGCGCGGGATTCATCGGGGGCCATCTTGCCCGGACGCTCGTCGACGACAATGAGGTTCGGATTCTCGATAACTTCACGACCGGCCGGCGGGCGAACGTCCCCGCAGAGGCGACGCTCATCGAAGCCGATTGCCGCGATGAGGACACGATCGCTCGCGCGACCCAGAATGTTGACCTGATCTTCCACGAGGCGGCACTCGTGAGCGTTGGACGCTCGATCGAGGATCCACAGACGAGCCATGAAATCAACACTGACGCCACACTCGCCCTGCTCGAGGCTGCCCGGGCCGAGGACGCCCGCGTCGTCCTTGCCTCGAGTGCGGCGATCTACGGCCACCCCGAACGGGTCCCCATCGCCGAGAGCGATCCGAAGGAGCCGATGTCGCCATACGGGCTCGACAAACTGACGATTGACCACTACGCCCGCCAATATCACGAGCTTTACGGGCTCGAGACGGTCTCTCTGCGCTACTTCAACGCGTTCGGCCCCGGCCAGGTGGCCGGCGACTACAGCGGCGTCATTAGTATCTTTCTTGAGCAGGCGCTCGCGGGCGAGCCGATCACCGTCGACGGCGACGGGACCCAGACACGGGACTTCGTCTACATCGACGATATTGTCCAGGCCAACCTCCAAGCGGCCACGACGGACGCCGTCGGCGAGGCGTTCAACGTCGGGACCGGTGAGGCGGTCTCGATCCGCGAGCTGGCCGAAACCGTCCAGGAGGTCACGGACACGGAGTCGGAGATCGTCCACACCAACCCGCGGCCGGGCGATATCGACCACTCGACGGCGGCCATCGCGAAAGCAGAGGACCGACTTGGCTTTGAACCGACGGTCTCATTTCGGGAAGGGCTTGAGCGCACGGCTGCGTGGGCCCGAAGTCGCTAATTACGCGACGGTAGTGCTTGGCCTGAAACTTTCTCTCTGCTATTGACGATACGCTTTTTAACCGAAAATCATAGTTACCACAGTTGACTTCACAGCGATTGGGTTCGCCAGATCTGGTAGCCTGTCGGCCAGCCTTTGGTGCGTCTCGCTACGCGCACAGCCAGTCGAATTTCCAGAACCTGACGTATACCGATCCGTCTACAGACGGGACTAACGCAAAATAATCGCCGGAGTCGCCGCGAAATCCAACCCTTGAGTTTTCTCTCAACACTATAAAACGACAACTATAGACTGCACAGTATCGCGGATATTTCAAATCAATCCAATATCTTGATGTGGCTGCACTATCGCGTTCCATAGTATATGGATGCTGTCGTGCTAGCTGGTGGGTATGCGACGCGTATGTGGCCGATCACACTCGACCGGCCGAAGATGTTTCTGCCGCTCGGGGGGAAGACAGTCGTCGACAGGATCTTCGTCGATCTCGAGGGTGACGACAGAATCGACCGCGTGTTCGTCAGCACGAATCGCGAATTTGCAGACGAGTTCCGTGACTATCTCTCGGACACCGATTTCGACAAGCCACAGGTGAGCGTCGAGGAGACGACCCACGAGGACGAGAAGTTCGGCGTCGTCGGTGCCCTGGCCCAGCTCATCGATCGCGAAGACGTCACCGACGACCTGCTCGTCGTGGCTGGAGACAACTACATTAGCTTCGATCTGGCGGATTTCGTCGACACGTTCGAACGCCACGAGTCACCGACGCTCGCTGCCTACGACGTCGGCTCGCGCGAGAAGGCAAAATCCTACGGACTCGTCACCCTCGACGGCTCGCAGGTCGTCGACTTCCAGGAGAAACCCGACGATCCACAGAGCACCCTCGTTTCGATCGCCTGTTATGCATTCCCGGCCGAGACGCTCGAGTTGTTCGAGAAGTACCTCGCGGGCGGCAACAATCCCGACGAGCCCGGCTGGTTCATCCAGTGGCTCCACGATCGGCTTCCGACCTACGCGTTTACGTTCGACGGTGCCTGGTTCGACATCGGCACGCCCGAGTCGTATCTGGACGCCGTCGCCTACCATCTCGATGGCGACGCTCAGATCGACCCAGACGCACGCGTCGAGAACAGCACTGTCGGGGCAAACGTACACGTGATGGCAGAGGCGGAGGTCGTCGACGCCAATCTCGAGGAGGCGGTCGTCTTCCCGAACGCCACCGTCGAGAACGCCACGCTCTCGAGTTCGATCGTCGACGAGGAATCGACCATCTCGGGCGTCGACCTCTCCGGGAGTCTGGTCGGGCCGCATACGGACATTTCCACAGCAGACTAACCACTGCTGGAACCCCCGAAAAATAGAGCGAACGACTCCGCGACGCCTTACTCGGTGTACTGCGCACAGACGCGCCGCAGCCCTTCTTCGAACGTCACCTGTGGTTCCCAGCCCGTCGCCTCGAGCATTTTCGTCGGGTCGGCACAGGTGTCGTGGACGTACACGTCCTCCGGGATCGGGTTTGCGACGTACTCCGGCTCGATGTCGGTGCCGAGTTCCTCGTTGAGCATGTCGACGAGCGTGTTGAACGAGTAGCTCTCGCCGGTTCCGAGGTTGTAGATGTCGTCCAGTTCGTGCTCGGCCGCCAGCTCGAGTCCGCGGACGATGTCGTCGACGTGCGTGAAGTCTCGCGTCTGGGTGCCGTCGCCGTACAGTACCGGTGCGTCCCCGTTCGCGAGGTCGTCGGCGAACTGGGCGATGACGTTCGCGTACTCACCTTTGTGTTCTTCGGCCCCGCCGTAGCCCTGGTAGACGGAGAAAAACCGCATTCCGGCCATCGTCACGTCGTAGTGGTTCGAGAAGTACTCGGCGTAGCTCTCTCGAGCCATCTTGGACGCCTCGTACCCTGTGTTCACGGTCACGTCCATCTCCTCCGGCGAGGGCTCGGTCTGACTGCCGTAGATCGAGGACGTGGAGGCGTAGACGACCGTGTCACACCCGTCCTGGCGAGCCTGTTCGACGACGTTGACGAACCCTTCGACGTTCACCCGCGCCCCCGTCGTCGGATTCTCCTCGTGCATCGCGTACGACGACAGCGCCGCGAGGTGAAACACGACGTCGACGTCCGTCGGGAGGTCGTCCTCGAGGACGCTCCGCTCGTGGAACTCGACGCTCTCCTCGAGGTTTTCCGGCGTCCCGAGATAGCCATCGTCGACGACGACCACGTCGTTGGACGCCGCCAGCTGATTCGCCAGATTAGAGCCAATAAATCCTGCACCGCCGGTGACAAGCACGCGCTTGTTTTGCATGTCCGTATCTGTCTGTCGACGTTACTAAAGTCGTTCTATGAAAATCTGCCCCTGCCTGTGATTGCGAGCGGACCACAGACCCGGCTTCCCGGATTTTCGTTCGCCCGAAGGTCCTCGGACGCTGGGTTCGACTCGAGTCACACAGGAGGCACGTCTTCGTCTGCGCTGCTGCTTCTGCCCGGCACGATCGTCGTCGAGCTAGTGTCATAGATACTGTCTTTCATACCTGAGATATCAATATAAAAACTTATACAGACGTGGGAGACAGCCGGTGGTAGAGACGTGAACGTGACATACAGAAAGAAGGTATGGGCACGATCGAGGGGTACCGAACGGCTGGACGAGTGGATGGTGGAACGATGAGTGAGACGGACGAACTCGAGGTGAACGTCTCCTACGCGGAGATCGTGGTCGTCGGTTTCCTCGCGCTCGTGGTCGGGGTGCTTGCCCTGCCGATGGTTCAGGGCGTTCTCTATTCGGCGGTTTTCGCAAATCCAAGTATTCTCCAGTGGGGAATCGTGTCGATCCTGCTTGCAGCAGTCGCGCTCCGGCAACAGAGCGTCGCCCTGTTCGTCCTCGCAGTAGCGATCTTTCTCGTCCTCGGCCTCTTCGTCGGCCCGATAGCCGGGAACACGTATGCACACACAGATATGGCGAACCAGATGCAGACCAGTGCCGAGGAGGTAGAGACGCTTCCGAACACGTCGAAAGAGAACGTGCGGGTGCTACCGCGGAGTGTCTCGGACAACTACGCCCAGTCGTCGATGCAGTACCCGCAGTACAAACTCGGCGCGTCGGATATCGCCTATCGGAACGGCTCGTACGCGTGGTCGCACGCGCTCGAGCCCGACAACCCGATGGTGGCGTTGTTAGGGCAACAGCGGGGGGCGCTGTACGTCGAGATGACTGGTACAGAAAAGCACGTCGACGTCGAAGAGACCAAGTTTGCGAACGGGCGCGGTCAGTACCTCTTCGGCTCGTACCGGTATCAGAGTGTCCTCAGCTCACCGTTCAAGAAACACAACTGGGACACGACGTTCAACGCGCAAGCGAACGGGGAGTCGTACATCGCCCACTCGACGACCACCTACGAGTGGAAGTTCAGAATGGGGCCGATTCCACAGCTCTACGCGGTCCCACAGCACGGGTCAGTCGAAGTGATGTCTCCAGATGGTGAGATCGAGAGTCTGTCCCCAGAGGAAGCACAGGAGTCGAGCCTTCTCCGGGGGCAAAATTTCTACCCGTACGACGTTGCGATGTACAAGGTCGAGTCGATGCAGTACGTCAATGGCGCACTCAACAAGTGGTTCTGGAAAGAAGACGTGCTCCAGATCGCTGACCTGCCAGAGGACGGGAACGAGTGGCCGATCGCCGTCCCGACAGCGGGTGACTCGCCTGGCTTGACGTACTTTATCGCAACGGAGCCAACGGGAAGTGGCAACGGGGTCTACGAGATCTGGACGATCGATGGCCAGAGTGGAGAAACAGCCGTCCGAGAGTACAGTGAATCGCAACTCGGACCGCAGAAAGCCGTGGACTTTACCGAACGGCGTTCGGAGGTGAATCGGCTGTCGAACGCCGAAGCGATCGCGCCAGTGCCCGTCGTGAAGGGTGACACACTCTACTGGCACGTCAAGGTGGTTTCCCAGAGCCGGTCCGGAGTGATCTACACCGCATTCGTCAACGCCGAGAGTGGCGATGTGACACTCGTCGAGGGCACGAAACAGATCTATGCGTTCCTCACGCAATCGGAAGTCGAAGAAATACAGAACGAGACCGACGACAGAAGTGATGGGATGGACGACGGAAGTGATGGGATGTCGGTGACGGTGGTCGTCACTGACGCAGATGGTGAGATCGTCGGGACACGGAACATCAGTGTCCCAGCAGGCGGGAATTTCGAAGTGAGCGTGGACGACGAATCAGCGACTCCCGCAGCCACGTAGCTGTCCGCGCTTTCGAAGCAGAGTGGTGGTCCGAGCGGATTGTCGCTTGCAAACGTAGTGGGTACGGGTGATGCGTCAGCAGCTCCCGACTACGTTCCCAGTTGACGTGTTTTGCTCTGCAGTGAGCGCCCGCCAGTACCTGCGCTGCCGATCGGAGTCGGTGACCACGTCCAGAAACTCCCTGAGTCGCTGCTCGAGTACGGCACCGATCGAGTGTCTCATACTGATGGCTGTGACTGGTTACCGACGCAACCGCGACCCGTCTTGCGGTTGCGACGAGAACGACTCACAGCTATCGTCATCAGTGGTATCGCTGGACGGAGTGTGGACGGACGGGCAACGACAGGATCGGCAGCGTCAGCGGGCTTCGCGCACGCGACGATCGGTTCCAACACCGAACCTCTTGGTCACGCACTCGATAGGCGAGGCGAGTACCCTGGACTCGTCAGGTGACCTGGAATCGGACGCATATGCTTTCGGAAGCGCAGGGCGATCCGCTGGCAACTGCGCCGTCACGGAGCCCCAATTTGAAAGGAATTCAGGTTGACACAACTCGGCGAAGTCGTGGCTACCGCGGAAATCGTCGATCTCCGTGCGCACGATGACAGGGGCGCATTCGGCATGAACGGGGGTATCTTTTACCTGCAATACTTGCCGTCCAGGCATTCTGGATACCGGGAAAATGCCTGGACAGGGATGTCCAGGGAAAATCCGCACGACTGCGGCGGATGTCCAGGGAAAATCGGGGCAAAAACCGACTAGTATAGAGGGGGGTTACCCCGTCGGTCCAGGCAATCGAGATCAGGCGAGAGTTCGGTTCCTCGAGTGCTTGTGACTCCGGCAGCGTCGGCGAGTCGTTATCGATGGAGATCGAGTATGATGTGTCCGAAAGGGGAGAACTCGTAGCGAAGCGCGGTGGGTCTTTCCACTATCCTCTTGGAGTTGTATTGTCGCATGATCTGTATTCAAACTGAGGAATAATGAGAGAGAACGCGAGTGGGGGTGAAAGCATGGCTCGTCACGACGCTAGTGGGAGTGGATTCTCGACGGAAGCGTTGCTCGTTCTCAAACGACCGAAATCAGCCGATTCGATAGGCCACTTTCTGTTCCGAATGTGAATCGAGCCGAAAAGCGAGAATCACGAACTCGCCACTGCACCAACACAGGCAGCGGTCCAAGGCACGGTCACGACACGTGCACAACGCAGCGATCGCCGTTGGTTGCCGTGACAGTGACGTCCTCGTTCTACCGACCGACTGTGGCCAGCAAGCTGCCAGAGCCGACGTCGAATCACATTTCGTGATTTCTCAGTCAAACCACTCGAGGTAGTCGTCGAAATTCGTGCATCTCGCGCGAGTACACCACCGTTCTCCTCGTTTGTGCTTGCCGGGTGGGAATTGAACGGTCCTGACTGTTATACAGACGGGGAAAATCTGCCAGCTGGTCAGCCTCGGAGAACGGAAACGATCGTGCCGAGTACGAGGATAGCACCGAGCCCGATGATGTACAGCGGTTTGTTGCTGCTCTCGTATTTGAGAAACGCATTTTCAGGCGAATCCGATGGCACGTAGGCTGTCACGGTGGCTCCCGGCTCGTACCCCTCTAACTGCGCCCTGGCGTCTTCTTGGGTCCCGAATTCGTGCAACACGTCTCCTGGATACACGTGTGAGGACGTATAGGTCTCTCCCTCGTAGGTGTAGTTGAACGTCGCTTGCGGACTGTAGTCGTCCGTTCCCCGTCGTGCGTCGTGCCGTTCGATCGAGGTCGAGACGATCGTCGCATCGACCGTCTCTGTGGAGTCCAACGCCGCAGATTGGGCCGAATAACTGTAGCCACCGTACCCGATCGCTCCAAGCCCCACGATCAATGTGAGTGCGATCTGGAGCGCTCCGGACGGGCCATTGAAATTGAATTCCATAGCTGAGTGCAAAAGTGGGAGAACAATAAAGGCCGAGTCGCTGTTTCTCGCTCTGTAACAGCCACCCAACAGACGTTCTGCTGGGGAATGATGGTTTTCTTGAACCCATTGGATGTTGGCATAGCGACGAGTTCTCCTTCCAACCGATGTGCGTGAATCCAGTCGAAAACTGGCCGTTCAGCAAATCGCAAGACAGAACACGGATTTCGACAGAACCTTTTGCGACAGTTCTATCGAAATGGCAGCGTCAGCCGCTGAGAAAGCTTAAATCTGGTTTTGATACTACGATTGACCTAATACGCGACGACGGCGATTTGTGGATACGATGGTCACCGTTTCCGCCTTCAAAGACGGATTCACTGCCCTCCGATCGAATCCGATCCTGCTCGTCGCTGGCTTTCTCTTCGGGGTCGGAAGCCAACTGCAATACGTAGATCGCCTGATCGAATCACCATTGCTGTCAGCAGGTGTCTTACTCGCGTGGTTGGTTGTTTTCCCGTTCGTTCTCGGCGGCTTCATCGGAACCGCTCAGGCCGCAATCGAAGGAACAGGCGCATCGCTCACCCAGTTTTTTACTGCAGCGCGGACACATTACCTCCCACTTCTCCTTGGAACTGTGTTGTTCGTGCTTATCGTCCTTGGAGTCGCTATGGGACTCGGCTCCATTGGGTTCGTCCTCGGAGTCGGATCGATATCGCTCGCCGCGATTAACGAGATGGCTGCCTTCGCCGCAGGCGTCGGCTCTATACTCGTTTGGCTGCTGTCTATCCTCATCGTCATTATGTTCGTGCAGTTTTATGACACTGCGATCGTCATCGAAAACGAGAGTGTTACTGGTTCGTTCCGGAGAAGTATTGCCCTCGTCCGCTCGAATCTCAAAAGCGTCGTCGGGTTCTCGCTGGTCTGGATCCTTCTGCTGAACGCCTTCTTCATACCCGAGTACCTCCTCCAGTTGACGCTGACGGATACTGGACCGACTGACGTATTCCCGATCGACCTCGGAATTCCGATCGCTGTCCTCCTCCCGATCGGGATCGGTCTTTACGCGGTCGGCTTCGCGTACCTCTATACGGTGTACACGGCCTACTACCTGCGATTGATCGCTGCTTCACCTGCCACCTCGGGGGCAGTATGAACACTCACCAACAACTACATATTACGGTCTCGAACAGCCACTGATCGGATCGGATCCCTGCGACCGCCATTCACAGAATCCCCGTAACTATGACACGGCTCTTTCCGACACAAACAGACGCCGCCGTCGAACGAAGCGATTCCCCAGCCGTACTGAGCCTCGACGACGACGCGACGCGAGAGGTGATCGAAGCGTTATCCTCTGAAACCGCCTACGAGATCTTCCGGCTGCTCAACGAGACGCCGGCGACACCGGCGCGGATCGCTGAGCAACTCGACCAGAGCGTTCAAAACGTTCACTATCACCTGACGAACCTCGAATCGGCCGGGGTAATCGAAGTCACTGACACCTGCTATTCGGAGAAAGGCCGAGAGATGAGTGTGTACGTCGTTTCCGAAGATCCGACACTGCTCTTTCTCGGTACCGAAGACGATCGGCCGAGTCTCAAACGCGCGTTCAAATCCTTCGCCTCGCTGCTCGGTCCACCATCGATCCTGCTTGCAGTCGGTGAATCCATCTCACAGTTTGTTACTGCTGAATGAGCGAACGCACCGACGCACCGATCCGAAGTATTTCTACCATTTACGACACAGTCACGTGTGGCATGGCGCCAACGATCAAGGAACGAGACGATGTCGACGGGTGTGGGTGTCTCGAATGCCGAAACATCGAGACGACTACCACCAATCGGACCGTCCTCGATGCGTTGGTCTGGTCCGTTCGACTGTTGCGATCCTCCCCGTCGATTGTCGCCTTCGCCGGCGTGATCGTCCTCGCCAACCGGCTTCTCGAGACGGACAGTATCGACGTGCTCCCGCTGCCTGTAATCGACGTACTCGAGGCCTTGGCAGCGTTCGCGTTCATCTTCTTGATTCGAGCCTACGTGGGAACGATTGTCGCCGGAGAACTGGCTGGTGACCCCGTCACGATACGCGCGGGACTGCATCGAAGTATTGCTCGGATACCGGCGGTAGTTGGCGGCGTCCTTCTACTCGTATTCTTCGTTATGATGATCCCATCCCTCCTCACTCTGCCACTACTCGTGCTTGTTGGTCTTATTCCGGGCAATCCCGTGGAGATGGTCAGCTTTCCCGTTGCGGCGGCAGTCGGCGGGATCGTCTTTGCCGTGCCGTTTCTTCTCTTGATGTTCAAATTCTGGTTCGTACCGGAAGCCTGTGTCATCGGCCAGTACGGCCCCATCGAATCACTTCGGGTTAGCTGGCGCATCACGACGAACTACCGAGGGAAGGTCGTACTCATCGTAGTGATCGCTATCGGGAGTGCAATCAGCTTTTATTTGCCGCCATCTCTCCTCGAGATGGGGACGAGCCTGGCTTCGTCGACTCCCGGTTTGAGTATGATCTCATCGAGCGTCGGTGAACTCCTGTCCATCGTGTGGGCGGGTGCGTACGCTCACATCTACGTCCAGGAGATCGTGTCGTAGACTCGATCCCCACGAACGGTGTCGATTACGATTGCCCCGATCACGACCAGCCCCATTGGAACTGAACGGTTCTGTTGACATCCTCTGTCGTTGATACACTCCAGCCGGATACGTTCAGTACACAGACTGCCGTTAGTTGTGACAAGAAGAATGGTGGTGTTCAGATAATACTGGCAGGCTCTGTCGAAATCCTATTCTTCAGATATATTCTCGCTCGAAACAGCTGATCGCTAAGGAGTGAGAACAGAGCGTTGTATCGCACTAAATCACTTTCCCGCTATTTTGAGCCATTTTACTGTAACTGTGTGATATGTCGAGCTCATCGTGGTGGTACGGGATTTTTGGCCTTGTTGAAACCCTCGGTCTGTGACAGGTTCCATCGGCCGTGCTGAACTCAGCGCGCATGTTCATCTGGGGTGGGCAAATGGATCCGTGGGTGTACATATTTTGTGTCCTACATCAAAGTCTCAGCACATGAACCAGCCCTCATCGCTTGCCAAACTTCGCACCCGGATCGATGCGTTCCGTATGAAGAACGCTTCGGAGGCCGAGATAAGGGAGCGTCAACACCAGCGGCTCCAAGAACTGCTCGATTTTGTGCTCCGCAAATCTCGGTTTTACAAGCGGCTATACGAAGATGTTGACCGGCCGATTACAACTCTGGACTCACTCCCACCGGTTACCAAGCCCCAGTTGATGGAACACTTCGATTCAGTCGTCACAGACACAGCAGTGGAGCTGGATGACGTTAAGGATTTCACTGCAGATACTGAGACTATCGGCGAGCGCTTTCTGGGGCGTTACCCAGTTTGGATGATGCCTTGTTTTGCCGCCGAATGACGACAGTCTCAGACGCTCTCACGGTTATCTTCCGTCAGATTAACCGGGAAATGGACGCCGTCTGGCGATATGGCATCGCTCAGACGGCTAGCGCGAATGTGTCGAGACCTTGCCAAACAGCACGTTGACAATCCGGACGTACCCGCCGCGCCGGACGGCGCGGACGGGTACGCCAAGTGGACACAGATCGCGTTAATTCTGTTCCGCGTCGAACTGGAGAAGAGCCTCCGTGAAACTGAAGACTACCTCAACGAGATGCCAGCTGTTCTTGCTGTATTCGATCTCAACGAGGCACCGCACTACAGTTCGCTGTCCCGATGGGAACAACAGTATCGAATGCGTGAACTCCGCCGCCTGCTCCGCGCTTCGGCGGAGCAGGCGGGCTGGAGTGGTGAAGCCGCGATTGATGCAAGTGGCTTCCAGCGCGATCAAACCAGCTACCACTACCGCGACCGAGCGAACTACTCGTGGAGCGACCTCCGTGAGGAGTGTCGCTCCGAGTCAACGCGACCGTTGATCAAGCACATGGAGCAGACACCGTTGCAGAAGGCCCACAACGCACGAATGAACGATGACTACAACCAGCGCTGGATGAGTGAAACCGGCTTCTCGCAGTTGAAGCAAGACGACGGCGAGAAGCTCCGCTCCCGGAGCTGGCACGGCCAGTTCCGGGAGCTAACTCGCAAGTGCATCGTGCATAACCTAACGCAGGCGGCGAGTTAGGGCTCGCCGCCTGCTCCCCTTTTCCGGACGTATCCGGGAGAGGCATCGCCGTCGTCACCGGAACAACGGAGCAAGGTACCATAGTTTTGACCCATCAGCAATCGCTGTGACTGACAGCTACTGCATCTTCTGAGGTCGAAAAGTCGTCTCTAACGCCGTGAAATTGTAGATCAGCAACCCCACCCGATGCCGTCTTGCGTTCAACAAGGCAAGAATCCATCAAAAATACAGCTTTGCTCACCGCCGATACCTGCTCGGCAATCTGATAGGGAAATACTAATTAAAGACCTAACTTATATCTCATGTTCAAACTATTTCCCAGAAGGAACCAATATGGTAGTTGGATAGCGTGACCAGGATTCACCGATCAGTGATACCTCTCATCCTGAACTGAGTTCTTTCCCACCGAGGATGGACTGGAGCTGTTCAGGCGGATCTAGTCCTCGCCGTTTCCACGTGGCTAACATGGTCGTGATCGTCTCGTGAATCTGGACCCCTTCGGCTGAGCGGAGGGTCCGGAACATCTTCCGCAGCACAACTTGCTCGCGCAGAGCGCGCTCTGCGCGATTATTCGTCGAATCGACGTCTGGCTCTGTGACGAACGTCAGCCAGTGGCCTAACCCGTTCCTGATCTTCTCGATCAGCTTCTGGACCTCCTGTGCCTCATAGTCTTCCCTGATCAGGCCTTCCAGATGTAACGACGCCTCCGCCCGCTTCTGCTCGCGGGCGGAGGCGGATGGATCCTCCTTGTCGAACGCCGTTAAATCGTCATGGAGAGCGTGTAACTCCGCAGATAACTTCTCTGCTTCCTCGTACCGTTCAGCAACGTACTCCGCCTCCCGCAACAGATGTGCCCAGCACCGCTGGAGCTTCGTGTGATAGCTCGGATACGCTGACCAACCGTCACAGCTGAGCGTCGAGTCCTCGGCGAATTCCTCGCCGAGGACGTCCTCTAACACCTGGCTTCCACGACTCTCATCAACCCAGAACAGCACCTCTTCGTCAGTAACGAACGTCCACGCCCAGTGTTGCTCTCCGTCAACAGGAAATCCCGTTTCATCGCAGTAGACGACGTCACTTTCCTGAATACGGGCTTTGACATCGTCATACGCGGGTCGCAGCCGGTCTGCGACCCGCTTGGTCAGGTTGTAGATCGTCCGATGAGAGATGGGAATATCGAGTTCCCAATCAAACAGCTCCGCCTGTTTACGGTTCGGAAGTCGCTGATGGAACCTACCGAGGGCGGTTTGGGCCATGATATTCGGCCCAAACCGCCCGGTTTCCGGGCAGTCAGGATGTTCAGCAACGACCTCGTTTCCACAGGAACAGCGGTGTTTGCCGAGTTTGTACTCGATGACAGTGGTTGGAATGGGAAGAGGAATGTCGATAACAGTTCGTGAGACGTAGCTGTCCGGGTTAGAGAGGCTTTGCTCACAATCTGGACAATATCCCTGATCGACTCGAATAGTCTCCTCTGGTTCAGGTGGCGGTCGAGTTGTTCCTTCGTGACCTTCGCTACGTCCTGGGGATGAGTCGCTGGCGGCGTCAGCGTCGCCGCCAGCGTCGTCTTCCTGGTTTTCGTCCTTTTCCTCGTCGCTGTCGTCGTTGCCAGGTGATCCAGCCGCACCACCCTGCTTACTGGGTGGTGTGTTTGGGTTTTCGTACCTCTTGAGGCGAGTCTCAAGTTGTTCGATCTGTTGTTGCTGTGCAGCGAGTTGGCGACGGAGAAGACGGTTCTCAAGCTTCTGGACTACGAGTTGCTGGCGGAGATGCGTACTGTTCTCGGTGCGGATCGCGGAATCTATCGATTCCGGCGATCCGCCAATCCCCAGCGACACACTTGGTTCACCATTGAGAGACCATTCATGAGACTGCTACGAAATCGGTCTGACGGCAAATCGCTATCCAACTACCCAATATGAACGATCATGTATTCTTGTTCACTGCTGATGGACTGCGGTACGACCGGCTCTCACAGAACGGATATCCTATCGAAACTACACCGACGCTCGACGCGCTCGCGGATTCAGGAGCCGCCTGTACACAGGCGATAGCGACGGGAACAGGGACGCGTAAGAGCTTTCCAGGGATTCTGACCTCTTCCTATCCGCTGATGTACGGTGGTTACGCACAGTTGACGGACCACCGGACGATGCTCTCGACTGTGTTCGACGAGGCAGGGTATACGACGCTGGGTATCAACGCGAACGCGCAGTTGCATACGCGATTTGGGTGGGATCGTGGCTTTGATGTCTACTTCGATAGCGAGCAGACGGTCATCAACGAAGAAATCGGATCGTTCAACGTCGAGTCGGACGCCGAAATCGCCGTCTCACCGTTCCGTCAGCGGATCAATTCGTTGAAATCTAGCGTCTACGAACGATTGGATCAGGACGGGCCGCTCTACCGGGCAGTCGAACGCATGTATCGACTGGTAGAGGAGCGGACGCCGCCGCATCCCACGGCTGACGAGATCGTCGATCGCACGCTCGAGTACATCGACAAGGCGCCCGACGACCAACCGCTGTTCGTTTTCGCACACTTCATGGAAACGCACTCGCCGTACGTCCCGCCAAAGGAATACCGAGACGCAGTCGGTGCACCGGACGTTTCAGCGGATGAACTGTGGAACATCAACGATCGGTACTTCCCGAAAGTCGCTTCGTGAACTGTGCTGAGTCATTGACGAACAGAGCGAATGCCGGTGTGGTAACCGAGTGAACAGGAAATAGAATCCACGGATGAGGAGAAGTGAAGTAAGAAGGCTGAGATACGCTGTTCTAGGCGAATGCTGTTGCTCACCAAGAGCTTGCCCAAGGCCGCGGGCTGGCGTCAGCCCGTGGCCGGCGCGTATGCTTCTGGCACACCTGTTCCGTTCATCTCGATCTCCCAACTCCGCTCTAGCTCTTCCTCTAATGCATGTCTGATCCAGTCAGAGAAGGTCTTGAACGTGAATTCCTCGGGCAGGTCGCGCCCGCCCCGACGCGGGCGGGCGACGACCGCCCACCGAAGCACGAGCCAGAGGTTCTCCAGCAAGAACCCGACCAAGACGAATGCAAAGCGGACGACTGGATCTTGTGTCGTCGTTACCACTCGTGCTTGGCGAAACACCCGGTAGCTTGTTTCAATCGCTGACCGTTTCCGGTACAGCTGTTCGACCTGCTTGGGCGTGCGATCAGCCAGATCGCACGCCACATACCCTCGCACAACCTCCCCGCTTTTCCCTCGATCTCCAGCGTGATAGGACACAGCGACCGCGAGCGGGAATTCTAGTTCCCGCTCGCGGTCTTTGTACATCCGATAGGTTGTCATGTACGAACGGTGCGTGTCCAACTTTTCCTTCATGTGTTCTCCCTTCTTTTGGACGGGAACGACAGTCGCAGCAATCTCCTGAGAACGACGCAGAATACGTTCGTTGTAGAAGCCACGATCAGCCAACAGAAGCTCTATGTCGAAGGGATAGGCTTCGACGCGGTCGAGGACGCGCTCGACCGCGTCGGCCTCTTTCTCATCGCTACGGACGTACGTCATCGCCAACGTCACTGGCTTTCCGTTCGAGACGAGATACGCTGTGCAGTACCGGTGGCACGTCGTTGTTCCGTCTTTCGCGTGCATGCGGCAGAGTTCACCTTCTTCATCGGCGTACGTTCCGTGGTAGGGATTATCGACGAAGTCAATGGAGACGATCCTCGACCGATTAGGGTCGAGGATCGTCATCGCTACCTCCCTGAGAAGGCGGTTAGCAACCTGCTCAAGCCACTCTCGGTTGAGCGTATGGAGCCAGTCCATGACAGTATCGTCACAGACAGCGTTGTCATTGTCCTTGCACGTCTCCCAGATGGAGGTCTGATTGACTGCTGCAAGAATGACGACCGCCCAGATATCGCCGGGATCGAGGGGCGAGCCCTCGATCCCTGGCAAAGGGAGCTGGCAAATGACGTCTTCCGCTAGATCTTTCACGTCTGAGTCTGAAAGAACACCGTCTGGTTGAGGGACGCTGAACACATTCACTCAGCCAGACATCTTCCTCATGAGATGCCTTGTTGAACGCAAGACGGCATCGGGGTGGGGTTGCTGATCTACAATTTCACGACGTTAGAGACGGCTTTTCGACCTCAGAAGATGCAGTAGCTGTCAGTCACAGCGATTGCTGATGAGTCAAAACTATGGTACCTTGCTCCGTTGTTCCGGTGACGACGGCGATGCCTCTCCCGGATACGTCCGGAAAAGGGGAGCAGGCGGCGAGCCCTAACTCGCCGCCTGCGTTAGGTTATGCACGATGCACTTGCGAGTTAGCTCCCGGAACTGGCCGTGCCAGCTCCGGGAGCGGAGCTTCTCGCCGTCGTCTTGCTTCAACTGCGAGAAGCCGGTTTCACTCATCCAGCGCTGGTTGTAGTCATCGTTCATTCGTGCGTTGTGGGCCTTCTGCAACGGTGTCTGCTCCCTGTGCTTGATCAACGGTCGCGTTGACTCGGAGCGACACTCCTCACGGAGGTCGCTCCACGAGTAGTTCGCGTCAGCAGACAACACACGCAGGTCTTCCGCGTTCCGGCGGAAGACCTGCATCCCGATGTGGCCGTCCCAGGCCTTCTGCGTCGTAAAATGAACGTCCTTGATCGCCAGTGAGTTCACGTCGATCAAGATCGTTGTCTTCATCGACTGGAATGAGTAGTTCGCTCGGTCGCGGTAGTGGTAGCTGGTTTGATCGCGCTGGAAGCCACTTGCATCAATCGCAGCTTCACCACTCCAGCCCGCCTGCTCCGCCGAAGCGCGGAGCAGGCGGCGCAGTTCACGCATCTGATACTCCTGCTCCCACCGACAGAACGAGCTGTAGTGCGGTGCCTCGTCGAGATCGAACACAGCAAGAACACCTGGCATCTCGTTGAGGTAGTCTTCAGTCTCACGGAGGCTCTTCTCCAGTTCGACGCGGAACAGAATTAACGCGATCTGTGTCCACTTGGCGTACCCGTCCGCGCCATCCGGCGCGGCGGGTACGTCCGGATCGTCAACGTGCTGTTTGGCAAGGTCTCGACACATTCGCGCTAGTCGTCTGAGCGATGCCATATCGCCAGACGGCGTCCATTTCCCGGTTAATCTGACGGAACCTTCCTGTGAGAACGTCTGAAGTTGCCGTCAATCGGCGGCAAAACAAGGCATCATGAGACCAACGCTTTAGCTTCAGCTCTCACACCAGTTGGGAAGTACCGACGATAGGCTTCACACGAATCCACAGGACCTCTCGACCGAAGAGGTCGACATCGTCTCATCGATGTACGATGCGTCGCTTCGACAGCTCGACGCTGAACTCGAACGGCTCATCGACGGTCTCAAGGAACGGGGGTTGTGGAAACAATCGCACGTCGCATTCACTTCGGACCACGGCGAGGAGTTTCGAGAGCACGGAAACTTGACCCACTGCACCGAGCCCTTCGAAGAGGGAGCACACGTCCCGCTGCTGTTCAAACTCGGGACCGAAGACCTCACTGACGTCGAACAGGTAACCTCGACGATCGATATCGGTCCGACGCTGCTCGGGGCAGCCCTCGACAACCCTTACAACCCGAGGCGATTTCACGGGACGTCGCTTTGTCCTGCTCTCCGCGGCGAATCCTCGCTTCCAGAGGACCGCGCGGTGTTCGCCCAGAACGCGAATCGGGACGGCCGAGAGGTAGATCTCGATCTTCTAATCACCGGCTGTCGAACCTCGGAGTGGAAGTTCATCACTGCGCGTGACAAACACATTTCGACGAAACTATTCCACCTCCCGTCTGACCCCCGTGAGCAGACGAACGTCGCCGAAGAAGAACCGGAACGCGTCGCCCGGTTCGAGAAGATCGTTGCTGACCACTACGATCAGCCTGCATACACCGATTACGGTATCGACGACGCTCTCGAAACGGGGGTCGTCGGCGAACGTCTCGAGGCTCTCGGTTACATCGGGCACTGATTTTCTTGAGAGCCATCGGGACCGGTCTTCAGCAGCCAGCCTCAGCTACCGGAACGTTCAGAGTGAGCGTCTTTCAACCGGTAGGGCTCGCCGTGGACTCGGAGGTGTGGGTTCACCCGCGACTGCGAGTGGACCCAATAGATTTAGGTCGATCCGATTCGCGGAACCAGTATGACAGTTGGATTGTATCTCGGACGAGACTGTCCGCCGAATATGGAGGCCTATCTCGATTCCCTCGCGGCACGTGAAGACGACGCGGCGTTCGACCTGATTATCGGAAGCGACTGCGATCTTCCCGCGTGGATTCGTCACGGCGACGCGTTCGAAATCCATCGGTATCGAATGGAAGACGCATCGGGGATCTCGTTGATTTCGGCGTGTGCTGACGTGGTTTCGCAGTACGTTGCGGAGAACGACGTGACGGAGGTTCGCCAGATCACCCAACCGCGGTGGCATGCGCCGGGCGTGCTTCTCGGCGCACGCGGGAGCGGTCTGCGGACGTGTACTCGCGTCTCTCGGTCAAATTTCACGGAGTACATGAATTCCGATGGCATCGCCAGATGCAGAGACTACGCCGTGAATAATCTCATCGGCAAAGCAGTGTTCCTCGCCGACGCCGTATACACGCCGGCCTACGGCGGTGTTGAGATTCCCTGGTGGTCGAACGCCGAACGAATCGCGGAGCCGCGGATCGCATCCCCCTCGCATTTCCATCCGGCCGTCGAGGCGCATCCGGAACTCTTCTCACAGGATAGTCGCCGGGTTCTCACGGTCGGCCGAATCAGCCAGAAGAAAGGCATCGATCTGGTGTTAGATGTGGCCGAGGAACTCCCGGCGTGGGAGTTCGTCCTCGTCGGTCCAAAGCGTGACGACGAACTCGTCGATCGCGCGGAAGCTCTCTCGAACGTTCGTCTCGAAGGTGCCGTCGACTACAGTGAGATGCCCGAACTCTACGCCGCCTCCGATGTGCTCCTCTCTGCATCACGCGTCGAATGGGGCGGTATCTCGCGTGCGATGTTGGAAGCAGCCGCTGTCGGCCGGCCAGTCGTCGCACTCGACAGCGGTGACGCCGCGTCAGTGGCGACACAAACCGTCGACGCTGACCCGCAGTCTATCATCGACGGGTTAGCGGAGGTGCCGCTTCCCGGCGATCGCGAAGAAGCAGAGGACGTGACAGAGCCGTCGATGGTCAACACGGCCTAGCTATCGTCGAAACCCGTCAGGCTGAAAAGAGCATCCCGACCGATCGATCACTGATACTTCTCTCAGCATCACCCGCGAGTCGGCCACGGGCGAGCGAACCAGGCCGGGCTCTCGTGTCGGCGATGACGCTGAGTCGCTTGTAGGCGCTGAGTCGACGACCGTGACGCCGACACGACGATTGGTCGAAGACCCTCGGAGACCTGGGTCCGCACGGCGTAGACGCCTCCGAGTCAATCGAAGTAGAGACCACCCACTCACGAACACCGGCACAGTGGCCGCCGAGGACCGGGCGGAAGCGCGAGTTCGTGACCGTGGCAGGGAGACGAATCTCGACAGCGGCGGCGTGGGTCAGCGAGGAACCGGGGTCGGTCACCGGACGTGCGATCACGACAGCCGCTCGAGTAACGTGTTGAGATGCCGACTTTCGACGCCGAGCCGTTCCTGAATCGACAGAATCACCATCTCTTCCTCGGGCCGGATGCCGGTAACCACGAGCAACGTCACGAGAAACGCGGTCGAGAAGAGAGCGGTCGTAACGACGATTGCAGCGATCGACGGTGGAACGATCGGTTTCACGTACCAGACCGCAGCGAGGAGCGGAAGTGCCAGTGCAACTGGTTCGGCGAGGTCCCGGCCGAGGATTACCTCACCGGTATCGTACCAGAGTTCCAGCGTAAACAGCGCATCATAGATGAGATACGAGATCACCGTCGCGACGGCTGCTCCTTCGATTCCCCACCGCGGAATCAGGAGAATGTTCAGGACGACGTTTACCACCGCGCTACCGGCCGAATTCGCTGCGATTAGCTTCGATCTCCCCAGTGCCTTCAAGAGGTTCGATTGAGTGCTCAAGACGTTGTGGACCGCGAATCCGGCCACGAGAATCGAGAGGGCGACAGCCCCGCCAGCGTATCGAGACGAGTAGACGATCGAGATAAACTCCGGCGAAAACAGCACTAACGGAACGAACACCGGAATGCTCGCGGCTGTGATCCACCGGAGAACCGGGCGTTGGACGTCGACCGCCGCGGCGATCCCGCCGCCGCTCTCGAGCTCGCTTGCAACCGGCATGCTCATGAAGTTAAACGCGGTCGAGAACATGAGCATCAGCTTTGCCGCCGCGTACGCGACGCCATAGATGCCGACCGCTTCGCTGTCGAGGAAATACAGTAGCAAGAAAATGTCTGCGCTCCGATAGATGAACCCCGCTGTCGCAGAGAGAATAAACGGGGTCGAATATCGAAGAACCGACCGTGTCAGATCCCAATCAACGCTCCACGTCTCGGTGAGTTCGGGGAGCGTCCGAGCGAGAAGCACCACGGCAAGCACAGAACCGAGAACGTACGGGATCGCGTACGACCCGGCAAAGCCGGCCTGTCCAAGTCCGTAGACGACAGCAACGATAACGAGGCTGAACCGGACGACCGGTCGGACGAGATTTTCGACGTAGACCCGATAACGGGCGTTCTTCTGGCCTTGAATTCCGCCGACGACGACCCGCAACGTCGCTGCAAACGGGATGGTCGCCCCGAAGATGAGGATACTCGGCGTCACCGTCGGGTCACCGAATACGTCTGCGGCAAGGAATTCGGCATTGAGAGTAACCAGGCCGCTGATGACGACTGACACGGGGAACGTAATAAGAAAACTCGCGCGTGCTAACTCGGACTTCGTCGCCGCGTCGTGGCGCGGAAAATATCTCGCCAGGCCGTTTCCGAATCCGACCGAAGAAACGATCGCGCCGATATTGAGCAACGCGACACCAGCCGTTACGCCACCAAAATCGCTTGCCGAAAGGTACCGGGCGGCAAGGACCTGTGCGAGAAACGCGATCGCCATCTCGAGGACCAGCCCGCTGTAGACGAAGCCGGCGCCCTTGACGATATCACGAATGGCTTGATCTTTTGTCTGCCCCATATTACATTATCCGTGCAAGTAGCTGCGGTCCGTACGCCGATCACGGACGCCCCCTGACGTGGCAGCGGGTTCCGTTCCTGGCTCACGATACTGGGCCGAATGCTGGGGCACAATCCCCGTTTCGCTCTCGACGGGAGGGTGCGCAACTGATGCGGTTGCAAAATCAGAGACCGACGACACAGCAGCCACGACTGCACGAGCGTCGGACACATCCGTCCGGACTCGAGCCAGTCTCTCCGCGGCTGTCTCGTACCGGCGTCGCTGATACTCCAGTTCGTCCAGCATCGGGCGCGGTGACCGACAGAAACCAGATCGCCAAACCAGCAGCCCCTCCAGTTCGGTCGCACTGTCGGCGGGTTCAACTCGCCGTGACGGGATGTCAACCGAGTCTGTGAGGTCCCGCTCATCGCGTAACTCGGAGTCGAGCCCCTCCCGCCCGAATCCGATGACCTGCTCACTCATTTTTGGAGATGTTCTAGCTCGAGTATATCAACTTTGTCTCACGGCCCGACATGCCTACACCCCCTGACAACTGTAGCTGCATCAGTTCCGCCGGGCGGGAACTCGAGGACATCGACGAACCAGACGATAACAACCTGTTCGACGACGTCGACGACGAGCCGGAGATCTGGGTACAGAGGATACCTTGGATACCTTATCGTGTGTTGGCGGAGTCGGCATCCAGCTCGAGAGAACCGACATCGGTGAGTGGGTGATCGACCCGGTTACCTGTCTCCCTTCGTTGTCGGTTTGAGAGAATCAGTTAGCCACGTCGCCAGCCCGTCAAGACCGGGAAACAGCGTCCGGTGGTTGACGTTCGACTGGTTGAGTTTCTCCCGGAACGGCTGTTTTTGCTCGGCGGGGATGACGACTTTCCGGAAGAACTCCGGGTGGGTCTCGAGCCATTCGTCCATCGGCTGTTGAGGGGCAGCTGGAAACCAGCTCGCAAAGAGCGCTCCCTGGTTGGCAATCCGCTGGTCGATCGGTGGTGGTTCGAAGAACACTGCGTACGACTCTGGGTGTTGGTCGATGAATTCCGTCACGACCGATTTGATCTCTAAGAGGTTTGCCGACCCAGCCCGCACGTGAGCCCGTGCCGTCTCCTCACCGCTCTCTCGAAGTAGCATTTCGATCCCCGCTTCCAGCAGATCGGTGTCGAGCATCTCGGTCTCTGCCAGCTCACAGACTTCCTGCAGATTGTCCGGCAGATGCTCGTGAGCGGCTGCATAGTCAACGACGAGCACTTCCCCATCGACGTCGGGGTCGCCGCCTGTCGCGAAGTATGTCGCTACCAATGGCGAATACGTCCAGTCGAGGAGCCGCGTCGGGAGCCCGTGGTGTTGCGCGAGCGACTGAAGATGAAAGAACGACTCCGGTTCGTCGATGAACTGTTGGGCGTACTTGTTGAACTCCCGCAAGAGGCGGATCTCCAGTTGCCACTCGCCGGTGGTGCCGACGAACCGCTGGAGAGATGTCCGGAGTGTGTATGCCTCGTTGGAGTGCCCACGGAACACCTCCGACGTGCGATACTGGTCACCTGGGTCTCGATCCTCGGACGACTCCCCGTAGAGGTGCCGCTGAAGGGTCTGCCAGTCTTCGGCCCGTTCGACTGTCACGCTCCCGCCAGCCATACTAGCAAATCGAGTGCGAATCAGTTATAGTACAAGGCCACGCCCGCCAGCGAACCCTGAAATCCGGGATAGTGAGTATGGCGTCTGGACAGAAACGTGATCGCAACAGCACCTCGATGAATACGCGAGTTGGGGCCTGTTTACAGGCTGTCGAGGCGAATGTCACGGGGCTTGACCCCGTGGATGAAGCCGACAACTCGTGAACCAACCCATTAAATCGAAACACACCAATAGCCACGGTACAGCGATGTGGTACGACTACCGCTTCCGCGCCTACCCCGACCGAACAGGCGTGACTGCGGAAGCGGAACGCCACATCGACATCCACCGCCAAGCCTACAACCACACCCGCCACGAATACAACGCCCGCGACACCGACGAAGACAACATCGGTTCGGCATACCAACACCAGAAACGCCTCACCGAGTGGAAGGATGAGTGGTCCGTGTTCTCGGAAGTCCACTCGAAGGCGTTGCAGAAGACCGTCGAACGCTTCTACGACAATCTCTCGAACCTCTCCGACAGGAAAGAGGCAGGGTACAAGGTCGGCGAACTCCGGTGGAAGTCACCGCGAGAGTACCAGAGTATGACGTACTCGCAGTCCGGCTTCGAACTCAAAGACACGAGTGGTCGGACTGCCACACTCTGGCTTTCGAAAATCGATGACATCCCCATTCGCTATCACCGACCCATTCCCGACAACGCTACCATCAAGGAGGTGACGTTGAAGAAAGAGACTACTGGTGAGTAGTACGTCACATTCGGCCTCGAAGTCGAAGACACCGCACTCCCCGAGAAACCCGACGTGGGTGACTTGGATGTTGAGGACTGCGTTGGCATCGACCTCGGCATCAACAACTACATCTACACGTCGGACGGCGATAGTGTGGACTGGCTCGACCTCTCCGACGAATACGAACGCCTACGTCGGGAACAGCACAGTCTCTCCCGCAAGGAACACGGTAGCAACAACTGGGAGAAGCAACGCCGTGAGGTTGCCAAGGTCAAGCGTCGAATCAAGCGGAAGGTCAAAGACTTCCAGCACAAGCTCACGACGTGGCTCGTCAAGACGTATGACGCCGTGTTCGTGGAGGACTTGAACGTTTCAGGGATGTTTCAACAGCGTGGGAATGCGCGGAACAAGCAGGATGCCGCGTGGCGCGGGTTCATCGAGATGTTGGAGTACAAGGGCGACCTGTACGGGACGCACGTTGTCCAAGTGAACCCTGCGGGGACGACCAAGGAGTGTGCTGAGTGTGGTGTCGAGACGGAGAAGCCGTTGTGGGTGCGGGAACACAGTTGCCCGAGTTGTGGTTTTGAGGCAGACAGGGATGCAAATGCGTCGTATAACGTTCTTTCTCGCGGTCTTCAGGAGTTCGGTCTGGGACAGGCCGAAGTCACGCCCGTGGAGACTGCGACCGCTGTGGAAACCGATGGAGGGCGGTCTTCGTCGGTTCCTGCAAGTCGCGTCGTTGAAACGGGAAGCCTCGGGGCTTGACCCCGAGGCGGTTCACCGGTCAGTGGATCCGACACGCTGGTACGTGTTGAGCCGACCACTCCGGTCGACGGTGATCTGGCCGTCTTCCTCGAGTTGCCGGAGTTTGTTGTAGATCTGGTGATCGGCTGGTCTTTGCAACTCAGAACGGTTCACCAACTGGTGGGAAATCTGTGAGTCGACAGGCCGCGCAAGTGGACGGTGTGTTCGTCGTTCAAAAGCCGTATTGCGAAATTCGGCCATCCCTGCTGTGGCTGTGTTTAACACACCCTGATCAATTTTAATACAATTGCCACGATAGTTCAGGTTGACGTCCGACACACCCCTCGAACTAGGAGCGTTCAACACGATGGTCGCAACTCGCCTCAACCCGCGGCGTGCTCGTTCTCGCGTAGCCACGGGTCCCGTGTTCGGCGAGTGTCTACAACACCAGCGTGCGAAGAGACCGGACGCGAACCGCCGGATCTACGTCGGCTTCGAATACGAGAGTTCGACGCAATCCGGCGACGGCCGGACACTCTCACCCGCATAACTCGGCCCCCATACGGACTACCCGTCAGGGGTTGGGGAACACGGGATTGCTGCCTGCCTTCGACCAGTACTCGCTCAGTTCACAGCAACAGACGAGTGCGGGTTGCGAGGCTCGCGGCGGATTGGTCTCCGTTCGTTCTACTACAGTGACGAACGGGCTCCGTACGCGCTGAGTGAACGGAAGTCACTAGCCAACAGCCCCGCAGCGATAGCTGCGGCTACGCCGAGCCCCGGAGTCTCCGCTGGCGAGGGACGCCGGACTTTGAATCCGGAGGTCGCCGGTTCGATTCCGGTCGGGGCGACTACGGTGCCGACGTAGTGTAATCCGGCGAGCATACGACCCTGTCGCGGTCGTGATCCGGGTTCGAATCCCGGCGTCGGCGTGGATGCGTGGCGTGGCCACGTGGGGATCCCCATCGAGGGAGGCACAGTCCGCCAGTCCGATCATCTAGATCGGTCCGGCGGTGACGGACCCAGCAGGGTCTGCAACCTCCATGATCCGGTGTGGTATTCCCGGGGAACACCCGAAGTACGCCCTCACGATGTGAGCCGTAATCGTGACTCCCCAGTTACGGTTGCGCAGTAGGAACCAATCGCACAGCGAAATGACTACCTGCCGACCGATCGGCAGGCTTCGCGAGCCGCCACACCAGAGTGATCAACCGGCACGGTCAAGGGCCGTGTGGGTAGTCCTTCCGCGGTTCGAATCCTCGCAGCGATACGTCTCCCCGTGGTCCAGCGGCGACGACACCTCCCTGTAGAGGAGGAGACGCACGTTCGAGTCGTGCCGGGGAGATTTCGGGACGGTAGAAGAGCCTGGCAGTCACACTCTCGTCGGGTTTTCACCGGAGATCCGGTGCGACGACGAGAGTTCCTTCAACTTCCCTGTACGGAGTAGACGCAGGTTCGAATCCTGCCCGTCCCACTGGCGGTGAAGACGATGGGTCTCTTCGACACAGTCGAGCTCTATGACGGCGTCCACCTGCCGGAGTATCCCGGTGCAGTGGCTCCAGCAGAGGACGTCGACTGGCAGACGAAAGGTATCGCCCGGCCGAGTATGACGACATTCCGAATTACGGCGGACGGTCGGCTCCTCGAAGAGGAGTGGCACACCGAAGCGGTTCCGCCCGAGGACCGACCATACGCGAGCCGTGACGACGTCGACGAGGGCGATCTCCTCTACATGGCTGGCTGTCGGAACCGAGTACACGACGGCTGGATCGAGCGAGACGACTACCACGGTCGTTTCAAACTTAAACACTCCTTCGAGACACTCGATGCACTGGTCACGTATCGAGTGACGTTCACGCACGGGCGACTCAAGGGCTTCGAACGGCTGCGTTGACCCGTGCGTGTCCGCCGCAACCCGGCACCTGATTTGCCCCTACAGCGCTCCCGGAGTCTCCGTTGGCGAGAGACGCCAGCCTTTCGAGCTGGAGGCCAGGGGTTCGATTCCCCTCGGGAGCACTCGGGGGCTGCAGTGGCAAGCGCTTTCCGTACCCTCCCAGCGAGGTACAACGGATTGGAGCGCTGCCACCGTCAGTTCCCCCAGCGTGTGGTCGTCCAGGTGGTGCGTTCCTTCAGCCCACAAGGCACACACCGGGAGTCATAGCCCGTCGCACCGCCGGTTTCCCGACCGCACGTGGCGACCGTCGAGTCGGAGCGTTGCTTCGCCAGGAACTCGCAGGTTCAAATCCTGTCGGTGGCTCAGTCCATCGAGAACATCCCGGACAAAGAGAGTCCGAGGGGACTCTCGACACCGGCCCCGCTCCGATAGTTTTCCGGTCGCCGTGTCGCCAGTGGTCGTCGACCTGGAGCGATCCTTCGATGGCACTCTGCGGGTTCGAATCCCGCTTTCGCTCCAGGAATTTCCCGGCCACGCTCTCGTTCCCGTAGCTCAGTCAGGACAGAGCACCGGCCTTCGAAGCCGGGTGTCGCACGTTCGAATCGTGCCGGGAACGCTCGCTGCTCGCAGATGCTGTGGGCAGCCGCGGTCGGAGTCGCCTGTTGCGGCTCCGGGTGATAGTATGGAATTCAACAGGCCGAAGCAAACGGTCGCGGAGGCGACGCGGACCACCAACTACGAAGGTGGAGAAGCGTTCGAGCCTGCCGACCCCCGACTCGCACTGTACAAGCGCACGATCAACCAGCTGCTGGAAGGGTCGTTCTACGAAACCGATGACGAGCAGTTGGCCGCTGTCATCCACCGTTTCGATGCCGCCGCAGACGAGGACCCGGAGTTCGTCCTGAAGCTCGCCGCGTACGCGCGGCAGGAACTCTACCTGCGGGACATTCCACACGTCCTGCTCGTGCTGGCAGCCAACGACGACCGGTTCAAGGACGAGTCCGACGAGTCACTCATCCGCGAGTGGACGCCGGCGATCATCCAGCGAATGGACGAGACGGCAACTGCGCTCGCTATCCACGATCAGCTGTTCGGTGGCACCGCACCGTGGCCGCTTCGGCGCGGAATCGAGGACGCGCTCGTTGAGATGGCTGACGCCTACACGCTCGGCAAGTACGAGCTGTCGCGCCGCGAGGTGACCCTTCACGACGTCTTCAACCGCGTCCACCCTGCACCCGTCGACGCCGAGCAGGAAGCGCTGTTCGAGCGGTTCATGCGCGGCGACCTCGACGACGATCCCGACGTCGACCCGTTGCCGTCGCCCAACACGTGGGAGACGGTCATCTCCGAGCGCGGGAATACACAGGAGTCCTGGGAACTGCTCATCGAGGACGACGCGTACACGCTGCCGATCTTCGCGTCGATCCGGAACCTCCGGAACATGCTCGAGGCCGGCGTTCCGGAGGATACCGTCGTGAACCACCTCGACCTGGAGGCGGTGCGTCACGCGCCGCTGTACCCATTCCGGTACTACCAGGCGTACACCGCGCTTCAAGACGCGGATGTGCAGGCACCGGCGGTTGAGCAGTGGCTAGAAGACGCAATTGATGTCGCAGTCGAGACGGTGCCCGACGGACTCGGCGACACCTTCGTCGCGGTCGACCTGTCGGGATCGATGGAGCATCCGCTCTCCGCGAACAGCACGCTCCGGTTGAAGGAAATCGGCGCGTTGTTCGGTGCGATCCTGGCTGACCAGGGAGCCGACGTCGGCGGATTCGGTGACGATTTCCAGCCCGTTTCGATGCACGTCGACACGCCAGTACTGCAGCGCCAAGAGTCGGTGCTGGCCATCGACGAGGACGTCGGGAACTCGACGAACGGCTGGAAGGCGATCGAACACCTCCACGATCGAGGCAGATCTCTCGAGCGGATCGTCGTCTTTACAGATATGCAGATCTGGGACAGCACGCCGTTCACGGCACGCGATAACCAGACGGTCAAGGACGCGTTCGAGGCCTATCGGGACGAGGTGTCCGCGGACACCGCGTTGTACCTCGTCGATCTCGCGGCCTACGGCGATCTGGTGACGCCGGACGGCTACGAAAACGTCTACAACATCTCCGGCTGGTCGGAGAACGTCCTCTCGTTCATCGAACACGCCGAGAATCCAAAGCAGGTCATCGACGAGATCAGGGCGTTCAAGCCATCTTAGCTGGAACGAGGGCGCTACGCCCCCGGGAGTGGAGTGTAGCCGATACGGATCTTCACTTTCACCTTCCGTGGCACGGACTTATAACCGAGAACGGCGAATCAGCAATCACGTCGAAAATGACCGACGAACAGGCTCTCGTGAAGACGCTGGCCTTCCAACTCGACGTCCGGAGTGACGATGAGTGATATCGAGGATACACAGGAATCATCGCATTGCTCACAATGTGATTTTGAGCAATTAAAGGCGTTATATCAGCTCAACGTGGAAGCGAAGCGATACGCCGAATCTGCTGAAGACGCCTACACTGCTGGATTCAAGGCAAACGCCCGTCTCTACAGTCTGCGGAAGAAGGCACTCTATGGATTGAAACGAGCGATACTCGAAGAGCTCGTCGACGGAGGCTGTGTTGATACAATCCGTTATCACAATATTGATGGGAAATTATATTACTGTCTCTACGTAGGCGAGTTTTCATTTCATACTCCTACTGATGAATGGGATACTCCACCGCGGGATGCCCCACCATCGCCCTCGAAATCACTCGATTCGTTTGACGCTGATCCTGACAACCGTACCGACCATCTCTCAGAGGCAGAAGCACTGAAACGGCTTACTGAGCAATTCGAAACGCCAAACAACTACCTCCCAACACCATTCGTTGATCGTGGATACGGGTCAGAATTTGCTGGATGGTCACAACTCCCTGGTGCCATCGAGGAAGGTGATAGGGTTGATGGGCGGTTTGGTCGAGAGATAACCAACCCGTACGATGAGTTTCTATTCGCTGTTGGCGATACCTTTCAGACGAAGAAGGGAGACTGCCGAATCCTCGACCGTTATCAGGCGTGGCTGACGCCCTGGCTAGACCGCGCTCCAATCATGCCACGCACGGTATACGATGTTGAACTGGACGGTGAAGTACGTGAAACCGTTCGACAACGCCGGATTGTTGACGACTGGCTTATTCTTGTAGACAGTCTGGACGATCCAGTACCGAATGTAGATGGACGACAGGCGGAGATGGCTGGTGATGCCTACGACCGAGTTGCGTTCGATATCGGTGATATAATCGAACTCAACGCGGAGTGGGATGACGATGGACCACACTACTCTGACTTCTCCCACGACTGAAGTCGTGGGGTTCGACCGCCACAGACGGCCGAGGACCCGTCACAGACGGGCATCCCCACGTCGGGAGTTCCCTGGTCGGATGCCGGGGTTCGGGCCGAGCCAGTACGGCCCCCGACCGAGACAGTGGCTTTGGTGGGCTTGCCTCGGACTCGGTATCCCTGATTTCGTAGGGGATACCAATCAAGCTTACGGGATTCATCCCACGGCTAAAGCCCTGTCTCTTACCCATACGTCGGAGTCTCGCGAAAGTGGCGTTTCGGAAGCTCTCGAGGCGGGCGAGCACGAGCTGAGACCCACAGGAAGAGAGACGAGATCGACGCTCGGTACGGAGCGTAGTACTCGAGTCGACTGCTTTTGGATCCACAATTACGGATTTCACCCGACGAAAGACGCTGAATACTGGTATCTCGATCGCCACTCTCCGATGGATCGCCCGCAGACTGGTGGCGCAACTTGTGGGTAAGAGACAGGGCTAAAGCCGTGGGCTTTCTCCCTGCTTCCCCTTGTAAAATCGTGGAAGCATCACTCTCATATAACCTGGTTATGGTAGAGTTTGAGCCTGTTGAACCGACCGAAGAAGCTCCGCTGGGTCTATCGGTAGCGGAGTTTGCTGATGACGTTGTCGCAGTCCACGACGACCCTCCACACACAGAGTGAATATCGCGGAGATGGCTCACCGAAGCTCGGTGTGAAGAAATCCCTGCTGCGGACGTCGAGTTGAAGAGATGCGTCGCAAAGAGCGGGCAACTGGCCGGGTCGATCCCCGAGAACGACTCGAGTGCGAGCAACTGGCGGAGATCAATCAGCAGGTACAGCAGGTGGCCGACAACGTTCAGGGTGCAGTCGGGCAGTCATCGCGAAGCGGATCGCCGGCCACGTCCTCGAGGGTGCGGACATGTTCGAGGACGTGAGCGCGACGAACGAAGAGTTCCGTCACGTAGCGGGGCCGATCGTTCCGACCGGCAAACTCGAGGAGGTCACAGGGACGCAATGGGAGTCGAGAGTAGGGCCTTCTCGTGCCGTTCAGGCCGGTTCTGAAGTGCATGTTTCTGGAACCACAGCGACCGGCGATGACGGAAATATGGTCGGTAAGGACGACCCGTCTGAGCAGACGAGGCAGGCACCCCGGAGTATCGAAAGTGCCCTCCAAGGGACGGATGCCTCACTCGAGGACGTCGTCGGAACCAGACTGTTCGTCACGGATGTTGATAAATGGGAATCGATCGGCGATGCTCATAGCGAGGTGTTTGGTGGCGTTCGCCCGACGGCAGTATGGTGGAATGAACCGTCTGATCGAGCCTGATTCGCTGGTCAGGGTCGAAGCTGTCGCGATCGTCGCCGAGTAAGCGATCTCACTTTGCGAGTGACCGATACGCGCTGTGGATCTTGCACGTGTGCTATCGACCTCCTCATCTTCTAGCATGACCTGCGTGACCGATACAGAGGTTGAGTTCAGCACGACAAAGTCGGTTATTTAACGTCGAAATCAGTGAATGATCCACTCGCTACACGTACGGACTTTTCGGTACTCCTATTCCCAAGAGATTTGTCCATACATGAAAACAAAACACTATGAATCGACGCTCGTATCTCGTACTTGGGGTTACTATCGGTACCTCTGGTTGCCTCGAGTTCTTCGATCAGGAGGTGTATCTCGGTGGTTTACGTCTCGAAAACACCAGTGAGGCGGACCACAGTGTAGAGATACGGGTCGGAAAAGATGGGGGACAAGTTCACGAAAGCACCGTGGACATTTCCGGTATGGAAGACGACGAGAACGTACTGAGCACGGAGTTCGTGGAGTGTGAATGGCCGAACGACGAATCCGGTGAATTTGAAATTGCTGCGCGTCTGACCGGTGACGACTCGTGGGTAGAAACGACATCAGACGATACGGAAGGCGACGACTCCTGTCAGATGGTGTTCCTACGCATTGAAGAGACTGGTACACTCTGGTTCAACTGGGACGACTGCGAGCGCTACGAAGCGGAGAATCCAGATACCGTCTGCGGCTACGGCACTGGATAGGTACGACTATCCAAAACGTTCGTTCAATACCGACTGAGACTCAGTGGGCAGGTTGTTCTTGTTTATGTACATATAGTTATCCTGCACTGGTCGATCACTACACTTCGCAGATCGGCTCTCAGCCAACGCCGCATTCGCGCTTTGCATCTTGCACGTTTTTCAACCTGCTCGGACTTTGTCAGATAGTGTGTGGTAATAACACGCGAAATCTTGGGCCACCGTGCACGTCTCGGTGGATCTCTTGTTCACGCCAGTTGCTGTCGTGGACGACGACAACTTGCGTGACGAGATCCGCTTACCAAACGACCGTCTCGACGAACTCGCCGAACAGTACGCCGGTGGCGAAACAGTGATCGAAGCATCCGGACTACCGTCCGGTGTACGAGATGCTCGACGAGCCTCTCGACGCTCCTAACTGTTGATAAGTCTCGGTGTACTCGTAGCTATCCCGCGAGTTCGGCGACCTCGAGGAGGAGTCCGGGAACAGCGATGAGGAGAAAGCCGACGGCAACGAGGAAAAGCGGAACGAGAAGAGCGATTTCGGTGAACAGCCAGATGCCGATTCCTGCAAGGATGGCAAGCACACCGAGGACGCGAAATACCCACGTAACGAGCCCCTCGAGTTCTGAGTCCGCGAGCAGATCCAGTACGTCGAGTAGTTCGTCCATATGCGTTCTGACGTCCGTTCCCTGTTAAAACTGTTTGACTATCCTATAAGCTGATTTATCAAAATTCGGGGTGGAACCAACCCCGTGAATCACCTCGAGGTCGAGCTCCGAAGTGCTCCGAACGACCTGTAGAATCGGCAGCAGGACTGAATTAGACGAGTCTAAAAATCAAATTAGGTAGAAAACTTTTTGTCATTAGTCACCTCACTATCCCCTGTTCACAACTCATGAGGTCAGCAGACAACGTATCCTGTGTGCGAGCGGGTTCGCTGCAAAGACAGTGCACTCGAGCGCCGTCGAGGGATACCGCTACGGCAGGGGCTGCACACCGATGACGCCACTCCAACTCGGCATCTCGTTGCAGGAGGCCATCGACATCCTGGTCTTCTCGGTCCGAGACGGCTTCGTGCAGGTGAGTGCGTTTGTTGCGGTCACAGTTCTTCTCTTCAGCTACATCCAGTATCGGACCGGCGGCCGGATCGTCACGTACCTCAAGAACAACGAGCGCATGCAGCCACTGGCGGGGGCGCTGCTGGGGCTCACCCCCGGCTGTGGCGGAGCGATCATCGCGATGCCGTTGTACATCAGGGGCACGGTCAGTTTCGGGACCGTCGTGGCGGCGCTCGCAGCGACCGCCGGCGATTCGGCGTTCGTGATCCTCGCGCTCGCCCCCGAAGCGGCACTGTACGCCTATGGGATGGCGTTTATCGCTGCAATCCTGTTCGGTTACGCGATCGACATCTGGGGTTTGGGGGTCGGCCGTGTCGACGACGCAGTCACCCGGATCGGTCGTCCGATGACCGATGGGGGATTCGCCACGACGAGTGTCGCGGATGGCGGCCCGAGTATCCCCGAATGCGAGATTGGGAGTGATTGCCACGACCACACCCGCTCGAAAACCGACGGCGGACTCGTGACGACGATCAGTCACGGCGTCCACGTTATCTGGTGGACCGTCGCTGCCACGGGCCTCGTCGCGGGCGTGATGTACCTCGCTCGTGGTGCACCCGAGGTGGCTCTGGAGTTTCGTCCGACGTTTTTCGGGTTGTTCACTGTCTCCGGGCTCGTCGGGACGGCCGCCTCGTTTTACCTCCACTTCGTCGGCCGTCGATTCATCGGCAAAGGCGAAGCCGGTCGGATCCGGGACGATTTCTCCAGCGCCTACGAGACGTTCCAGCACGCGGCCATGGAGACCAGCATGGTCACGGTGTGGGTCATCGCGGCCTACCTCATCTACGAGTACAGCATCGTGATCTTCAACATCGAAATCGCCGCTATTGCGGCGGCCGTGGGCGTGCTCGCTCCGATTGGCGGTGCGCTACTCGGGCTGATTCCGGGCTGTGCGCCACAGATCGTCTTCGCCCAGATCTACTCGGCGGGTGCGATTCCCTTCTCGGCGCTGACGGCAAACGCCATCAGTCAGGACGGCGACGCGCTGTTTCCACTGATGGCGATCGACATGAAAGCGGCCATCGTCGCGACCATCTACACGACGATCCCCGCGCTCGTCGTCGGTGTCACGCTGTACTACGTCTGGCCGTACGCGAGCTTCGGCTTCGGGGTGATCTGACGTGTCCGTCTCACCTCTCGTCCACCGACCAACTTTGTGACGTACGGACACGACGTCGACTCGTCCATCGCAATCAGCTGGAGCTACTAGACAGCGCCGCCTTCCGTATCCCATCACTCGCTCATCGGCGCGGATGACCGTGACGCCCGCACACGGACTCCCACAGCGCGATATTTTGGGGCCGTCGTGGAACGGAACCTCGTCGATGACGACGATCGCGTCTTCCTCGCCGAGTGCTTCAAGGAGTGCTCCCCAGTCACGGCGGACGTTCCGCAGCGACGGGAACTGTGCGGTGGCGGTATCGACGAACTGTTCGAGCTGGTTCTGTGCCGTGGACTCGACCGCTTGATAGTAGACAGCGTCGTCCCGATCAGCGATGGACTGGCGAACGAGCTTACTCTTACCGAGGCGACGGCGGCCGTAGATCACGACGAAATTCCCCGTCTCGGACTCATAGCAGTCCGTGAGTTGATCGAGTTCGACGTCTCGATCAACGAAGTGCTCTATACAGCCAGTCGCATCTCCGACCAAGTGGAATTTTCGATTTCAGAAATCACGATTTCCAAACGTGTAATTTCCTTCTACAGGGGGAGGAGCCAATCGAGGAAGATCCACTCGAGTCACTATCGAGAACGGGAAGGCCACTGTCTATCTTTAAGCAGCGAGAGAATCCCGGCGTTTACGCCGGGCGTGAATCGCGTCACTCAACTCCACAATACACTACTCGGTGGCAGACCGGATATTCCACGCTAATCTACACCATTAAGTAGAATTATTTACATAGACTATGTATGGCGATTGAGGTCACGCGCACCTACGTTGGTTCCATCCAGAACCACCGGCAGGTCTGCGATGGCCTCAACTCGCTCGGAGACTCCGCCTCAAAAATCTGGAACGTCGCACGCTGGACAGCAGACCGAATCTGGAACGCAACAGGCGAAATCCCAGATGAAGGGACGCTGAAAGCGTATATGAAGAACCAATCGTGCTGGAAAGACTTGAACGCACAATCCAGTCAGAAAGTCATCGAAGAACTTTCCGACGCTTTCCAGTCGTGGTTCGACCTGCGACAGAAAGACCCAAAGGCGAATCCGCCCGGCTACCGCAAACACGGCGACACCCGGCCAAAAAGTACGGTCACGTTCAAAGCAGACGGGTTCAAACACGACCCCGAAAACAACCGCGTCCGACTCTCAAAGGGTAAGAACCTGAAGGAACACCGTTCTGATTTCCTGCTCTGCGAGTACCAGACCCGTCCAGACGTTGACCTCACCAAAGTCACCAAGGTGCAAAACGTTCGAGCCGTCTGGAACAGCGACGAGTGGGAACTACACTTCGTCTGCAAAGTCGAACTCGAAACCACCGACACCGCAGGCGACGGAGTGGCAGGGATCGACCTTGGCATCAAGAACACCGCCACGGTCGCTTTCCCCGACGAGTACGTTCTCTACCCCGGCAACTCGCTCAAAGAAGACAAGCACTACTTCACCCGAGCAGAGTACGACACGGAGGGTGAGAACGGCCCGTCAGAAAAGTTGATGTGGGCGCGTCGAAAACTTGCAGAGCGTGAAACTCACTTCTTCCACGTTCTCACGGACACGATCATCACCGAGTGTGTTGAACGCGGTGTTGGAACGCTTGCGGTAAGTTGGCCCGAAGACGTGCGCGAGTCCGACTGGGGTAAGACCGGTAACAAGAAGTTGCACTCGTGGGCGTTCGACCGCATCTACCAGTACCTCGAATACAAAGGAGAGATTCGTGGCGTTGAGGTGCTGAAGAAGAACGAGTGGGACACCAGTAAGACCTGCTCACGGTGTGGTGACGACACGAAGTCGAACCGTGTCGAACGTGGCCTGTACGTCTGCTCATCGTGTGAGTTGGTAGCCAACGCGGATTGCAACGGGGCGGAGAATATGCGCCAGAAAATAACTCCGAGTCCTCACGGAGAGGATAGGAGTAACGGCTGTGTGGCACAGCCATCGACATACCTGTTCGACCGCGAGAGCGGGACGTTTCAGACGAGAGAACAGGTCGTGTCGTAGACCAGCAAATATCCCAACGTGCGGTACGGGAAGCCTCGCCGTCGTCGGGCGTAGCCCGACTGCCTGAGGGATCTTCGATCCCTCTCCGTTTACGGCGAGGAGGATGTCACCGGTTGACCTGCGCCTGAAGACGCAGGTATGCGCTATCGATCTCTATCAGCTACATCTCCTCCTGAGTGAACCGTGCTGTCGTCAGCGGCGACACCGGGCAGTCGAAGTGATCTCGGCGCCAGTACTATGAGAGGCCGGAGCGGTCTGTCGGCAGTACAGTTTTACTGACCACATTCTGGAAATATATAATTTCACTAATAAACCAGGTGCAAATACTTATTGTTCATGTGGTGAATAATCACATATGGGACAAGATAGTCCTGCAGCAGATGCACCTGACTCGGAAGACGATGCGACAGAACGCGTTACAACGACGAAGCGGACGTTCTTGCAGGGTACGGGCGTCGCACTGGGGGCCAGCGTGGTCCCAGTTGGAGCCAGTAGCGCATTCGAGGGGACGGCGATAACGACTGATTCCAACGCCGTCGCAGAAGCGGCTGGCGGGATGGTCTCGAGCGTCCACCAGCAGGCGACCGAAGCCGGTATTGGGGTCCTCGAGGACGGTGGGAATGCGATCGATGCCGCAGTCGCCGTTCAGTTCGCACTCAACGTCGTTCAGCCCCACTCGTCGGGGATCGGCGGCGGCGGGTTCATGCTCGTATATAGCGCCACGGAGGACGAGATCATCGCCATCGACAACCGGGAGCGAGCGCCCCTCGGAGCCCAACCCGATATGTTCCTGGACAACCAGGGAGAGGAGGTACCGTTCCTGGCACGCCACACGAACGGGAAGGCAGTCGGCGTACCGGGAACGCTGAAGGCCGCCGACGTGGCTGTCAAGCGGTTCGGACGGAAGGAACTCAGTGAACTCATCCAGCCGGCTATCGACTTAGCCGCACCTGACGGACGGACAGTTACGGTCGACGAGTTCCTGGCGGGTTCGATCGCCGACAACGTCGAGGATGGGGCGCTCACTTCGACCGCCCAGGAAGTGTTCGCTCCGGGAGGCGACCCTCTCGAAGCGGGCGACGAACTCGTCCAGCCGGACCTCGCTGACACTCTCCGAACCATCCGCGACGAAGGCATCGGTCCGTTCTACAGGGGTGAGATCGCGGCGGACATCGCCGAGACCGTCCAGGGTGCGGCACGTTACCGACAGACGGGCGGAAACATGACCGTTGACGACCTGGGCCGATACAACGTCAACATCACCAGGCCCACCTACGTGACCTACGAGGGAGCCGCACACGATGTCACCGTCCGGACGATGCGCTCGCCAACCTCCGGTGGGTACGTCATCGCACAGATTCTTTCCCTCCTCGAACCGTTCGACCTGGCACAGTACGACCGGCGGTCGTTCGACGTCTACCACCGGATTATCGAGGCGTTCCAGCTCGCGTTTGCCGACCGTAACGAGTACCTTGGCGACGAGGAGTTCGTCGACATCCCGTGGCAGGGAATGCTCGACGACGACTACGTCGACTCTCGTCGGCAGGTTATCGACCCGGAAAAAGCGACGGATGCGACCCGCGAACCCGGTGACCCCTTCGAGTACCAGCCAGGCGGACAATACTACACGAGTGCCAGGGACGTCGAACGGGCCCAGCATACCAGCAACGCCTCGGGCGCACGTAGAGGTGAGCGCAACGAGCCCCACGCGAACAGTTCCGTGACCCCTCCCGGTCAGACGACCCACTTCACGACGGCCGACGCCGAGGGGAACATGGTCTCCTGGACTAGCACTATCGAACAGTTGTTCGGGTCGGGGATCATGGTTCCCGGGCGGGGGTTCATGCTCAACAACGAGCTCACCGACTTCGACTCCCATCCTGGTGGCCCGAACGAGGTCCAGCCGGAGAAGCGCCCGCTCAGCAGCACGAGTCCGACGATTGTCACGCGAGACGGCGACCCCTTCCTGACGGTCGGCTCACCTGGCGGCTGGTCGATCATCCACACCGTCTCCCAGATCGTCCTCAACGTCGCCGAGTTCGGTATGGACATCGACGAAGCTGTCGAGGAACCCCGCGTCTACTCTGCGACTGGTACGTGGGTCCAGGCCGAAGGCGGTGTACCCGCCGACGTCGTCGACGAGCTGAACGCCGCCGGTCACGACGTCTCTATCGTGGATACCATCGGCAACGTGCAGTCCATTCTCGTCAAGGACGACGGTGGGTACGTCGGGGTCGCCGACCAGCGAAGGGACGGCGCCGCTGGGTCGCCGTCGTGATGGGACTGACGACTCGGCTTCGGAGAACTGCGATCGGTCGGACGTAGCTTTCACGTCCGACGGCGCTCCGGCGATCTTCTCACCGCCGTCTACCGCAGAGAGGGATGTCACCGCTCACCGCTCACCGTTTACCCCTCGGCTCATCCGACGGTGGCCTGTCTCGTCTCGGGAAGCTTCGTCGCCTCTCGGCGGTTTTTCGCTGCCAGGGCGACGAACAGTGCGAATCCGACGACACGAAGCGTGAGATCTAGCAGGAGTGCGTCGAGCGAAACGGTCACGCCGACGAGTCCGAGGAGATCGAATACCGATACTGAAAGCAGCCGCGGTGCCATAAGCAGAAGCGAACTGAGCGCGAAGCCGGCCCGTTCAGCGCGGTTCACGCTCGTATATAGCGTCCCGATGACGGTTGCACCGAGGGCAATCACCCCGAGGAAGACGCCACTCACGGGAATCAGAATCTCCGGGACCGAGTACGACAACTCTGTGAGGTCGCTGAAACCGACGATTCGATACTGATCGCGGATCGGTAACTCGGCAGCGTTAGCCTTCTCGCGAAGCAGCACGATCCCGGGTGCGAGGACGAACGCAAAGGGGACGATCGCCTTGTTTAGCGACAGCGAGAACGCCTTTACACCCGTCTCGAACGGATCCGACTTGGCTACCCCGCTTGCGGCGTAGGCGGCGACGGCGACTGGAGGGGTGATATCGGCGATGACGCCGAAATAGAGGATAAACAGGTGCGCTGACAGAAGCGGGATGCCGAACTCGACGAGCGGTGTGGCGAGCATCGAGATGAGGATAATGTAGGTGACCGTCGTCGGCATCCCCATCCCGAGGATGATGCTGGCAACGGCCGTCACAAGCAACATCACCACGATCGACCCGCCCGACAGCACGAGCAGCAGCGACGTGAGGTTCGGGCCAAGCCCGGAGACGCTGATGACGCCGGGAATGATGCCCGCGGCTGCGACGGCGATGACGACCGGGACGGCCGTCCGTGCGCCCGAATCCATCGACTTGACGACGAACGTACCGAACCGGAATGGCTGGCTCTCACCCAGGTCACCGCCAACCCGATCGGCGGTAGCCTGGATCGTCGGATTGAGGTTGAGCAGCGGTGCGTCGACGTCTGGATGAGACACCAAGATCAGCACGCCGGCTAGCATCGCGTACCACTCGATCTGGGCGACGACGAGTCCGGTCGCCTCCCCGACTGGCAGTCCGGCACCGCTGGATCCAGCGACGAGGTCGATGACCGGAACGCCGGCGACGACGTAACTCGCCAGTTCGACGCCAACGATGGCTGCGAAGATTCCGAGGAGTCGCCACCGCGTCTCCGCACTGTACGCCGAGACGAGTGCGATCAGCGCCACGAGCGCGACGAGGGTGAACCACGCCGACCGCGAGACAGACAGCCGCTCGACGATGAGATAATACAACAGTAACCCAATCGGGACGAGGTAGAACCACCCGCGTTTGAGGTGTGGACCGATCGAGACGGTGTCGACGTCCTCTGCACCGCCGATCCCCTCTTCGACTGCCTTGAGGTGGACCATGACCCAGACGCCAAAGAAGAAGACGATTGCAGGAAGCGTCGCGAGGATGATGATATCTGCGAACGGTGTCGCCGTGTACTGGACCATAAGGAACGCGGCGGCACCCATCACCGGCGGAAGAATTTGCCCGCCGGAGGACGCCGAGGACTCGACCGCGCCGGAAAATTCCGGTGAGTATCCCGAGCGCTTCATCAGCGGGATCGTGAACGCGCCGGTGGTGACCGTGTTGGCGATCGACGATCCCGAAATCGTCCCCATGAAGCCACTTGCGAGGATGCTCGCCTTCGCTGGGCCGCCTTTGCGACTTCCAGTGGCCGCATACGCGAGGTCGATGAACCACTGGCCGGCGCCGCTCATCTCCAAGAATGCACCGAAGAGGATGAAGATGTAGATGAAGTTCACCGACACCGTCACCGGGATGCCAAAGACCCCGTTTTCGGTGTTGTACCAGAGGTTCTGAACGATATCCGGCCAGGACAACTCGTTGATCGCGAGCAGGCCGATCAGGGGCGTCCCGCTGTTGATGAGGTAGCCCCAGCGCGCGTAGACGATGAAGGTTGCGACGATGATCATGAGCGGAAGTCCGAGCGTCCGGCGGGTCGCCTCGAGTACCAACAGAACGCCGATTACGCCAAGCGCCATCGCGTAGGAGTACTCGCTGACGAACGGAACGCCGCCGAGGACGGACTGGAGGAACGGGTACACCTCGGTGACCGGCCGCCCCGACATGAGACCGAATACCCGCATATTCTGGATCTCAGAGAACTCCGTCAGGAAGTAAATCGCCGACAGTATCGATGCACCGATACACAGGAGGTCGAACGGTGTCACACGCTCCCGGTCGGGATCGAGGAACACCCACCGGAATGCCGTCCGAATGCCCCCGAGAAGGCGCGTGACGAGGTTCTGGTCTCCGAGTTCGCGAGACGCCGCGGGGACGATCCGGCCCAGGTTTCGCGAAACGATCCCGTCACCCATACTCCCCGGGAACAGCAGGAACGTGAGCACGAGCGCAAACGAAACGTGTACCGCGTTCGCCTGCAGGAGCTGTAGCGAGATTTGCCAGTCGTAGAGCATGAACCGCCAGTCGTCGACGATTGGCACGGGGAGCGTAAACGAGAAGCTGCGTGCGGCCAGGAACAGCTGGAAGATCGAAAACAGCACACCGATCGCCGCGACGGCCACCGCGGCGACCCCTTGCAGCGACCGCCGGTGCTCGATCTCCTCGATCAGTTCCTCGGCCTCCTCGTAGGAGACGTCCTCAGCCGGTTCGTCGCTCGACCCGTCGATACCGTCGTCTGTTCGATCGTTCGTATTCATAGAATCAGCTCGATTAGCGATCGTCGTTCCACGTAGATGCGAACGTCGCTGGCGTTCGTCATCGCGACGAGGTCGTATCGTCGGCCGTCGACTATCAGCGTGTGGCCGGCGATCCGTCCCGGCGAGACGGAGAGGCTTCGAAGTTCCGTGATCGGCTCGGACGGATCGTACACGAGCGCCCCATCGACGGTCGTGACGTTGGCCCGGGCGGGCAGTCCCCAGCCATAGGACTCGAACTCCATCCGGGTGTTCACCAGGGTTCGATTGTCCACGCGGTACTCGTCGTATACTCGGGATTTCTCTACGCTATGAGTGTACTCGAGGGCAACGGTGCTCCCGTCGTTGACCGGTTCGGTGAGGTACCGTTCGCCCGTCTCGGCGTCCTCGACGACGAGCACCGATTCGGTTGGCGCGGTTGCCCCAACGGCGACGAAAATCAGTACCGCCGCTAGGAGGATCGCAGCGCGGACGGTTGGACGGAAGACACGAGCCATCTTTTTGTGAAACGTCTTTGAACGCGCGTGAAACGCCAGTGGGACGATACGGTTCCACAGGGAACCGACGTCGTCTGTGTTCACGACTCGGTTCGGCGAATCGACGCGTGGTCCGACCACGCACCAGTGTACGCATCCCCGACAGTCACCACGCTCCAGACCAGTTCTGTATCGTCTGAACCGAGTCAGGCGTCGAAGTACGTCGCCGCACCTTCGTGGAGTTCGATAGACATCCCATCCTGTGCGCTGTCGACCGTGATGAAGTCGGTCTTGATCGTGAGCTCACCGAGGTTGTCGAAGATGGCCGCGGTGACCGTCTCGACGGTATCGGCCGGTACGTCGGAGTGTGTAGCGATCATCGCCTGCACCGCGACGGTCTCGACGTCTTCGTCGACGCCGCTGTAGGTTCCACCGGGGATGGTGTCGTCAGAGAACCAGGAGGCAGCCTCCTTGACGGCCTCGCGGTTCTCGCCTTCGACCGGGACGATCGCGATGTCGTTCGTGGTGGCGAGGTCCTCGATCGCGCCGACCGGCCAGCCGCCGACGACGAAGGCTGCATCGACGTCACCGTTGGCGAGCTGTTCGGACGCCTGGGAGAAACTTGCGTTCTGCTCGGTAAAGTCGGTGATCCCGACCGACTCGAGGATCTGCAGTGCGTTGACCTGCGTCCCCGATCCGAGGTCGCCGGTGTTGATCGTCGCGCCGCTGAGATCCTCGAGAGACGAGATGTTGCTTCCGGCGAGCGTGACGATCGTGATCGTCTCCGGATACAGCGTCGCAACGCCCTGCAGGGTGTCGATCGGCTCGTCCTGGAAGGCGTCGATTCCGGTACCGTTCTTCGCGAAGGATGCGATGTCGTTCTGGATGAGCGCGAAGTCGGCCGAACCGTCCGCGAGACTGCCGACGTTCTCGACGCTCGCCCCTGTCGACTGGACCTGCAGCGAGAAGTCCGTGTTCTCTTCGACGATCGTCTTGAATTCGTTCGAAAGCGGGTAGTACGTCCCGCCAGTACCGCCGGCGTGCCAACTGAGGCGGGTTCCACCGTTTCCACCGCCGGTACCGTTTCCATCGCCGTTACCGTTCCCATCATTATCGTTACCGCCGCCGCTACAGCCGGCGAGCGCGGCTACACCTGCGGCGCTAGCCACTTTGAGGAATCGACGTCTGGTCGCTTCGGAAGACATTACCACTCATGGTACAGTATGGCGGTTTATATCTTTGACTATTTTCAAACAAATTTACTGTTCAGATTATATTGGTGGGGTGTCGATAAAGGGTGTAACCAGGCTCGTGTGGCGTCGGTACCTCCGCGGCGGAGATCGAAGCACGAAGCTATAAATTACAGATATTTGACTATAACGCCCACGAATTTAGACAAATTGAGCATGATTAGGTTAACTGCTGTCTCAAATTCAAGTCTCATGGACAGTATCGTACCTACTCGGGAGGTCGTATGTGGTAATTAGTAATTCAGTTGTATTGACCGCTCAGAGTGATCGGTCTACATTATAATCGGTCTCTAATTGAATCTGGTGCAGTATGCCGATCCTGAGCAGTTCGCGGCATTCGCCGACGAACTGCTCGAGCACTCAGCCAAAACAGCCATCACAATGGAGATTTCAGCTGAAGCTACCAGAGGCGAACTCTAGACGACTTTGGGACGGGACCAATATCCCAAACGCTCGGGATTCCTCCGGCTTTAGCTGGAGGATGTCAACGGTGTTTCCGGTTCGCGAGGAAAGCGATCACGGCTAGCGCGAGGAGCGCGATACTGATACCGAAGCCAGGAACCCCTTCATCTTGATTATCGGTCCCGTCTCGGTCGTTTTGCCCCTCAGTCTCCTCATCACCGGTCTCGTCACTCGTCTGCTCGCCCGTCGATCCATTGCTCGGTGATTCGTCAGCAGGCGACTGCCGTTCCACTGTCCCGACGGCGAACATCGCGAAACCTGGCGTGGTCGACTCGTAGGTGACCGTCTGCTCGCCTTCAGAGAGGACGGCCGTGTCGAGTTCGCTCCACTCACCTGCGTCCGCGTCGTAGCGGTGTAAGGCGACATCCCCGGCGTCTACCCCGCGTTCGTCGAGCGTGTCGGTGTTCACCTCGAACTCGACGGTCGCCGAACTGATTCGGTCGCTGGCGTCGACGCCTCCGGAAGAGACAGTGAACTCGACGTAGGATATCGCGCGGTCCGACTCACTTGCGTTATCGGTGCTATCCTCACTACTGCCATCACCGTCAAGCGGAAATGTGTCTTTGGGGAGTTCTTCGAGACTCGTCGAGCGAGCCGAGAAGGTCACGTTTGTATCCTCGTCGAACGTGAGGTTGACGCGTTCGTAGCGCGTCTCGGATTCCTCGTCACTGAGGAAGTTACCGAGGTCGACGCTGACGGGGTCACTCGCCGAAGCGGAAATAGTCGCACTCACACTCCCGTCGTCGTGAGTTTCGACGTCGACCTCGTCTTCGTCAGTATCGTCGTCGTTCCGAGATGGTGAACTACTGGATGTGTCGTCGCTGGGTGAGTCGTCGCTCGGTGGATTCGAGACCGTCACCGTCGCAGTATCGTTGAGAGTGCTATCGGCCACCCAGGCGAATCCGACGTCGTACTCGCCAGCGTCTCCCTCGTCGACCGTGAACGTCGCCGTTCCGTTCTCGTCGGTCGCTTCGGTATCGCCGGTCGAGAGGCCGCCCAAACCACCGTCGTCAGTCACTTCGACGGAAACGCCCTCCAGTGGGTCGCCGGCGTCGTCGGTCGCCGCGACCTCGAGCTCGCCAGATACACTGGCGGTCGCCGTCGTCTCCCTTGCATCGATCGAATCGACTCCGGAGCCGAACGCGCCGAGCGTTGAGGGCTTGTCAATTTCGTGGGCGGTCAGGACTCCCCGGCTCGCGTTGACGTCGGAGTCGATCGTGTGCCACTCCGAGCCGTCGTGTCGCCACAGTCGAAGGGCGTTTTCGTCGATTTCGATCGCAGACTCGTCGTATCCGAGTTCGGCAGCCGTGAGACTACCGTTGCCGGTCACATCGAAAAAGGCACTCGCGTTCTGGTAGCTCGCCGGGCCTGCGGGTGGCGACGGCTCATCGTCGACCATCACGTCGGTCGCGTCGAACGAGACGGTAGCGCTCGAAAGCGTCAGGTTCGTCACGGTGACGTCCGATCCGTCGTCGACCGCCAGCGAGTCGGCGTCGGTGCTCCCGATCGTGTCGTTCGTCAGCGTGACAGCATTCGAGTTAATGATGTTCACACCATAGTCGGTCGCGTCCGTAATCTCGTTGCCCCGGACAGCCGTGCCGTCGGAATCGCTGATCCGAATACCGTGCGATCCGGTGTCCGAAATCTCGTTCGCCACGACCACGCTTCCGTCCGCTCCGCCGAGGGACACGCCGAAGTAGGCGCTGTTTCGGACGTCGTTGCCCTCGACCACCGAGCCGCCGGCCTGCACGTAGATGCCGCTTCCTCCCGCCACGACGGTGTTTCCGGTGACGTTCGCCCGGCCGTTCGGTCTGGCGTAGATGGCGGAACTCGTCGATCCGGTGGCGTTCAGTTCGTTGTCCGTAATCTCGAACGGTACTGAGGGCGTGCCGTCGACGTCGATTTCGATCGCCGAACCGTCGCTATGAGTGACGGTGTTTCGGTCGACGGTGACGGAGTCAGAGTCCCCCAGCAGAACGATACCACCGCGGTTGCTTCCTTCGACGGTGTTGTTCGCAATGTGCGCGTTCGTGACGCCGTCGGCCTCAATCCCGTTCCTGCCAGCGTAGGTCACGGTGGTGTTCTGAATCGTGCTGTCGGTCGTCTCGCGCAGTCCGATGCCGTCGTCGCTTCCGTCAAACGTGCTGTCTGCGACGGTGACGTCATCGGCCTCGTTCAGGTAGACGCCGACGAACGCGCCGGTCGCGTTCACGTTCGAGACGAGGCTCTCGGACACGTTGTCGAGGGCGATGCCCTGTCCGAAGCCGTCGATATTCCCGTCGGTTTGAGCTGAGTCGTTCCCACCGTCCCAGTCGACGAGCGTGACGTTCTCGACGGTGACATTCGACAGTTCGCCCGCCGAGCCGTCGACGAGGATGCCGGAATCCTCGTTCTCGCTCGCCGTCGACGTGACGGTGTAGCCCTTACCGTCGAGATGGACGTCGCTCGCGGTGATTTCGATACAGGTCTCGTCGCTTTCGAGATCGCCGACGAGTTCGTGCGCTCCCGGGGAGTCGATCGTCGTGCAGGTGTCGATAGGCACTTTCTCTGTGACCGTCACCGTCGCGGTATCGGTGTCGGTGTTCCCGGCGTCGTCCTCGACCGTCAGCGAGACATCGTAGGTGCCGGCCTCGTCGAAGGTGTGCGTGACGGTTTCGCCGGTGTCGGTCGCCCCGTCGTCGAAGTCCCACTCGTAGCCGGTGACATCGACGTTGTCGGTGGAACCGGAGCCGTCGAAGTCGAGTTGCTGACCAGATTTCACAATCCGGTCGCCCCCGGCGTCGGCCGTCGGCGGCGTCACGTCCCGCACCGTGACGTTGAGGGTGTCGGTATCGCTGTTTCCGGCCGTGTCGGTGACGGTGAGCGTCACCGTGTACGTTCCCGGATCGGCGTACGTGTGCGTCGGTGTCGGCCCGGTCGCCTCGGTACCGTCACCGAACTCCCACTCGTAGCTGTCGATAGCTTCGTTGTCGGTCGATCCTGATCCGTCGAAGGTCAGGGCCGTGTCCTCGTCGACAGTCTGGTCCGCCCCGGCATCGGCAGTCGGCGGAGTGGTGTCCTCGACAGTAACGGTCACCGTCGCGTCGTCGCTCCCTGCCTCGTTCTTCAGGCGGTACTCGAACGTGTAGGTTCCCGGTTCCGTGGGACCGGAAAGTTCGAGCGAGCCGTTCGACGCGACCGTCAGGTTCCCACCAGCGAGTGTCACGACCTCACCCGCGGCGTGTGTCGTGACGTTGCCGCCTAGGTCCCCGGCGCCGAAGCTCACGACCTCGCCCTGGGGCTCCCCGAGGTAGTCCGTCCCGTTGCCGTGATCGTCGAAGACGGACGCCGCGAGCGTGTCGTCGAGGGCGATAGACAGCCCACCGACGTCTTTCGCGTCCGGCACCGGGTCGGGTTTGAACGAGAGGTCGTCGAAGTAGACGCCCGCGTAGGTTCCGCCGTCGACGTGAGCCATCGAGAGCCGAATCGTGGCCTGCCTCGCCCCGCTCGGCGCGACCGCGGAGCCGCTGAACTGGTCGAACTCGGTCGTCGAGTCCGACTGGAGGTCCGAGAGTGTCACGCCCTCGCCAGCGATGACGTCGCCGTTCTCGTCCATATACTCGAGTTCGACCTCGCCGTAGTCGTCTCCGGCGTCGGTACCGTAGTAGCCCTCGAGGGCGTACTCCTTGCCCGGGACGACGTAGACGGTCTGTTCGGCCTCCGCGTCACCGCCGAAGTCGGCTGCGAAACTGGTTGCGTCGATAGACGAGTGGCTCGTGTCGTCGTCTTCGTCGAGGTCCAAACAGGTCATACTCCCGGTCGTCACGGCCCATCCCATGGGGTTGCTGTCGGTGTCGGTCTCCTCACAGCCCGAATTGTGGAGCGTGTTATCGTCGACCGTTATCTCTACCGACGCCTCGTCGGAGCTACTCGAGTCCTCGATTCGGTAATCGAACGTGAACGTCCCGGTCTGAGTCGGGTTCGTGAGCTCGAACGACCCGTCGGCGTTCACTTGGAGATGCCCGCCCGCGAGCGAGACGTTGGCTCCCGCGTCGTGTTCGGTCGCATCGCCCGCGAGATCCCCGCCGCCGAAACTCACGAGGTCGGCAGGCTCGCTCCCGAGGTCGTCGTCCTGCTCCGCGTAGTCGTCGTCGTGGAGCGTCCACGACGGGTCGAGGGTCTGCTCGACGCCCGTCTCGACGCCGCTGACGGGGAACGCCGTCACCCCACTGGTGACCTCGCGGAACTCGACCTCGTTGAGGTATGCGTCCGAGTAGCTGGTTCCGTCGATGTCGACGAGGGTTATCCGAACGATGGCGGTGGCCGCGTTCGACGGAGCCACCGTCGAGGTCTCGAACGACTCGTACGTGTCGGCCGCCGGGTGTACTTCCTTCGAGACTCCTCCGGACAGTGTGGAACCGCCGCTGTCGAGGAACTCGACTTCGATTTGGGCGTAGTCCGTGGTACCGGAGTCTTTCCCGACCTCACCACTGAGGTTGTACTCCGCACCGCCGGTCACGTCGACCGACTGCTCGACGATGGCGTCGTTGTCGTCTTGGGAGAAATCGGTGAAGGCGTCCGAGCCATCCGGCGCTGGTGGACCACCGACGGTGGTCGGGTCCGTACATTGGACGTTGGTCGACACTAGGTTCCATCCGTCCGGTGGTGAACCACTGCCGTCGTCGGCGTCACACCCCGGATTGGTGAGCAGGTTCGGCCCCTCGTCCGCCTGGACGGTGCTCGACGAATCGGCAGCCGACACCGCAGAGAGGACGACCGTCCCGGCTGCGAGCGTCGACACGACCAGTACAACTGAAAGGACCAACGTGACTGCGCCGCTGTATCGATCGTCCGAGCGGCTCCGATTCCGTCGCGTCTTTGCAACGAATTTCCGACGGATCATTCGTTCAGCTTTCTGTGAGCGGATGGCAATTCGGCGCGTCTCCGGACGACGACTCCCCGCGGGGTCGAAGTGGGCTGTGACAGCGGGGTGCTGACTGTTACCACTGATGAGAGATGTTGCATTCCTCGTTCGTCGGTACTGACACGACCGGCTTAAATGGGATACCAGCGAATGGTGGTGTGACGGTGTTCCACGGGGTGAAGATCCTCCCATCGACCATCTCCGAGAGATGTTCTTTGCGTGGCCAGAATCGATAGAATGGTACTGCTCGACGCAGAAGGCAGTCACGGATTCATGTACGTATACGGGCTGGTCGCCTACGCGGGGTCAGCGCTCATCGGGGGCCTGCTCGCGGTCGCGCTACTGGCCAGGTACGACCGCCGACAGCCCGCCTTCACGTTCGGGTTGTTCCTGCTTGTCGTCGGTTTCTGGGCAACAACCTACGTCGGATATCTGGTGGCGACGGGGGAGGCGTGGCTGCTGTTTTTCAGTCAACTCTCGTATCTCTCGGTCGTCTCGACCCCGGTCGTCTGGATCGTCTTCGCCCTCCAGTACACTGACCGAGAAGAGTGGCTCTCACAGCGCCGGGTCGTCCTCCTCTCGGTGGTGCCGGTCGGCGTACTTGCGCTCGTCTGGACTGCCCAGTATCACTCGCTGTTCTACACCGAGATCGTCTACACGACCGTCGGCGGCATGGCGGTCCTGGAGACGACGCCCGGGATCGCCCACCGCATCAACGTCGTCTACTCCTACGGCCTACTGGTCGCCGGCACGGGGCTACTCGTCGGCGAGACCGTTACGAGCAATCGGCTCTACCGCCGACAGTCGGCGATTTTACTCGCTTGCCTGAGCGTTCCGTGGATCGCCAACGGCCTGTTCCATCTCGGCTTTCAGCCGATTCCGACGACGGATCTCTCGCCGGTCGTCTTCATCCTCGTCGGGATTCCGCTCGCGGTGATCGTCCAGCGGACCGAACTCGCTAGCTTTCTCCCCGTCGCCCACGAGCGCGTCTTTCACACCCTCGGCGATCCCGTCTTCGTCGTCACCGACTCGAACCGGATTCTCGACGCGAATCGAGCTGCACGCGAGCTGGTCGACGCGACGGGTCCCATCGAGGGGACCGATCTCACTGCCCTCCTCCCCCAAACCCTGCTCGACGACGACGATCTCCGTTCCGACCTCGCAACGGCCATCGAGTGCGTAATCGAGGTTGACGGTAGCCCACGGCACTATATCGCCCGCGTTCGCGAGACCGACCCGACTCTGCAGGACCCGCGTGGATTTATACTCTCGCTGACCGACATCACGCTGCAAAAGCGCCAACAGGAGAGCCTGGAAGCCAAAAACGAACAGCTCGAACGCCTCGCAGGCGTCGTCTCACACGATCTGGCGACCCCGCTGGCGACAGGCGAGAGCCTGCTTCATCTCCTTCGCACGGACCTCGATGCGCCCGACCCGGAGATCGAACGGTCGCTATCCGATCTCGAAGACGTCCATCGCCGACTTCGGGCCTTCGCGGAGGGGCTGCCTGCGCTCGCCCGCGAGAGCACGGACGTAGAGACGCGGACCGACTGCGATCTCGAAACGGTCGCCCGGGCCGCCTGGGACGTGGTCGACACCGGCGAGCTGCGACTCGTCGTCGAATCGACTCGGACGCTCTCTGCGGATGCGAATCGACTCCAGCAGGCCTTCGAGAATCTCTTTCAGAACTGCGTCGATCATGCTGTCGGCGGTCGGGCGGGCGCGACGACTGTCCGAGTCGGGAGTCTGTCGACGGCGTCCGGATTCTACGTTGAGGACGACGGGCCGGGAATCCCGGCGAATCGACGGGGGGATCTGCTGTCGTTCGGCGTGTCGACCGGGAGTGGCTCCGGATACGGGCTGGCGATTGTCCGGACCATCGTCGAAGCGCACGGCTGGTCTCTCGCGGTCGGTGACGGCACAGACGGCGGCGCGCGCTTCGAGGTCGAGACCGCTCCCCACGCTCGTGAACCCGACGTGATGGGATAGTCTGAGCTGGATGCCGCACGCACACCACCTCATGCTGGTATGAAGTTTAAGCGGACGTAATGAGACGTCCAGATATGACAACTCGAATTCGAAACAGTGCGGCTGACTTCGATACCGGACACCCACCGAGTGGAGTGTGACCGTGAACTCGACGGATGGACCGGTCTCGGGATCGGCTGATCCACCGATCTCTGTCGTGCTGATCGACGACGATGAGACATGGGTCCGAACCCAGCGTCGACTGCTCGAACGCGCTCACGACAGGCTGCAGGTGTCGACGGCGACCAGCTACGAGGACGCACAGGCCACGCTCGGCGAGCAACGACCGGACTGTATCGTCTGCGATTACCAACTCGGAGACGGAACCGGACTCGATCTGTTGACCGCGATCCGTGCCGCCGAGCCGGATATCCCGTTTATTCTCGTGACCGGAGAGGGTAACGAAGCAGTTGCGAGCGACGCGATCGGCGAGCAGGTCACCGATTACATCCGGAAGCGGGATTTGAGTTCCCAGCCGACGCGACTCGCCACGCGGATCGAATCGGCAGTCACGGCTGATCGGACCCGACGGGCCCTGACCCGCGAGCGCAAAACCAAAGAGACGCTGCTTGAACTGGTGACGGCTTCGACCACCCGCTCGGAACTCGGTCGAAACGTCTGCGAGCATCTGGTCGACACTGGATACGCCTGCGCGTGGATCGGCACCCTCGATGACGACCGACAGCTCGTGCCGCTCTCGACGGCTGGCGAAACGGAGTATCTCGAATCCGCCCTCCCCATCGACACCCGACCGACGAACCGTTCGGAACCCGCGTTCCTCGCACTCGATAGAACCGAACCGGTCGTCCGGTCGCTCGGACACACGGATGGGTCGACCGATACCGATACCGATACCGAAGACACGAAATGGAGGCAACTCGCCATCAACCACGGCTTCGGGTCGGTAGCGGCACTCCCGATCAGTCACGACGACCTCTGTTTCGGCGTGTTGACGGTCTATAGTCAAAACCCACGGATCGACAGTTCGGAGCAAACACTCCTCTCGGAGTATACCGAGACTGTGGGGTATGCATTCCAAACCACCACGTGGAAACGAACGCTGCTCTCGTCAGCAACCGCGACCGTGACGTTCTCTCTCAGCAGTCGAGAACATCCACTCGTCGCACTCGCTGCCGCCCTCCCCGAGGAGGTAACGCTTCACACGCGCTCGGTTATCCCGCGGAACGACGACAAAGTTCTCTACGCCACGACCTTCGATGGAGCGACGAATGCCGGTCTCACTGCCCGCATTGAGTCGGATGATTCCATCTCCTCGGTCGAATTCTACCGAACCGACGCCGAGAACCGTGTCCAGTTCGGGCTCATCGTCGCGTCACCGACCCCCGAAACGCTGCTCGTCGACGCCGGTGTCTCACTCTCTCACACGGTGGTTGAGGACGAAACAGCGAAGGTCACGGCTGTTGTCGGGCCACAAACGACGATTCAGGCGTGTGTCGACATTCTCTCCGAGACGTACGGTGAGAGCAACGTGATGACCTTCTGGACGGCGTCTGATCGGTCCGAAGACGAGAACGTTGCGCCCGAGGAATTGACAGACCGACAGCGACAGGTGCTCGAACTCGCCATCGAAGCGGGATACTTCGAGCGCCCCCGACACAACAATACGAGCGAACTCGCCGATGCTCTTGGCATCTCACGGGCCACCTTCACCCAGCATCTCCGGGCCGCACAGCGGAAACTGTTTGCGAGAGGACTTCACAAACGGTGAGTCGACGAAGAAGACCGGTTGCCAGGGTAGCATTATTTGTACGACCACAGCCACCAACAGGATGTAAGCGGCGGGACGGTAACGACGACAGCCAGAGTCATTGATCAACCATCGGTTCAACTTGGACGGTCGGCTCATCGCCTGTCTGTGGCGAAAGCGTTGACATCCTCCTCCGCCTGAAGGCGGAGGTATTCTCCTCGCATCTCTATTGCCGGGCGTTCGCAGAATTTCCATGCCACGATCGCTCCCAGTGTTTAACCCTCTGGAGGAATTCTATACAATCGATCAATGAAACGCCTGACTCGCCAGAAAGCAGACGGGGATCAAACGGAGCACGAAGCTGCTGATCAGGCAGGAGTTCGGACCTGCCCGGAATGCGATTCAAGTGCGGTCACGAGAAGTTCAGACGAGAGCGAAATTAGTTGCGAGGAGTGTGGATTGATTCTCGAAGAGGAGACGATCGATCGGGGGCCAGAATGGCGGGCATTCAACGCGTCGGAGCGAGACAGCAAATCTCGCGTTGGTGCGCCAACGACCCAGACGATGCACGATAAGGGCTTAACTACCAGCATCGACTGGAAAAACAAAGACGCCTACGGACGGTCTCTCTCCTCGGAGAAGCGGAGTCAAATGAACCGGCTGCGAAAATGGCAAGAGCGTATTCGGACGAAGGACGCTGGCGAACGCAATCTCCAGTTCGCACTCTCCGAAACTGACCGGATGGCCTCTTCTCTGGGCGTTCCGCGATCCATTCGGGAGGTCGCCAGCGTCCTCTACCGACGCGCGCTCGAGGAGGACCTCATCCGTGGACGCTCAATCGAGGGTGTTGCCACGAGTACGTTATACGCGGCCTGCCGGATGGAAGGGATTCCACGATCCCTGGACGAAGTTGCTGCAGTCTCACGTGTTGATCGGATGGAGATCGGTCGCACGTATCGGTATATTTCGAAGGAACTCAGTCTCGAGATGGAGCCCGTCGATCCGAAGAAATACGTTCCTCGGTTCTGTTCTGAACTCGAGCTTTCCGAAGAAGTGCAGGCGAAAGCTAACGAAATTATCGATACCACGGCCGAAAAGGGGATGTTATCGGGAAAATCGCCGACCGGATATGCCGCAGCTGCAATCTATGCGAGTGCGCTCCTGTGTAATGAGAAAAAGACGCAGAACGAAGTCGCCACTGTCGCCCAGGTGACCGAGGTCACCATTCGAAACCGATACCAGGAACAGATCGGCGCGATGGGTCTTCCCAACTGAATACGGCCGCCAATCCCCGTACTCAGACTCGAGAACCAAGCCTGACAGTGCTGAGGTTGGCTCTACTTATCGAACAGACAGTATTTACAAAGAAAGACGAATTACAGTATTAGGAATGCCCGAGATCAGTCAGAAAGAGCAAGTCACCTTCAAGGGAATGAATGGGAAGACCACTGTAACAGCAAAGGCAGATGTCGGAGCCGACCGCACCACCATTGATCACAAAGTAGCAGCTCGGATTGGTGCCGGCCCTGTCGTTAGCAGCGTAAAAGTAAACGGCAGTGATCGCCGACCGGTCGCTAAAGTCTGGGTGGAGCTGAAAGATGTAGAGAAACTGGTGGAAGTGAGTTTGTCGGACCGTGAGGAGAAAAGCACTGAAGCGTTGTTAGGAAAACCATTTCTGAAGCACTTCCAGATCCAGGTCGAGACTTGATGCGGTCTGCTGTCCCTGTGTTCCGCAGCGACCGCCCAACTGGACGTGGTCGCTGCGGGACGGACGGACAGTGGTCCGTATGAAGCGGGAAATTTTGCAGTGTTGAACGCAAGACAGCGCCGTCATAGAAATTTTGACATTCGCTTTTCCACCGGTAGCTACGCTCTATCGGTAGGTTCTGAGATCGGACGATTCGATTTCAGCCGACTTGTGCAGTGATCAAAACATCAGTTTCACAAGATGCTGCACGAAGTGTGAGATGGACGATGGCGATGCCTCTCTCGAATACGTCCGGAGAAGAGGAGCAGGCGGCGAGCCTTAACTCGCCGCCTGCGCGAGGTTATGGACGATGCACTTCCGTGTGAGCTCCCGGAACTGGCCATGCCAGCTCCGGGAGCGGAGCTCGTCGCCGTCGTCCTTCAGCATCGCAAATACGGTCTCACTCATTGACCGTTGATTGTAGACTTCGTCGTCAATTCTGGCGTTGTGAGCCTTCTTGAGTGCGTTTTGCTCACAGTGTTTGATCACTGGTCGCGTTGACGCTTCACGGCAGGCCTCCCGGAGATTGCTCCATGAGTACATCTTGTCAGCCAGAAGTGCCTGCAGGTCTTCGGCGTTGCGCCGAAAGACCTGCAGCCCAATGTGACCGTCATAGGCTTTCTTTGTGGTGAAATGAGCGTCCATGATAGCAAGTGACTCCGTATCGACGAGCAGCGTTGTCTTCATCGCATTGAACGAGTAGCCGACACGATTTCGGTAGTGCGAACTAGCCTGATCTCGCTGGAAGCCGCTGGCATCGATCGAGGCAGTTCCTGAGAGCCCCGCCTGCTCCGCTGACCGGCGGAGCAGGCGGCGCAACTCTTTCATCGGGAATTCTCCGTCCCACACGCTGAAAGACGTGTAATCAGGTGATTTCTCAAGGCCGAACACAGCAAGGATTCCCGGCATCTCGTTCAGATAGTCCTCGAACTGCCGGAGCGGCTTGTTGACTTCCTCTTTGAGCAAGAGCAACGCGATCTTCGTGGACTTGGCGTACCCGTCCGCGCCGTCCGGCGCGGCGGGTACGTCTGGTTCTTCTACGTGGGTCGTGGCGAACTCGTGAAACGTCTGTGCGAGGTTCCTGAGACGTCCCATATCGCCAGACGGCGTCCAAATCCCCTGAAATCAGCGATACAATCCGCAGAGGGCGTCGGCGTTCAACAGAGCAGGAAATTTTGGACGTGAACCGCCCGCCGTTTCCCACTGTATCTTTCTAGATCGAACGGTCGAAGTCGTCGAACTCCGGCAATTCACCAGAGCCCTGCATATGAATCCCCAGCAGGGCAACCTAACGAGGGTACCCCCCAGTATTAAGATGGATCGGTTGGCATCATTCAGGCATGCAAGATAGTGACAATCTACCGAACGACTCGGATATCGTCATCATCGGCGGTGGAATCATGGGCACGAGCATCGCATTTTTCCTCTCATCAGAAACAGAGCTGGATATTACTCTCGTAGAAAAGGATAGTATTGCAACCGGTTCAACTGGTGACTCCTCAGCAATTCTCCGCCATCACTACGGCGACCAAGAAATATACAGCAAAATGGCGTGGTGGAGCCATCGCTTCTATCGCCGATTTGATGAAAAAACAGGAGAAGCCATAGCCTACGAAGAGAATCCGCTGGTTCGGTTTGCAAACGAAGATACCCCTGGCGGCACGTATGCTCAAGACGGATACGAAGTTCTTTCTGATCTTGATATCCCTGTCACGCGATACGGGAGCGAAGAGCTCCCGGATCAGTACCCCATGCTGACCGGTGTCGAGGACTATGATTTCGGAATCTCCGATGATGAGGCGGGGTATTCCGATGGAGCGGATGCCGCTAACGGTTTCGACCGTGCAGCACGACGTAACGGTGCAACCGTCATCACAGGGACCGGAGTTGAATCAATCACTGTTGATGATGGGGCAGTCGTCGGTGTCGAAACCGAAGATGGAGAGATTACGTGTGAAACTGTGGTAGTTGCAGCCGGACCCTGGACGCCACGACTGGGTGAGACAGTTGACGTAGACATCCCGATTTCAGTGACACGTGAACAGATAATCGGTACTTCCCGAAAGTCGCTTCGTGAACTGTGCTGAGTCATTGACGAACAGAGCGAATGCCGGTGTGGTAACCGAGTGAACAGGAAATAGAATCCACGGATGAGGAGAAGTGAAGTAAGAAGGCTGAGATACGCTGTTCTAGGCGAATGCTGTTGCTCACCAAGAGCTTGCCCAAGGCCGCGGGCTGGCGTCAGCCCGTGGCCGGCGCGTATGCTTCTGGCACACCTGTTCCGTTCATCTCGATCTCCCAACTCCGCTCTAGCTCTTCCTCTAATGCATGTCTGATCCAGTCAGAGAAGGTCTTGAACGTGAATTCCTCGGGCAGGTCGCGCCCGCCCCGACGCGGGCGGGCGACGACCGCCCACCGAAGCACGAGCCAGAGGTTCTCCAGCAAGAACCCGACCAAGACGAATGCAAAGCGGACGACTGGATCTTGTGTCGTCGTTACCACTCGTGCTTGGCGAAACACCCGGTAGCTTGTTTCAATCGCTGACCGTTTCCGGTACAGCTGTTCGACCTGCTTGGGCGTGCGATCAGCCAGATCGCACGCCACATACCCTCGCACAACCTCCCCGCTTTTCCCTCGATCTCCAGCGTGATAGGACACAGCGACCGCGAGCGGGAATTCTAGTTCCCGCTCGCGGTCTTTGTACATCCGATAGGTTGTCATGTACGAACGGTGCGTGTCCAACTTTTCCTTCATGCGTTCTCCCTTCTTTTGGACGGGAACGACAGTCGCAGCAATCTCCTGAGAACGACGCAGAATACGTTCGTTGTAGAAGCCACGATCAGCCAACAGAAGCTCTATGTCGAAGGGATAGGCTTCGACGCGGTCGAGGACGCGCTCGACCGCGTCGGCCTCTTTCTCATCGCTACGGACGTACGTCATCGCCAACGTCACTGGCTTTCCGTTCGAGACGAGATACGCTGTGCAGTACCGGTGGCACGTCGTTGTTCCGTCTTTCGCGTGCATGCGGCAGAGTTCACCTTCTTCATCGGCGTACGTTCCGTGGTAGGGATTATCGACGAAGTCAATGGAGACGATCCTCGACCGATTAGGGTCGAGGATCGTCATCGCTACCTCCCTGAGAAGGCGGTTAGCAACCTGCTCAAGCCACTCTCGGTTGAGCGTATGGAGCCAGTCCATGACAGTATCGTCACAGACAGCGTTGTCATTGTCCTTGCACGTCTCCCAGATGGAGGTCTGATTGACTGCTGCAAGAATGACGACCGCCCAGATATCGCCGGGATCGAGGGGCGAGCCCTCGATCCCTGGCAAAGGGAGCTGGCAAATGACGTCTTCCGCTAGATCTTTCACGTCTGAGTCTGAAAGAACACCGTCTGGTTGAGGGACGCTGAACACATTCACTCAGCCAGACATCTTCCTCATGAGACCAACGCTTTAGCTTCAGCTCTCACACCAGTTGGGAAGTACCGATAATCATCCTTGAACCGCCGGAAGATTACAAAAACGAATATCCGGACCTGGTACCAACGACAGCACTCCCCGGCGGAGAATGGTATATTCGTCCGGACTTTGGCGATGGAATCCTCGTTGCCACGCATCACACTGATGAGGAGGTAAATCCGGATCACTATGACAATACGCCTGACGAGAAGACGATCCTCGAGCTAACCGACCAACTCGGAGAAGTGATCCCCGAATTACGCGATGCAGGCATCCGCGGACAGTACTGTGGTGTCTATTCGTCGACTCCCGATCACGACTTCATTCTCGATCAGATCGGTCCAGACGGGTGTTACTTTGCCTGCGGATTCTCCGGACACGGGTTCAAGCAAGCGCCCGCAGTCGGTAAAATAATGTCCGATTTAGTTACGACTGGGTCAACACCGTTAGTCGACGCCACTTTCTTCTCCTACGATCGGTTCAGTGAATCCGCTGCTGGACACGGGAAAGCTGCAGACAACGTGTAGCAGCACCGTTACATAAAAGTGCGATATGCCCAACGTAAATGTAATTCAGCCGAATGGATCTGCCGATTCTATCATCAAACAAAAAGGATTATCGGTAGACCAGAGTACAGTTCGAGTCCTTGGATTCCCGAAGTTTCTGGTCGAGTTTGATATCGATCTCGAGCACAAGTTATTCGGTACCAAGAGTATGGCCATTTCTGTCACTATCGATTTGTTAACAGGTACGTGCAGAAAGAATGATGTCTATCCAGAATTACAGACTCGAACACTATCGTCTACTTCGTTGCTGAATCCTCGATTAGGGAAGGACACAGCAGCAGAAACAGCACGTTCATTTGTTCGACGTCAGATCAGTAGTAAATCATTCACAACGCCACGAGTCAGCGTTGGACGCGAAGATACAGTTTTTAAGCTATTCTGGGTTGTCCCAGCTTCTTCCCCGAATACAGTACACTTGATCGATACAATAACGAGTCAGTTCGTCGCTGAGGATATCGAACTAGATGAATTCACCCAGTAGCAATCAGTCGAAGCCCATTTGATAGGGAAACTGGATCAGCTGTCCACAGGAGAAAGGTCGTCTAACTGCCGTTTTGAGAGATACGTGGTGGCGATGTCCTCTTCAGTAGCAGCTACGAGCTGCTGGGTATCGGGTTCTTGTGCCGTCTGTGCTGCCGAGTACTGGCGTTCTCGAACGAGATCCACTTCGTTTTGCAGCGGCTTCGCGATCTCCTCGAGTTCGCGCTGAATCTCCTCCTCGCTTCGGTTTGGCGGGCCAGATAGGTAACTGACCAGAATGACTGCCAACATCGCGAAGATAAACGCAGGGAGAAGCTCATAGATATCGAAGACCATGCCAGGTCCACCAGACATTTGATTCCAGATGACGGTGGTAACGAGTCCGGTGATCATCCCTGCGATCACGCCGGGACCGGTGGTTCTCTTCCAATACACGGACATCACTAGAGCAGGTCCGATTCCAGCACCGAGTCCTGCCCATGCAAACAGGATCGTTGTGTGGACCGATCCAGGTGTTGTCCACGCCCACGCTGCAGCGAGGAGTCCAATTCCGAGAACGGCGATACGGTTTGCACGGAGGACGTTCTTGTCACTTGCACCTTGGTTGATAATTCCATTATATACGTCCTCGCCGAGGGCGCTTCCTGCAACCAGAAGCTGCGAGTCAGCAGTGCTCATGATCGCGGCAACTCCACCTGCGAGAAGGAATCCAGCGAGCCACGGTGGCAACGTTTCGAGAATCATCATCGGGGCGACCAGGTCCTGATTCTCTATCCCTGGCAGCATAACGACAGCACCAAGGGAGATGATTGGAATTCCAATTAGGGCGATCAGCATAAACACGATTGCAACGACCATCGCAAGTCCTGCTTTTGAAGGTCGCTTCATCCCCATGTATCGAACAACACCGTGGGGCTGTCCCAGTCCTCCTAGTGCGATAACTGCGATCGTTGAGAAAATGAGGAACTCATAAGGGGAACGTCCACCGGTGAAGGAGGTCATATTATCGCTTGCAGCATTATTGAACTGGGTCATCAGTTCGTTTGGACCACCGACGACTACCAGTACTGCTACAGGGACGATGAGAGCAAATGCAGTCATCAACAGGGCCTGAAGTACGTCCGTATACGACGAGGCTGTGAACCCGCCCATGACGGTGTAAATAACAACGACGCCGAGGGCAATCACGAACCCTAAATCATAGGAGAGATCGAATCCGACAGAAATCGCGCTTGCGGCGGCGAGTAACTGGCCTGCAATGTAGCCTGACATGAAAATCACGATAACCAGTGTACTTGTTAATCGGATTAAATGGCGGCTATCCCCGTACCTTGCGGATAGAAACCCAGGAATGGTCAATGAGTCTAGGACGCGTGAATATCTGCCAATCCGCTTCGCCAAAATTCCCCATGTGACAATTCCCAGTGGAATTTGCCAGACCATCCACCATAATGACGAGACGCCGTTCGCATATATTAGCGCAGGAAAGCCAATAACCAACCAGCCACTCCATAAACTGGCCTGTTCACTTAGTGCTCCGCTGAAGAGATTCAGCTTTCTGCCGCCAAGCAAGTAATCTGGTGCTGTTTTGGTGAGTCGCCCACCGTATACGCCGATAATAAGTAGAGCTGCAAGATAGAGGACAAACTCCACATATATTATCGTCTCAACCATGGTCGATACCTCCCTCGGAGCTGGATCTCTCTCGAGCGTTCCCTACTATGGTCTCATCCGATTCATGGAAATAATGGACGTACAGCAACGCAATTCCTAGCCATACGACGACGTTTGCACCGTAGGTATGAGTTTACCCCGAAGTCTCGACAGCCGGCACAGCGTGATCCCGTGAGAGCATCTCATTGTTGTTGACGACTCGGCGAAGTTCTTCGTATGGATTGCGTCCCTGCTGGCGCCATGTCGCCAGCAGGGACAAGATCGTCTCGTGAACGAACATACCTCGATCGTTACGGAGTGTCCCGATGATTTTCCGGAGAACGACTGGTTCACGAAGTGCGTTCTCAGCTGCGTTGTTCGTCTGGGAGACCTCTGGCTCACCGACGAAGGTGAGCCAGTGGTCGATCCCTCCTTCGATCTTCCCGAGTAGTGTTGCCACTGCCTCGTCGGTTACTGACCGCTCAACGAGCGATCTAAGCCCGTTCTGGCATGATCGGTGCATCTGTGCTCTCTCACGAGGACTCGGGTCGGTCTCCAGCCACGACTGGAGACCGACGAACATCTGTTTGAGATACCGGTGAACCGGCTCTGCCTCCTCGTGGTCACTAGCAACGTCCTCGGCTTCCCGGAGAAGATGTGCCCAGCACCGCTGAAGGTTACTTGTGAACGCTGGATACGCCGTCCACCCATCGCAGATGACCGTTCCCGCGAAGTCCTCGCCGAGGACTTCCGCGGGGACATCGCTCCCACGACTCTCTCTTACGGCGTACAGCGTGTGCTCTCCCGTCCGAAACGTCCAGATCCATGCTTGCTCACCCTCGCGTTTGATACCAGTTTCGTCGACGTGAACGATCTCTGCTTGCTGAATCTGTCTTCGAATCTGTTCGTATTCGCAGCGACCGGCGCGCGCAGCGCGCTCGGTCGCGTGCCATGCGGACGCGCCTGAGAGTTCTAACCCGTGCAGTTGCTCGAAGCGATCAGCGATTTTCCGGTAGGGAAGGCGGTGATCGTACCGAGAAAGTGCTGCTTGGGAGATGACGTTCACCCCGAACTGCCCCTCATCGGGGCAGTCGGGGTGTTTAGCAACAGTTTCTGTTCCACAAGAGTCGCACTGGTAGCAGTGGCGATTGTACTGGGTGACTTCAGGAGGCTGCGGATCAGGAACCTCCTCGACGAGTCGGGGGCTGACGCCCACCGACTCGTCGAAGTGTTCGCCACATTCGGGACAACAGTCACGGGTGACTTCGATCTCTTTGTCGGGACCAGCTGTTACACGCCACTCTGGATCATGGCCGTCCTTCCGTCCAGGAGTGCCGCCGTCGGTTCGAACATTCTCGTCTTCGTCGTCCTGCGAGGTCGGGGACTCGTCAGTCCCCGACCGTCGCTTACTGGGCGGTGTATGCGGATTTTCGTATTTGCGAAGACGTGTTTCGAGTTCTTCTATCCGCTCGTCCTTCTGGTCAAGTTGCTCTTGCAACTGATCGATCTTCTTGTCCTTCCGCTTGTTTTCTTGTTCAAGTTCTTCGACCCGCTGCTCAAGCTGAAGCAACCGAGAAAATAACTCTTCTTTGGTGAAATCGTCTGCGTTCACAGACTCCACCAACCAGTTATGACAGCAGAGGCAACGGGATGGGCTCCGCTGCGGAGCCCATCCCTGAGAGTCGTATCCGATGTCTGCTGCCTGTTCATGTCGCGTCCGTTGAACGCTTCCTACGAGACAGTACCGAAATCAGCTCGGGCTAAACACATACCACCGTAGAAAAGCAATAGTTTGGACCACGTCAGCATACCACATTATATTGGCCAGGATCTATTATAGAACGACGTGAATGCAAAATACCCCTGTTCACGTACCTTTATTATATACCAATATATTTATTTATTAATGTATTGAAACCATCATAGAGTGAAAAGTTTGATTCCCTAATTGATTTGCAGCTGGAAGAGTACCGATTCAGGTCTCACCTGTCGACGTTCGTGGGACGATACAGGCCGTCCGATCTCTCGTCGACCTCGAGTACGGGACGTCCTCCACGGAGGAGTGGACGTACCCACTCCGCCGTCACTACATCACCGGTTTCGATCTCGGCTCCCGCGGGACTCTGGACGTCAATTCCATCCGATCGAAGTTGTGTCACTGTTACAGTTCCGCTGTAGGTGCGGATCTTCCCGTACTCGATGAACCGCCCATATTCTCGGCTAGCGGTACGACCGACGCCTGCCAGTGCACCGATAACGCCTTCTCCGGTACCGCCATACTCCTCGAGAAAGAGACCCGATTCATCAGCCAGATCGTACGCCTGTTGCTCTTCGACCAGTTCATTCCCTGCAGTGATTCCAAAGTCCTGTACCGCTTTGTTAACTTCGAACGTACGACCGACACAGATCCCGGGATCGGACCCGTCTGCTGCGATCTCTTCGATGAAGTTCGACGCGATTTCGACGATAGTGTGGCGTGGGACTGTCTTCGGACCTTCGCAGACGAGGGTAGCAGAGCTATTGTGGGTCGTATAGGGGACTCGTGGGTCGAGGAGTAACTGTTGGCGTACGCTACCGACCCATCGAAGATTCGAGATCCGTTCGTCGAGGTGATCCCCGAGAAGCCGGCTAATTTTCCCAGTCCCATACTCGCTCTCGAGTGTATCTGTATCGTCGATTCCGACGAGAATCGTCGACTCCGAAATTACGGGGTTCGATCCACGCTGTCTATGTACAGTCACAAGAAGTTTTATTGCCTACAATTATAAATCAATGTATCTATGTCGAAACATCGTTCTCGAAGACGATTTATCCAGATGGCGGTGGCAGCTGGGGGCATCACGACGTTCGCAGGGTGCAACGAGAACACTCCAGAGTCATCAGACCCGACGGAGACGACGGAGTCATCAGACTCGACGGGGACGACCACAGAATCCACTTCGACCCAGACCATCGAGGATCTGGTCGGTCGTACGGTCGAAGTTCCCAGTTCGGTCGAGAGTGTGATCGGTGTCGGGTCCGGGGCACTCCGACTGCTTACGTATATCGGGGCGGAGGACGACGTCGTCGGCGTCGAAGAGATCGAGACGACAAACGAGAAGCGGCCATTTCGTCCGTATATCCACGCCAACCCGTCACTCTCCGAATTACCATCAGTAGGATCCCGAAACAGCCCCGATGCGGAGTTGCTTCTACAACAGAACCCAGACGTGATCTTCTGGGCGTGGGCCGACGAAGGTGACGCGAATACCTTACAGAGTCAGACAGGCATTCCCGTCGTCGTTATTCAGCCAGGAGATATTAACGAAGAGCACCGATCACTCTTCTTCGATTCATTAGATCTGCTCGGGACGATCACTGGCCGGAGCGATGCGGCCTCTGAACTGCGAACGTACACGACTGACGTGATCAACGATCTCGACGAACGAACCCGTGATATTCCCGAGGAGGAGCGTCTGTCCACGTACGTCGGCTATCTTGGCCGCGGAAATCACGGGCTCACACGTACGCAACCGCTGTACACCCCGTTCACGTTTGTGAACGCGAACAACGTCGCCAGTACTCTAACGGGGCCACTCACGGAAACGAAGGGGGCCGCCCGTATCGATATCGACCCCGAAGAAATTATCGACCAGGATCCGAGCTATCTGTTCGTCGATATGGGGACGGTAGCCTACGACGAACTCTCGGAACCACAGTACGAGTCAGTTACCGCGATCGAGAACGGTGACGTGTATACACTATTCCCAGTTCGAGAATACTCCATCAACTTTGGAACGACACTTGCTAACGCATACTACGTTGGTAGTGTACTGTACCCGGACCGGTTCAGTGACGTCGATCCGGTTGCCAGGGCTGACAGAATCTACGAAACGTTCGTCGGGGCTCCCGTATACGAACAGCTAGCTGAAACATACGGCCAGGGCTTCAGCCGACTCGAGGGATAACTGCCGACAGATGCAAGGGAAGTCACCTGCACAGGGAGATGGTGGTACATCGACGGAGGGGTGGTCTGTCGACGTTTCGGATGGGAATCCGGATGACGACGATCTCGCCCGATCAAAGCTGCTAGACCAGCATCAAAAACGACACCGAGAGAAACTCACCGTTATCACCGGCGTGATCGCCATCCTCGTCTCTGTGTGGGTGTACGCTACCATCACGGGGCCGATCGAGATCTCGATCTCCGAATTTCTCTCTGTCCTCTCCGGACAAGAGCGGGGAGTGGAATATCAAGTCGTGTGGAATATTCGGCTTCCGCGAATCGTTGCTGCGGTCGGTGCTGGGGCCGGGTTGGCCGTGGCAGGGACGGTTCTTCAGAGCGTCCTTCGAAACCCGCTCGCCTCGCCGTATACACTCGGCATTTCCCAGGGGGCGGCCTTCGGGGCCGCCTTTTCGATCGTCGTGCTTGGAACGGGGACGACCAGCGGGAGCGGACCGATCCTTTCGGTCGTGGACCCGTATCTTACCTCTGTGCTGGCGTTCGTCGGCGCACTCACGTCAACAGGGGCAATTTACCTCGTTGCGAAGTACAAGCGCGCAACGCCTGAAACACTGATCCTGACAGGGATCGCACTCGCCTCGCTATTCACAGCAGGGACGACCAGTCTCGAGTATTTCGCCACGAACACTGAACTCGCAGCACTCGTCTACTGGAAATTTGGCGATGTAAGTGGGGCAACGTGGCAGTTTAACTTGCTGCTCTGGATCACCGTAATTCTCGTGACCGGATACTTCACGCAGCGTGCGTGGGCGTACACAGTATTGAACGCGGGCGACGAAACGGCTCGCAGTCTCGGCGTCCCAGTCCAGCGGACCCGTCTGGCCGGGATGGTTTTCGCTTCGTTCGTTACGGCCGTCGTCGTTGCGATGTTCGGGATAATCGGTTTCGTCGGTCTGGTCGTACCGCATATCATCAGACGAGTTATCGGCGGTGAAGAGCGAACGCTCATCCCGGCGTCGACGGTCGCTGGAGGAGCACTTCTTCTTTCTGCAGACACCATCGCACGGACCGTCATCTCGCCGATCGTTCTTCCAGTCGGTATCGTCACGTCGTTCGTCGGTGTCCCCCTGTTTCTCTACTTGATTCTCCGAGGGAGGGAGTACTGGTGATCCGAAAACAAGCTGATTCGTCGGCCACACCGACGATATCATACGATACTGTTGCCGCAGGATACGATGGCGCGGAGGTGATCTCCGACGTGTCGGTAGATGTCCACGCCGGTGACGTCGTTGGGTTGTTGGGCCCGAACGGCGTCGGCAAAAGCACACTCCTCAAATGTGCAGTTGGGCTCCTCGACCCGCTCGCTGGTGAAGTGACGATCGGCGACCGTCCGGTCCGTTCGTTCGACCGTGATGCACTCGCGCGCAACGTCGGATACGTGCCACAGAGCGAACCGACGAACTTCCCACGGACGGTGTTCCAGACAGTGCTTATGGGACGGAAACCACACTTCGGGGCCCGCCCACGCACCCGTGACCGGCAAGTCGTCGCAACACTGCTGAATCGATTAGATCTCGCCGACTTAGCGATGCGAGACGTCAATTCACTCAGCGGTGGGCAACATCAGAAGGTGATTCTTGCACGGGTGCTCGCCCAGGAACCGCGGGCCCTGGTCTTGGACGAGCCGACGAGTAACCTCGACATCCGTCACGAGGTCGAAGTCCTTTCGCTTCTGCGGAAAGAGGCACCGGATGGGCTCGCCATCCTTCACGCGATGCACGATCTGACGCTCGCAGTTCGATACAGTGACTGGATCGTCCTGCTCGGTGAGGGAGGCGTCCATACACAGGGGCCACCCAGTGAACTCACAGCGAAAGATATCCGTGATGTGTATGGAATCGACGTCTCGATACACGAGACGAACGACGGAATCGTGATCGCACCGGTCGATACACTCGAAAATTATCGTGGCTGATACTCACGGACATAAGTACGTAAAGACATCTGGCACGTTGATCTCGTCCAGTGCACAGAGAGCAGCATCACGAAGTTCGTCAAGCGTTTCGAATAGGCGGTTGCCGAGTGATTGATCGAGTTGTCGCCAGCACTCTTCCGCGGGGTTCAGCTCTGGTGAACCCCGCGGAAGGTAACACAGTTCGATCGGAGTACCTTCAACGAACTCTTGGACTCTGTTCGCCGTGAAATACGAGGCGTTGTCGAGGACAACGCAGATTTTCTCGCCGAACTCGGTCTGGAGAGCGTCCAGAAGACGAATCGTCGTGTCGCTGTTGAAGTTCTCCTCGCAGGGGAGAAAGAACGTCTCATCAGTATCGCTGACTGCACCGAGAAGTTTGATGCTGTCCCACGCGCCCGTCACTCCCGGTGACGGGCGCTCACCCTTGGGAAACCATGCGTGAATCAGTGTCGAGAGAACCTGTCGCGTCTGATCAATGGCTAAGATCGTGTATTCGTCGTCCAGGTTGTCGCGCTTTTTTTGAACCCGTCTTGCCATGCTTCCTGTGCTCTCTCATCGGATTTGTGAAACTCCGGCCGGGCTGTCTTCCAGGACAGCCCGGCCTCGGTCATCAATCGTCGAACGTGACGCTCACTGTACTCAACGTCGAATTCCTCGGCGAGATAGTGACGAGCTAGTGGAACGGACCACGCAGGCGCGTCAAGTCCAACTTCCTCTGGAGACTTGTGAAGCGCTTCAACGAACTGTTCATGCTCTTTGTCGGAGAGTTTTGAGGGCCTTCCTGAACGGTGCTCGTCGTAGACGACCTCCTCGAACGGCTCGTCGGCGAGCCGTTCGAGTCGATCAAGCCACCGCGAGAGCCAGCCAGCAGTGTATCCATAGCGTTCAGCGACCTCTTGTAGCGTTGCACCGTCTTCTTCAAGGTAATTGATCGCCGCCATGAGCCGTTGTGACGGCTTTTTTCCCTCGACCTCCGCCAAGACCTGGCGGAGGTCTTCGGTAGAGACGTTGTCGAGAGAGGTCATATCGGAGTAACGTATTCTTCTTTGAGGTATTTTTGGCTGACAGTATGAACAGGCGGGTGATGAAGCCGACACTCCGACGAACAATCCACCAGTTACACCACGGCAGGATATGCCATAGCTACATCCGTCTTTAGCTAAGCCAAGAACCGCATGACAGCGGCGGCTTATCGGAGTTGCTTTTCGGAAGGAATGAGGAGGTGACAGCTGTGCACACCGAAACCTCCTCACGTCACATTGAACGCCGTCTCACTAACCTCCTTCCCTCTGAAGCGCTCGAAGACCACGCCGATGCCGTCGGCGTGGTCGAGCGCGAGGGGAAGCTTCAGCTCCCGCCACTTGTCTGGTCGTTTGCGTTCGGCTTCGCCGCAGGCGAAAGCCGAACGCTTGCGGCCTTCAGACGTACCTACAACTCTACCGCTGACGAGTCACTTTCTCCGGGCGGCTTCTACCAGCGGTTGACTCCGACGCTCGCAGAGTACCTCCGCGACCTCGTCGAATACGGGTTCGACGAGGTCGCTGTCCCTCACACCGTCTCTGATGAGTTCGACCGGTTTCGAGACGTGATGATCGCTGATGGAACCGTCCTGCGGTTGCACGAGTTGCTCTCTGAAGCGTACAAAGCACGTCACGAGGAGCAGGCTGGAGCGAAGCTCCACCTGCTCCACAACGTCACTGACCAGACAGTCGAACATTTCAACGTCACAGACGAGAAAACGCACGACAGCACGTTGTTTAACACAGGATCGTGGCTGGAAGGACGGCTAGCGATCTTCGACCTCGCCTATTTCAAGTACCGGCGGTTCGCGTTGATCGACGAGAACGACGGCTACTTCGTGAGCCGACTGAAAAAGAGCGCGAACCCGGTTGTAACGGAGGAATTACGGGAATGGCGCGGCCGCGCCATTCCCTTAGAAGGCGAGAAGATCTTCGACATCGTGGATGATCTCTCCCGGAAGTACATCGACGTGGAAGTCGAGGTCGAGTTTGACCGACGAGAGTACGCGGGCACGCAGTCACGTGATACGAAACGGTTCCGCGTCGTCGGCGTCCGCAACGAGGACGCCGACGACTACCATCTGTACATCACGAACCTTTCTCGGGAAGAGTTTCTCCCGGCCGATCTAGCGACGATCTACCGATGTAGATGGGAAGTAGAGCTGTTGTTCCGTGAACTGAAGACGCAGTACGAACTGGACGAGTTCGACACGACGAAGAAGCACATCGTAGAGATTCTGCTGTACGCAGCGTTGTTATCCTTGGTCGTGAGTCGTGATTTACTCGGTCTGGTCATAGAGCACGCTGATGATGGGATCGTGTTTCCGCCGGAACGCTGGGCGGCGACCTTTCGGTCGCACGCCCAGCTCATCCTCCGCGAACTGAGAGAGTATCTCGCCTACTCACCGCCGCCACTGCTACAACGACTGATCGAAGACGCTCAGAAGATCCACAGGCAACGACCAATCCTGCAAGAACAGCTCGCTACTACCATCCAACCGGCTGCTGAGGCTTAGCTAAAGACCAATGGCCATAGCTATTAAATAACACGATTTCATAACAACAAGCACCGGATGTTGACGACACGCCGTACCTACGTCTGCCGCATCCAGAACCACTCGCAAGTGGCTGATGCGCTTGATAGACACGGATGGTCAGCATCCAAACTCTTGAACGTTGCGAACTACTACGCCCGCCAACAGTGGGACGAAACCGGCACAATCCCCGACGAAAACGAACTCAAACGCGAGCTGAAAACCCACCCCAAATACACGGGACTGCATAGCCAGTCCAGCCAGAACGTTTTAGAAGAACTTTCTGGAGCGTTCAGTTCGTGGTTCGGCTCCGACGACGACCGGGACAACCCACCGGGCTACCGCAAACAGAACTACTACGACGACGACGGCAACAGAGTCCACGAAGAACATCCGCGCTCGACGGTGACGTGGAAGAAGAACGGCATCCGCCACGACACGAAACACGACCGAATCCGCCTGAGCAAAGGCAAAAACCACAAAGACGGACGCGACTTCATCCTCTGTGAGTACCAGGCTCCACCAGAAGTCGAAGTGGAGAACATTCGACAAGTGCGTGCTGTCTACACCACTGCAAAAGGCCGATGGGAGTTGCACGTCGTCTGTGAAGTGGAAATCAACGCAGCGTCACCCGGCGAGAACACGGCAGGTGTCGACCTTGGTATTTGTAATCCTGCCGCCGTCGCGTTCCCTGACGACGCCCTGCTCTATCCAGGCAACACGTTGCGTGAAGACAAGCACTACTTCCAGCAGGCAGAATACCAGACTGCAGGTGACCACGGCCCCAGTCAGAAGGCACAGTGGGCGCGTGAAAAGCGTGCCCGGCGGAAAGACCACTTCCTGCACGCCCTGTCGAAAGACATCGTCGAACGATGCGTCAACCACGACGTAGGCACACTTGTTGTCGGTGACCCGAGCGGTGTTGATGACGATGATTGGGGCAGGCACGGCAACAAGCGGCTCGATAACTGGGCGTACAAGCGGCTGCTGAACCTCATCGACTACAAAGCCCGTGAGCGTGGAATTGCGGTGGAGATGCCGGACGAACGCGGTACGTCGTCGTCGTGTAGTGTCTGTGGCCACAAAGACCGGGATAGTCGTGTTGAGCGTGGCCTGTGGAAGTGCGACCGTTGTGGCGTCGTCGCGCATGGCGACGTGAATGGAGCCGATAACATCAGACAGGAAACGCTAACCGTGACTCCCCCACTCGGGGATAGCGGTAACGGCTGTTTGGCCCAGCCTCGCGTCATTCACTTCAGCCGGACTTACGGATTCCAACCGCGAGCAACCGCCGAGTGACGCGCAAACCCTAATATCCCAACGCTCGGGATTCCACCGCGTTCACGCGGGGGAGGAGGTCAAATGAGACGGTAATGTACGGTTGTTCGAGTCGGACCCAACGGTTGGCGCTGGACACTCAAAAAGTACGAGCGCATGTGATGAGACACATGACACGACTGCTGAATCGGAATTGCCGGCAGGCAACACGCCGATCCGTGCTTCGAGGGACGGGCGTCGCCGGATTACTGGCGATGAGCGCCGATAGTGCCAGCGCCCACGGAGACGTCCCAGGCCAGAACACCCACCAACAGCAACACCCACCAACAGCGATAGTTACCACGACCAGGTGGTGAATTTCGATGTCAACAGAACGCCTCAAAGAACGAATCAGCCGACGATTTTCGTCGGTTCTGCCGGTGCTGAAGTGGCTTCCGCGGTACGACACGTCGTGGCTCCGTCTGGACGTCGTCGCGGGAATCACCGTCGCAGCGTCAGTCGTTCCCGAGGGGTTGGCGTACGCGTCGCTGGCGAACTTGCCACCGGAGACCGGTTTGTACGCCGGGTTGCTGGCCGTCACCGTCTACTTTTTTCTTGGCACTTCTCGGCAAGTCATCGTCGGACCGACCTCGGCGCTGGCGATCCTGCTCGAGAGTGGTGTCGGGGCAGTCGCTGGCGGGAACACCGCCTCGTACGCGTCACTTGTCATCGTGACGACGATCCTCGTCGGTGTCTTCGCAGTTATCGCGTGGGCATTTCGGTTAGGATTTCTCGTCCACTTCATCTCGGGATCGGTGCTTACGGGGTTTTCCGCCGGAGCGGCGCTGTATATAATGTCAACGCAACTTGGGAAACTGTTCGGCATCGAGAGCAGCACGTCGGACACCTTCTTCGGACAAACGTTCTTCGGGCGAATATGGTACGTCGGAACCCATTTTGCTGAGACGAACCCCGAGACGCTGGCCGTCGGCGGTGCTGGCATCGTGTTGCTCGTGCTCGGAGAACGGTACTTGCCACGTGCACCGAACGCACTCGTCGTCGTCGTTCTCTCGATCGTGCTCATGTCGATTACGAATCTCCAGGCCCGCGGTGTCGACATCGTCGGGTCGATTCCGAGCGGTCTCCCCACGTTGACGGTTCCGGCGATTCCCAGTATTTCGACACTGGCTTCTCTCGTCCCCGTCGCCGCCGCGTTGTTCCTTCTCTCGTACGTCCAGGGTATCGGTGCAGTCGAGACGTTCGCCAGACGCCACGACTATCGAACCGATGCGAATCAGGAGCTGCTGGCCGATGGCGTCGCCAACCTCGCTGCTGGTCTCGGTGGCGGATTCGCTGTCGGTGGCAGCATGTCTCGGTCGGCACTCAACGACGCCGTCGGCGGCAAGACTCAACTCACGAACGCCGTCGTCGCGCTCGTTCTCGTCGTCGTCTTGCTCTTTCTCACCGGCGTGTTCACGAATCTCCCAGAAACGATTCTCGCAGCGATCGTTATCGTCGCCGTCACGGGCCTTATCGACACGAGCGCACTCCGCCAACTGTACCACGTGAGCAAGAGCGAGTTCGCCATCGCGATGTCGGCCCTGCTCGGAGTCCTCACGGTCGGGATGCTCTGGGGTGTCTTCGTCGGCGTCGTCCTCTCGTTGCTGGTCGCGATTTCTCGAGTCAGCCGTCCGTCGACACACGAACTCGGTCAAATCGGCGGGACGGACCATTTCGTCGCTCTCGACCTGTACCCGGCGGCGACGACCAGCAGTGACGCGTTCGTCTACCGTGTCGAAGCCGAGCTGTTCTACGCGAACGCGGAAACGGTTCGGACCGACCTCCTCGATCGGCTCGCAAAACGCGACGCCGACGTCGAACTGGTCGTCTTCGATCTCACATCGTCGCCAACGGTCGACTTCGAGGCCGCACAGATGTTGGAGGAACTGCAACAGAAACTCGACTCACGCGGAATCGACCTCCGTTTTGCGGGGGCAGATTCCGAGGTTGTGCAGATGCTCGAAACGACGGGACTTGCGGCGAACACTGGCGGCGTGAAACCCGAGGAACCGATCGCCGACGTCATCGATCGCTGGAGAGCGGAGCGGTCGTCGTGACCTACCTCTGCCTACTCACTCGCGGCTAGCGCCGCTCGTTCTATGAGGCAGTGGCTTCCTGTTTCCACACACGAAACGTCATCGAGGAGTTGTGCGGCAACAGGTCGATCACTCCCGGAAAGCCGATCCGGCCACGTTCGACGCGAGCACCCGGCCGATAGCCACCTGCTTCCAGACCAACCAGCCGCCGCTTCCGATCCCTGCCAACCCGAGCAGTGAGAGGCCAACAGCATCCCACCGGGTCGCTGCGAGCATACAGGAAAGCGTTTCGCTGGAACAACCTCTCGCGAATAGCTCCCTGACGATCGCCCCATCGTAGACGAGTCCGATACCCACCACCACGAGGACCACACCTGCCAGCGTTTTGAGCACGGCTTCCAACACGGACGGCGGGTTGTCGAGAATCGCCTCGTGTACTCCCGGTCGGGGAGCCGTCCAAAGTGACGCAACTGCAGCTCCGAGCAGCGCGAGCGAAGCCGGGGCGACGAAGGGGCCGAGCGACCACATCCCGACGATGGACAGTCCAGCGAGTAGTAGCGCTGTAACCCATACGAGAGCGGTCCGGCGTGTCCATGCGCCAAGCGCCCCGACCACAGCGAGGACGACGGCGAAGAGCACCCACGCCGCGAAGAACGCGTCAGCCAGCGGGCGAGGAACCAGGAGGACGATAGCCGCCAGGGTAGCCAGCACGACGGCGAGTCCGGCGAGAAATCGGCTGACGGTCAACGCATCCGGAAGGCGAGGAGAGGGGCTCATATCCGTGATATCGGGCGGCTCGATTGTAAATCATGGCTCGTTCTTCGCCGAGTGAATCGTCACGTTCTAGCGCGTCGGATGGGGCGGCAGGCCGCTGCTTCCGAATTCATTTTTGTGCTTCACGAGTCGATCTACAGAAAAAGCAGGCCGAGTGTCTCGGGGCTTGATCCCGAGGCGGTTCACGCAATTATATAGAATTTTATATATCAACTGGCACGACATTCGCCGTCAGTACCAGAAAGCTACTTTTCAGTCCTCGGTGGGCATTTTCGTGGAGATGCCAATGAAGAAACTCATCGTACTGGCGTTCGATAATCAGTCCGGCGCACTCGAGGTGCGGGACAAGCTCTTCGAATTGCAAAAACAGGAGTTAATCACGATGGACGACGCCGCCGTCGTGGTCCGAGACGAGGAGGGCAAAACGAACGTGAAACAGGCACAGAGTCTCGTCGGTACGGGCGCCCTCGGCGGTGCGTTCTGGGGCCTGCTCATCGGGCTAATCTTCCTTGCACCTGTGCTGGGGATGGCAGTCGGCGCAGTGTCCGGCGCGTTGGGTGGGAAGTTCGCCGACATCGGTATCGACGATTCGTTCATCAAAGAAGTCGGCGAGACGATCGACCCGGGTGAGTCTGCGCTGTTCATGCTCGTGAGTGACGTCCAGCGGGACCGCGTCATCGACGAACTCGAACCCTACAGTCCCGAACTCCTGGAGACGAATCTTTCACCGGAAGACGAAGACAAACTCCGCGAGCACTTCGCCGCAGACGAAGTGACCGCGTGAATCACTCCGGGCTCAGGCCGTTCGAGACGTTTCGGCGTCCATCACCGAGCGGAACCGTCGACCTCGAGAGCTCCAAACGAGCGCTCGTGCTCTTTTGAGGGCCACGAGACCGGAGCTCTCTCGAGCGACCTCGAGGCCGAGCCGGTCGCGTGATCCGAGTGCGCGGACATCGGTCCTGGCGTCTCTGGTGACTACATCGACGCGAGACCAACTGTCGACTCGTCTATCATCGTACGCGGCCGATTCTTCCAGCCGGAAATCCCGACGAACGGACTTCAGCAGCCGTTTCGATCCCGTCCTGGATTTGTGGGCGTCCTGCGACAACCAAGATATAATAGATATAATAGATAAAATAGATAGAATAGGTGCAATAGGTAGACCAGGCTGTTTCACACCCACCTCGAGTTTTCGGAGTCCTGCGACGCCATCACCGAAACGAGACGGACAAACCCCCACAGGGGATTCGAACGAGCAGTAACCGGCAGGTACATCGCTTCTGCCGTCGGTAGCTACTTCGGCGTGATGTCTGCGGCGAACGTCTGAAAGACGATCTCGTCGTCGGGAATGTGGAACGTGTCGGTCGCGAACTCGTAGACGTTCTCCGGCGTTTCGGCGTTCCAGACGATGTAGCCGAATTCGCCTTCGACGAGCTGTTCGTCGATGGACATCGTCGTTCCGGACTGGGAGAACTCCGCGAACAGGTTCTCGAATAGCCCTTCGATCTCCTCGAGTCCGCGGAAGACGCCCTGATTGGTCACGATCGTCGATTCGTCGGTGTAGTCTTCCATAACCGCCGAGAGGTCCTGTTCGCCGAACGCCTCGAGGTGGTGTTCCAGGGTTGTTTCAGTTGTCATCGTGGCTCACAGGGTTGACAGATCGACGCGACGTCGCATAAGTATGTGGGTGCTGGTACCAGATATCACTACAGTACCGACGGTCGGCCGGCGTGTACGCGTTCGGTCATCGCGGCGGGTACGTCTCCGCCCAGGGACGAACGCGTTCGATGGCACCACTGGCCGCGAACACGTCCTCGTCAGCGAACCGGTCACCGACGAGCTGGAGGCCGACCGGAAGCCCGTCGGACGTCAGCCCGGCCGGGACCGACGCGGCGGGGTGGCCGGTGAAGTTGATCGGATGCGTGAGACACCAGCCGATCAGCGGCTCGACGTCTTCCCCGTCGATCTCCGTCGGACCGAGCGTACTCCCCTCGTCAGGACCCGCGTTCTCGACGGGCGGCACCGCGAGCGTCGGGGTGACGAGCAGGTCGTACTCCGCGAAGACGTCCTGGACGTGATCGTAAATACGAGTCCGGACGTGATCGTCGCGTTTGAGATCGAGCATCGTCAAATCGGCCGTGTCCTCCAGGAGTGACGCGAACTCGCGCGTCAACTCGTCGCGATGGTCGGCGAGGAGGTCCATGCCGTCGGCTTTGAACCCCTCGACGGCCGAGTGATACAGCGAGCCGATCTCTCGCAGCCACAGGTCGGCGAGTTCGCGGTGATCGACCTCGAGTCCGAGTTCGACCTCGTCGACGTTCGCACCGGTCGCCTCGAGGTCGCTCACGGCGTCGTCGACGACGTCTCGCACCCGATCGTCGATCGGGAAGACGTCGAAGTCGGGACTGTACGCGATCTCGAAGTCGTCGATGCCGCGCGTGACCGCGCCCCGGAAGTCGGTCCCCTCGTCGGGGATGCTCAGTGGATCCCGCGGATGGGGTCCAACCATGGCCTCGAGCATCAGCGCCGCATCTTCGACGGTGCGCGTGAGCGGGCCGGCGTGGATGAACGGCGTATGCGAAAGAAAGGCGTCGGGTCGAATCGCCTGGGCGACTCGACCGAACGACGCCTTGAATCCGTACACACCGCAAAAGGACGCCGGAATTCGGATCGAGCCGCCGCCGTCCGACCCCTGTGCGATCGGTACCATCCCGTCGGCGACTGCCGCGGCCGAGCCGCCGGAGGAGCCGCCAGCGTTGCGATCGAGGTCGAACGGGGTGCTCGTCGGGCCGACGACCTCGTTGTCCGTGATCCCCTTGTGGCCCATTTCGGGCGTGTTGGTCTTCCCGACGACGATCGCGCCGGCCGCTTCTAGCCGTTCGACGTACGTCGCCGACTGCTCGGGGACGAAGTCCGCGAACGGGACGGACCCCATCGTGTTTCGCACGCCCGCCTTGAAATCGAAGAGGTCCTTGATCGCGATCGGCACGCCGTGGAGGGGACCGACCGGCCCGCCATCGTCGAGTTCCGCCTCGAGTTCTCGAGCGCGCTCTCGGGCGTCGTCCTCGAGGACGGTCACGAACGCGTTCAGATCGTCGCGGTCGTCGATGCGCTCGAGCGTCGCGTCGACAACGTCGACCGGGGAGAGGTCCCGCCGTCGGATTCGTTCGGCCAGGTCTGTTGCCGTTGCAGTCTCCATGCTATATGGCATCAATAGACATGTCCTCGAACTAGTTGGTAAGTGTTGTCGTGTGTAGCACGTGCTGATTCCGCGTGGGCACGACGAGTCCCGACGTCGACGGCCGGGCGATCGGACTGGAAGGTCTATGTACGTCCCCGGTGGAGACGAACGGTGAGCCGGATCGACCGTGCGGTTGGGCGCGCGAGAGCGCGTCGTCGCCGGATCGATTCGGTCGAAGAACTATGGAGTACGTATACGCAGCGATGGTCTTACACGAGGCGGATCGAGACGTGACCGAGGAGAACGTGACCGAGATACTCGAGGCGGCGGACGTCGAGGTCGAGGACGCGCGGGTGAGGGCGCTCGTCGCGGCACTCGAGGACGTCGACATCGACGAGGCGATCGAGACCGCCGCCGTCCCGGCTGCGGGCGCGCCCGCCGCTCCCGCAGAAGCGGAAGCCGAGGAGGCAGAAGAAGAAGCGGCGGAGGAAGAAGCCGAGGAGGAAGAGGAACCGGAGGAAGAAGAGGAGGTCTCCGGCGAGGGACTCGGCGACCTGTTCGGCTAAATCCGGTGCGAAGACACCTTTGAACGCCAGAACGGCGCTCCAGGACGACTGGTTGCTCGACGGATCGCCGTCGACAGTCGTTACTCGTCGGACAGGTGGCCGGGGTTCCAGTCGCCCTCGAACTCCTCGTGGAGGAAGGGCTCGGCGTCCTCGCCGGCGTACGTCCCGACGAGCTGTCCGTCACCCTCGAGGTGGTACTTGTAGGTCGTCAGGCCCTCGAGGCCGACGGGTCCTCTGGCGTGGATCTTCCCGGTACTGATGCCAACTTCTGCGCCGAGGCCGAACCGGTAGCCGTCGCTAAAGCGCGTGGAGGCGTTGTGGAAGACGCTCGCCGAGTCGATGCTCCGCATGAAGGTACTGGCCCGGTCGGCGTCGTCGGTCACGATCGACTCCGTGTGCTTCGAGCCGTACTCGTTGACGTGATCGACGGCGGCCTCGAGCGAGTCGACGACCTTGATCGAGAGGATCAGGTCACCGTACTCGGTCGACCAGTCGTCTTCGGTCGCCGCCTCCATCTCGACGATCCCCCGCGAGGCCTCGTCGCCGCGCATCTCGACGCCCGCCTCCTCGTAGCGGGCGGCGATTTCGGGCAGGAACGCCTCGGCGACGTCCTCGTGGACCAGCAGCGTCTCGACGGCGTTACAGACCGCCGGATACTGCACCTTCGCGTCGTAGGCGATCTCGGTTGCCATCTCGAGGTCGGCGTCGTCGTCGACGTAGACGTGGCATACGCCCTCGGTGTGACCGAGCACGGGAATGCTCGTGTTGTCCTGGATGTAGCTGACGAACCCGGAACTGCCCCGCGGCATGAGCAGGTCGATCGAGTCGTCCATCTCGAGCAAGGCGTTGACGTCCTCGCGCGCTTCGATGAGCTGTGCCCAGCCGTCGGGCATCTCGGCGGTCGCGTCCCGGATGATCTCGTAGAGCACCCGGTTGGAGTGGCTCGCCTCGCTGCCGCCTTTCAGAATGACGGCGTTGCCGGACTTGAGACTGAGCGCGGCGATCTGGACTAACGCGTCGGGTCGGGACTCGAAGACCGTGCCGATGACGCCGATCGGGACGGCGATCTTGTACAGTTCGAGGTCCTCGTCGAGCCGTCGCGAGGTGAGCGTCTTCCCGAGCGGGTCCTCCTGGGCAGCGACGCTCCGGACCATCTCGGTGATGCTCTCGAGTTTCGACTCCGAGAGCTTCAGGCGATCGACGAGCGCCTGGGTGTACTCGCCTTCCTCGAGCATCCGCTGGCCCTCGGTGACGTCTTTCTCGTTGGCCTCGAGGATCTCCTCGTGGCGCTCGTCGATCGCGTCGGCGATCGCGTGCAAGGCTGCGCTTCGTTCGTCGTCGTCGAGTTTCGCCAGCTCGAGTGCTGCGGTCTGTGCCTCGTCGACTTTGGTTTCCGTCGTTTTCTCAGTCATCGATGACACCGTTGATGGGGACGAATACGGTTCCCACAGGTTTGGCAGCAGCGATTTTCTCGAGGATGTCGTCCTCGGTCGATCTGGCGATAATCGCCGGAATGCCGTGCTCGCTTGCGTCGCGTGCCCCCTGAACTTTCGTCTGGATGCCGCCGAACTGGGAACTCGAACTTTCGTCGATGATCGCCTGGACCTTGTCGTAGTTGCGACCGACGGCGTCGATGCGTTCCGCCTCGGGGTCTTCTTTCGGATTCCCGGTATACACCCCGCCGACGTCGGTGAGTGTGACCAGCAGGTCGACGTCGATCCCGATGGCGACCGACGACGAGAGCATGTCGTTGTCGCCGATCTGGATCTCCTCGGTCGCGACGGCGTCGTTTTCGTTGATGATCGGGACGACGTCCCACTCGAGTAGCGTCTCGATCGTGTTCCGGAGATTCGTAAAGCGCTCGGGGTTCTCGAGGTCGTGCTGGGTAAGCAAGAGCTGAGCGACCTTCTGGTCGTAGCGTTCGAAACTCTCCGTGTAGCGTCGCATCAGGTGACTCTGGCCGACGGTCGACAGCGCCTGCGATTCCTCGACGGTCTCGCCGGTGTAGCCGATCCGTCCCACGCCTGCACCGATCGACCCCGAGGAGACGAGTATCACGTCTTTGTCCCGCTCGAGGAGGTCGGCGATGTCGTCGACGAGTTTGTCGAGTTTCCCGTCGTCGAGGTTCGACTCGTCGTCGGTCAGTGAGTTCGTCCCGGCCTTGACGATCACGCGCTCGGCGTCGGCCGCGAGCTGTCTCGCCTTCTCGGCTTCCTCGGGTTCGATTTCGGTCGTCTTACTCATGCGTGACGGCCCCGACGTCGGTCGACAGTTCCTTCGAACGCTCTTCGGCGGCGGCTACCGCGTCGACGATCACCTCGTCGACGTCGCTGTCCCACAGCACTTCCATTCCTTCGATGGTCGTCCCCTTCGGTGAACAGACTGCGTCGATCAGATCGTCGACGCTCTCGTCGGACCGCAACACCGTCTCGGCGGCCCCCTTGAACGTCTGTGCCGCCAGCGTCTCGGCCTGTTCGTCGTCGAGGCCACCCTCGACGCCAGCCTGCTTCATCGCGTCCAGGAGATAGAACACGAACGCGGGGCCGCTGCCGTTGACCGCCGTCGCGACGTCCATCTGCGCCTCGTCGATCTCGACGAACTCGCCGACGTCGTCCAGCAGTTCCCTGACGTCGTCGTCGACGCTGTGTTCGGTTACGGCCGCCGCCATGTTACCCGTCTCGGCTGCGAGGTTCGGCATGACCCGAACGACCGTCGCGTCGGTTCGCTCCTCGAGGTAGTCAGTCGAGACGCCCGCGGCGATCGAAACCAGCGTCTGCTCTGCCGTCAGGTCGAGGTCCTCGAGGACGGCGCCGACGATGTCGGGCTTGACGGCGACGACCACGACGTCAGCCTCCGCCGCGACGTCGGGGTCCGACGTCGTCGTCGTACAGTACTCGGCTACCGACTCGAGCGCGTCCGGGTCCAGATCGCACGCCGTCAGCGTGTGATTTCCGGCCCTGGAGAGGCCCTTCAGGAGGGCTCCTCCCATGTTTCCGCACCCAATAACGCTCACATCAGTCATCCTATTTCACTTGAAGCGGCGAGACCAACATACACCTTTGGTTTCCGCTACGATTTGCACTCGAGTACAGATTGCCGGTACGATGGGGTGTATATTGCGACGTGTTTCCATATCGGGCGGTCGACAGCGTCTTTTCAGACTCAGAAACTACCCTCACGAGATTATTACAGTCCGGTGAGACGGGACAGTCAGGGAGCACCGACGGTCACTGTGGCCCGGTCGTTCCCTGCCTCTGACAATCCCGAACGGTCTCCGAACGCGGGCATCGTTGCCCGACGACCGTTCACCGTCGCTACCCGATTTCGCGAGTCCACTCGCGAGAGTCGACACGCGGTTGGTCCCCGCGACGTTCGGCCCACCTGACGGTGATTCGGCAACTGGTTCGGAACCGGTTTTACGATTCGACGAGCGACGACGAGCGACGCGACAGACGAAACGCGAGGTCAGTGACGGCCGTAAAGCGAGTACATGATCACGAGCAGTCCGAGCAGCCGACTCACGTTCTCGAGGAAGACGATAACGACCCGAGCTGGAGCGACAAGCGTGGTGATCGCGATGTTGATCAGAAACGGACACAGGGTGAGCAAGAGTAACCCGATCGCGAGATAGAGCATCGACGTTGCGTCGTTTCGCCGATAGCCACGGTACGCCTGGTAGGCGATGATCGTCCCGAGAAGAGCGACGAGAAAGAGACTTACCACGGTCAACAGCTCGAACATCGTGGCCTCGTCGAGACGGACGACGCCCTGGCTCATCGCATTCCCTCCCACATGTCAGTGAACTTGTCGGCGACGTCTTGTTCACGATACGATAGTTCGAACGCAAACTCTCCGTCCCCAAGGGAGAGCTCCAGTCGATCGAGGTTCGCGCTGTAGACGCTGTAGTGATTCCCGTCCGGTGCGAGTTCGGTCTCTTCAGTGATGAGCTGACACTCCTTGAGCCGGTCGATTCGCCGATAAATCGTCGGCAAGGACGCGTCACACCGCTCGCTCAGTGTGCTGGCAGACATGGGTTCGACGCTCGTTTCGGTGAGGATCGACCGTGCGTACTCGTCGTCGAGAATAGCGAGCACCGCCGAGAGATCGCACTCCTCACTCACTGATGACCGTTCGTTCTGCTGGGGATATGAAAAGCGATCCGTTTTTTCTGATCGAGAAAAGGCCCGACGTCGCCGTCGCCTCGACGAATCTGCTCTGATACTACTGGACAACAGTCAGTGACTACTCGATCGCGTCTCGACGGCTGTCGCCGCTGGCGACAGCGTCTCCCGTGTGACCGAGGTTCGAACCGTGTTGTCCGACAGTACGAGCCACACTGTCCGAAGCCAGCAAGCCATCGCTCAGATTCTGTCGACTGTCGACATTGCAGTCGAGATACGGCGGACGCCTGAAAGTAGGGACAGCTTTTGTGTCGAGTCACTCGAATCGACGGGCGAGGCTAGCTGCATCTCACGTCGGCAAACGCCGGTCGACAGCCTTCTGAGGTCGACAGTCGAGCGAAATACCTCACAGTTGCCACAGAAAATATTGCTAATACCGGGCCAGCCACAAAAGTACCCGAAGAAAATTCTTGCTTAGACAGAACTATACTTTGTACTCACGTAACTAAGGATGCAATGTCGGATACAGAAGTTGACGACACCGATAAATCCGCTGGAATGCCACTGCTCGGGGACCGGTTCCCGGACCTCGAAGTAGAGACGACCCACGGGACGAAGTCGCTGCCCGACGACTACGAGGGCGAGTGGTTCGTCCTGTTCAGCCACCCGGGTGACTTCACGCCGGTCTGTACGACCGAGTTCGTCTCGTTCGAGCAGCGCCGCGAGGAGTTCGCAGACCTCGACGCCAAACTGATCGGCCTGTCGGTCGACCGCGTCCACTCGCACATCAAGTGGACCGAGTGGATCGACGAGGAACTCGACGAAGACATCGGCTTCCCGATCATCGCCGACGAGAGCGGCGACGTCGCCGAAGCGCTCGGCATGATCCACCCCGGCCAGGGTACCGCAACCGTCCGGTCGGTATTCATCGTCGACCCCGAGGGCAAGCTTCGTCTCATCCTCTACTACCCGATGGAGATCGGCCGCGACATCGACGAAGTCCTGCGCTCGCTCGAGGCCCTCCAGACCTCCGACGAGGAAGGTGTCGCCCTGCCCGCTGACTGGCCCGAAAACGAGAACTTCGGCGACAAGGCACTGCTCTCCCCGCCCTCCAACGTTGCCGACGCCGAGGCCCGACTCGAGGAGGCCGAGGAAGAAGACTACGACGCTTACGACTGGTGGTTCACGCTGAAGGACCTCTAGCGACGGTCACACCACCCACCGCCTGACAGCATCGATCGATCGCTCCCGCTTTTCTGCGACAGTAGACCTCGTTCACACGTGGAGCAACTGCCACTCCTGTTGGAACGACGTCACGAAACGACCGTTCAGCCAAACTGCCTACATAGAATTCATACAGAGGCAGCGCGGAAACCCACGGCTTTAGCACTGTCTCTTACCCATACGTCGGAGTCTCGCGAAAGCGGCGTTTCGGAGGCTCTCGAGGCGGGCGAGCACGAGCCGAGACCCACAGGAAGAGAGACGGGATCGACGCTCGGTACGGAGCGTAGTATTCGAGTCGACTGCGTTCGGATCCACAATTACGGATTTCACCTGGCGAAAGGCGCTGAACACTGGTATCTCGAGAGCCACTCTCCGATGGATCGCTCGCAGACTGGTGACGCAACTTGTGGGTAAGAGACAGGACTACAGTCGTGGGCTTTCTCCTCGATTTCGTGTAATGGGTTCGAGAGTCGTTCATAATCGATCTCGAGAGCGACGACCGTCAGGGGAGAACGAACGCGACGTAGAGTTGGCCGACGCCGGCGATCGCCATCACGACGCCGGCGATCCGCTTGATCGTTCCCGCGTACGCCGCGAGACTCCCCGCACTGGCGAGCAGGCCCATCCCGGTCGCGACCGTCACAGAGACCATCAACAGCGCCATCGCACCGGCGTACGTCGCCAGCACGAGCACCGCCTCCGCCGTCGACAGCGAGATCGCCCGCCCGACGACCGCCAGGAACACCGGCGCGACGCAGGCCGCCGCCGCGAGCGCGTAGCCGGCCCCGAAGACGCCGAAGCCGGCCACGCTCGAGCGGCGTTTCGGGAGCGTCACCGAGAGCGAGGGAGCCCGGTCGACGGCGACGAGGACGCCGAAGACGACGAGCAAGCCGCCGACGATCGGCTCGAAGATGGCGACGTTCGAGAGCGTCGCGTGGCCGACCCAGAACGTCACGCCCGCAAGCAGCGTAAACGTCGCGAGCACGCCCGTCCCCGCGATCAGCCCACGCGAGACCGCACCCCCCAGCGACGCTTCCTCGCCGTCGGTCTGGCTCACGTAAAAGCCAACGTACCCCGGCAACAGCGGGTACGCACACGGCGAGAAGAACGTCGCGAGGCCGGCGGTGAACGCGAACGCCAGCGTCGGTGTGATCGACGCGTCGACCATCGGTTATGCCTCCGTCCCCGTTTCCGCGCGTGCGGTCTCGACGGCCTCGAGGAGGTCGTCGACGCTCTTTCGACCGGTGTTGTACCACCGGACCGCGCCGTCGGCGTCGATGATGATCGTCGTCGGGTACTGGAGGGCGTCGTAGCGTTCGGCGAGTTCGACCGTCGGATCGAGGCCGACCGGCCAGTTGCCGTCGTGTTCGACCCACCAGTCGGCGACGTCCTCGCGCGAGAGCGACCGACCGACCGGTTCGTTCGTCACCGACAGGAACGCGACGTCGTCGTCGACCTCCGCTCTCGCGTCGGCGAGGTGGGGCATCTGTGACTCACAGATCGTACACCAGGTCGCGAAGAAGTCGATCAGCATCAGCCCGTCGCCGGGGACGCGCATCGTCCCCGCCTCGCTCCCTGGCGCGTCGATCGTCTCGATCTCGAGTGGGTCGGCCGCGGCCGGGTCGGCGGACTCGTCTCCCGATCCTCCGTTGCCCTGATCGTCGACCTCGAGGGCGGAGGGGCCGCGCGTGGCGAGGACGCCGGCGGCACCGATCACGCCCAGGCTGCCGATCCCAGCGAGGACGTCTCGGCGGCGCATACTACCCGTTCACCACCGTTTCGAGGTCGGAGACGAGTTCCGACGGCTGGACGCCCGAGGGGGCCGTCACGTTCTGGTAGGCGCGCTCGACGATTCCGCGCTCGTTGACCAGCAAGATCAGGCTGATGTGACTGAACATGTACTCGAGGCTGCCGTGATTCTCGTGGCCCTCGACGTTCTCGGGGTCGACTTTCTCGACGACCAGCCCGAATTTCTCCTCGAGCACCGCCGTTCCGTCCTCGTAGCTCTCCGGGCGCAGGAAGTGCCAGTTGCCCGCCTCGAGGTCGATCCCGCGCTGGGTGGCGTACGACCGAAGTACGTCTGCCGTGTCGCGTTCGGGGTCGAACGTCATCGAGAGGAACGCGACGTCGTCGCCGTAGCCGCCCGCCGCGGCCTCCTCCTGTGCCCGGCGCAGACGCAACATCAGCGCCGGACACACGCCGTCGGGACACGACGTGTAGAAAAACGTCACCAGCATCGCTCGCTCGTCCTCGAACTGCTCCGAGGCGATTTCCTCGCCGGCGATCGGGTCGGGCAGACTGAACGACGGCAACTCCTCGCCGTGGATCGGATAGACGGGATCGCCGCGAGTCTCCTCCGGCGGCCCGAGGACCGTCTGGCTCCCCCCCGTTCCGGGCAGCGACTCGAGACAGCCTGCAGCGGCGACAGCACCCGTCACGCTCAACGAGGCAAGATATGTGCGCCTGTCCATACGCTCCCTTCGGAACTCGGTAGGTAAAGCGGAATCGGCGGTTTGCTGTGTCAGCAAATCGGCCCTGCGCCCGGACAGGATCGACGGTGACTCGAGGATCAAGTTCGTGACTGCGTCACCGTCGGGATTCTGGCCAGCGACGAGAGAGTGAGATGGGGTGACGGTCGACGATCCAGAGAGATGGCGACGACATTATATATTCTCAATGTGAAAGATACGTGCTATGTCAAACGACCGTGTCGTCGACCTCCTCAAACAGGCGTACAACGACGAAATCGAGACGGTGATGAACTACCAGACCCTGTCGATCGTTCTCGACGGGATCCACGCAGAAGAGATCAAAGAGAGCCTCAAAGCGGACGTCCAGGAGGAACTCGGCCACGCCGAACAGCTCGGACAGCGACTCAAGCAACTGGACGCACGGCCGCCGGGATCCGAGGAGTTCGTCGCCCGCCAGGCGACGCTCCAGCCACCGGAGAACACGACCGACGTCGTCGCGGTCATCGACGGCGTTCTCGACGCCGAAGACGACGCGATCGAGACGTACCGCGAACTGGTCGACGCGGCAGCGGAGGCGAACGATCCCGTCAGCGAAGACCTCGCCGTGACCCTGCTCGCCGACGAGGAGGCCCACCGCACCGAGTTCCGTGGGTTCAAAAAAGAGTATCAGGACGACTAGCGTCGGACACTCACTCGAGTCGGTGCCCGGTCGGTGCGTCCCTGGGACCTCATCTGGCGCTGATCGACACGAAAACGCCGCTTTTCTGGGCGGTGGTGCCGTTTCGTTGTACGCCCTGCCCGCGTGGTCAGTACAGACGAACCGGAGCGGCCGAGGGAGAAGGCTACGGGACAGTCGCGGTCTGTAGTCGCGGGTTCACAGCCCATCCTGAACACTTCCTCTATCGCCGCACGAATTTGCGCAAATGTGTCACTTGCACAACTGCTTTATTAGCTAGCCGAACCAAGTATCGGACACCAAAGACGGTGACACAACTGGCTATGGCATTTTCGCACTCGAGTTGCGGGCACGCGACAGATCTACAGAACCGACAGTCTCGTCCGAACTCGGTCGTCGCGACCGAGACAACGTATGTCGAGTGATCGTGAGACTGGACGCGAGCAACGCATCGTGATCGTCGGCGGTGGGACCGGCGGGACGGTCGTCGCGAACAAACTCGCGACCGAACTACGCGAGGAGCTCGACGCCGGCGACGTCGACCTGACGCTCGTCACGGACTCTCCGGATCACGTGTACAAGCCGATCTTCCTGTACGTCGCGTTCAACAGGAAGGACGTCGCCGACAGCCGTCGTCCGAACCGCGAACTCCTCGACCAGCGGGTCGACCTTCGCATCGATCGCGTCGTCGACGTCGATACCGACGCCAGGCGACTGGCGTTCGAGGGCGAAAACGAGGCGCTCTCGTACGACCATCTCGTCGTCGCGACCGGGACGACGCTCGTCCCGGAAACGATCGACGGACTCACCGACGGGGGCCACCACTTCTACAGCGCAGCGGGTGCCGAGAGGCTCCGCGACGAACTGGCCGAGTTCACGTCGGGACACCTGGTCGTGAGTACGATCGGGATGCCACACATGTGTCCGGCAGCCCCCATCGAGTTTCCCCTCATCGCAGACGAGTGGTTGCAGAAACGCGGCTGTCGAGACGATATCGATATCACGTACACCTACCCCCTCGAGCGAGCACACGGTCTCGAGTCGGTCGCCGACTGGGTGACGCCCCTGTTCGAGGAGCGAGGGATCGGCCTCGAGACGTCCTTCGAGGTCGAGGCCGTCGATCCGGACCGCCAGACGGTCGCCACGACGGACGGGCGAACGCTCGAGTACGATCTCCTCGTGACGATCCCGCCACACGCCGGTAGTGACCTCGCCAGTCGTGCCGACCTCGGCGACGAGTGGATCGAGGTCGACCGGCACACACTGGAGGCGACGCGCGCGGACGACGTCTACGCGATCGGTGACATCACCGACGTGCCGACGAGCAAGGCTGGCAGCGCCGCACACTACCAGGCCGGCGTCGTCGCCGACCGAATCGCGAGCGAGGTTCGCGGGCATCCACCGACCGCCAGGTACGACGGCAAGACGCTCTGTTTCGTCGAGACCGGACTCGAGAAAGCGACGTTCGTCTCGTTCGGGTACGACGAGCAACCGGTGGTTCGGCCACCGTCGCGGTTCGTCCACTGGGCGAAACTCGCGTACAACGAATCCTACTGGCTGACCGCTCGAGGACTCCTCTGAACCATGACCGAGAACACGATCACGGGAGACGACGAGATCGACCAGCTGCTCGTCGACGCGATCGCCGAGAATCCCAAGGAGGTCGCCGCCCTCATCCACCGGGTGGGGCTTCTCAATCAGCTGCTGGACGTGACGGAACTGGCGAGCGAGGCGCTCGACGACCGGCTGGTCGTGGACCTGGCGGCGACGTCGGCGACGCTCGGCGAAGCGGTCGACGGAATCGCGACCGAGGAGACGGTTCGGCTGGCGGACGCCGTCGGTGCCAACGCCGACGATCTGGCCGCTGGCCTGGAACGGGTCGCCCGACTCGAGGCCGACGGCGATCTCGAAACGCTGGTCGGAGTCGCAAATGCGGCGTCGTTGCTCTCTGCCGCGATGGACGACGACATCGTCATGTCGGTCGGCGAACTGGGAAGCTCGCTGGGTGAAATCGCCGATACGACGGCGGATCCGGACACGGTCAGCGGCGTCACGGCACTCCTCGACGGGGTCGGCACTGCAGCGGCCACGGACGCGCCACCGGAGCGACTCGGCCCAGTCGGACTCCTCCGTGCGCTTCGTGATCCGGACGTCCAGCGCGGACTTGGGTTTCTCGTCGCCGTCGCTCGCGCCACGGGCGTCAACATGCAGCGCCAGCGAACCGACGAACCGACGAACGACGAAAAAAGCCAGGGGTGATACTGCCGGACGACACGGTGTGGCCATCGATCGCACTCGAGACGCTGTCCTGACGACAGCCGTCGAGACGCGATCGAGTAGTCACTGACTGTTGTCCGGTAGTATAAACGTGAGGTCGTCGGCCACGCGCCTGCTCCCGTCTGGCAATGTCGACGGAGTCGGTGTTAGGCGGAACGTTTTTACTCGGTCCGGCTATGATATACAACTACACCCGTATCCACGCGACCCGCCGTCCCGATCCCGATCTGAATGAACCCGATCGACCCGAGGGGAAACTCACGTGCTGGCACGGTCGACGAGGCGAGACGACCGTACCCAGAAGCGATGCCCGTTGCAGTCGATTCGAGGTCACGGGTCTCACGTCCCGGTGGTTCCACGTCCCGGGAGCCATGACGTGCCGTCGAGACACGCCACGAATCGTCCGCAGTGGTCGTCCGCCGTCCATCGGTGACTCGGTGTGGTATCGTCGAACGTCTCGAGACGTCTGATATACCGCCGCTCGAACGGCGATCCGCGGAAATCTGCCCAACCACGACGTAATCATGCTCGATCCCGTCATCGCCAGCCGCCTTCAGTTCGCCGTCACGACTATCGTCCACATCATCTTTCCAGTGATGAGCATGGGCCTTGCGCCCTTTCTCATCTACTTCACCTGGAAGGAGATCCGGACCGGCAAGCCGATCTACGAACAGTTACGTCGGTTCTGGACGCGGATCTTCGCGATAAGTTTCGTCGTCGGCACCGTCACGGGCATCGTCCTCGAGTTCGAGTTCGGGACGAACTTCGGCGTCTTCTCGACGAGCGCGGGCGAGCTATTCGGCGGCCCGCTCGCGTTCGAGGGGATGATGGCGTTCATGCTCGAGGCGACGTTCCTCGGGGTCTTCGTCTTCGGCCGCGAGCGCGTCAGTGACGCCCTGTTTTTCGTCTCGAGCGTCGCGGTCGGCGTCGGGACGTGGCTGTCGGCGGTGTGGATCCTGATCGCGAACTCGTGGATGCAGACGCCTCGTGGCTACGAACTGGTGACCGAAAACGGCGATCAGGTCGTCCGGCTCGTCGATCCGATGGCGGCGTACTTCAATCCGAGATTTTTCTGGATGTACGTGCACATGCAGAACTCGGCACTCGAGTCCGTCGCGTTGTTCATGGCGGGCGTCGGGGCCTACTACGTCTTCCGGCACCACGTCTGGGGATACCAGGTCGAGAACGTCGGGTTCTGGGAGACGACGCTCAAGATCGCGCTGGTCGCGTTGATCATCACGGCCCCGTTGCAGGTGATCCACGGCGACTTCTACGCCAGGCACGTCTTCGAGACCCAGCCACAGAAGTTCGCCGCCATGGAGGCGGTCTGGGAGACCGAATCCTACGTCCCGGAGTACATCGTCGCGTTCCCGACGAGCGTCCAGGATCTGCTCGATCCACGCGCCAAGGAGATCTTCGGCATCGGCATCCCCGGCGGTGCGTCGTGGCTCGCCAGCGGCGGTGATCCACAGGCGACGATTCAGGGGTTAGAGGAGTTCGAAGGGCCACAGCCGCCGGTCGCGATCGTCTTCTGGGCGTTCCGGATGATGGTCGGGCTCGGCTTCTGGTTCATCGTGCTCGCGTTCTGGGGTGGCTACCGCTGGTGGCGCGGCGAACTCTTCCAGGACGACCTGCTGCACAAGGCGCTGATGGCGTCGTCCCTGCTCGGGATCGTCGCAGTGCACCTCGGCTGGATCACGACCGAGGTCGGTCGACAGCCGTGGATCATCCAGGACGTGATGAAGACGAGCGAGGGCGTCTCGACGGGCCTTACCGGCGCCGAGGCGACCGCGACGCTCGTGGGCTTCGTCGTCGTCTACACCGGCTTGCTCGTCCTGTACACGTACGTCGTCGTCCGCATCATTCGTGCGGGACCGCCAGCTGGCAGCGACCTCGCGGTGATCGACGGCGAACAGCCACAGGCACCGCCAGCGGAGGTGAGCGTCGATGACGACGACTAGTCTCGCGTCGCTTGCCTCCGAGCCGCTGTTCGGGCTGCCTCTCCCGGAGATCTGGTTCGGACTCCTGTTTTTTATCCTCGCGATGTTCCTGTTTCTCGACGGGTTCGACTTCGGTGCCGGCGCGCTGTTCGCGATCAGGGACGACGAACACGAACGCGAGCAGCTACTCGCAGCGGTCGGCCCGTTCTGGGACGGCAACGAGGTGTGGCTGGTCGTGTTCGGTGGGGCCATGTTCGCCGCCTTCCCGGCCGTCTACGCGGAGGTGTTCACGCGATACTACCTGCTGATGTTCGCGATCCTCGGCGCACTCATCGTCCGCGGACTCGCACCGGAGATGTACGAGCAACGCGAGGACGAGCGCTGGCAGCGCTGGTGGGGTCGGGCGTTCGTCTTCGGGAGCGTCGTCGCGCCGTTCCTGCTCGGTCTGTTCGTCGGCAACTGGATGCTCGGCACCAGTTCGATCGTGACACTGCCCGGCGTCGTCGTCGGACTCGTCGTCGTCGCGCTGACGATCGTCGACGGCGTCGCGTTCGTCAGACTCAAAACTCGAGGCTCGCTCCGGACGGAGCTCCGACCACACGGCCAGTGGGCCGTCGTCGCCTATCTCGCGCTCGTCGTGATCACGCTCGGCTACGTGTACGCGGCGTACCCCACGCTCCGGGAGAAGCTCCTCTCGCCGCTCGTGCTCGGACTCGTCGTCACGTCCGTGGTACTCGGCGGCATTTACGTCGTCGCGACGCGGCAGGATCGGTTCTACACGGCGTTCGTCGCCGGCGGCGGCCTCGTGTTCGCACTCGTCGCCGTCGTCGCGCGACTCATGTACCCGACCATCGAACCCGGCACCGGCCTCACCGTCGGCGACGCGATCGTCTCGACGCTTCCGCTCAACGTCATGACGATCGGTGCGAGTATCCTGCTCCCGCTCATCTTCCTCTACTTCGCCGTGCTCTACTCGTCGTTCAGCGGTCCGATCGAAGCAGGTGAGGGGTACTGACGAATGGACCGCGACGACACCTCGAGCGGCGAGACGGTGCGACCGAGGGCGACGATCCTCTCGCGAAGCCTGCTCACGTGGTTCGAACTGTTGATCGTCGGCATCGTCGGCGGGGCACTCGGCACGGTTACGTCCGGCCCCGTCCCGTTCGTCGTCTACCTGGCGACGAGTCTGGCCTCCGTCGGGATCATCTTCTACAACGTCGACGCGATGGTTGCCGACCGACTCGAGGAGTGACACCGGTCGACTCTGAGCGGTTCATCGTCGCTCGAGGTGAATACCCCGACTCTTCGGGCTTTGGCCCGACGTATTCGTCGTCGGTAGACGCCATCGAGCTGCTGTGGAACGACGGTACGTCGGAATCTTGCTCGAGATCGTCTCGGATTGAGACCACGTCAGCGTCGTCTTCACAGAATTTTAAGGCGGACCACGAGGTCGTCCGGAAATTGTCGGTTTCGCTCGATAACGAGCTGCTTCGTGTCTCGAACCACTCGACCTCGAGGCAGTTCACATACCTTTCTAAAATATCATAAATAGGAGGTTTAGAAAAACCGCCCGGAAAATGGTCACCGACACATCCGCCCTTTCTGCTTTTTCAGACCCCTGCTTTCACCGATGTACTTATCAGTAACAAAACCCGTCTGGCCCACATCACTCGAGCGGGGTAGTTCGTATCGATTCCATTCGGGTCCCACGGCGTACTCCGACAATCCAACCCGTCCTTTCTTTTACCTGTGTGTGGAGATCAATTATATCCCTAGTTCAATCCAGAACCCGGTGAGTATACTAACGATGACTAGAATGCGTGTGCTATTCAAACTTTACCCCGAAGATTTTCATTGAGCGGGTCGAAAGTGGCGACAATGAAAGATGGCTACGATCTTCCATCGGAAGCTCCCGGCCAATACATCCCACTCCGAACGAACGAGCCACTTCCGAAGATGTACCTCCCGGAGCCACTCCCTCCACGGGTGGATCTCTCCGAGGAAGTCATCACCGAGTGTGCGCGGGCGATGTGGGCATTGGGTCGACTCGAGGGACTCGGGAGCGAGATCGAGAACCCCGGTGCAGTGTTCAGTTCCTTCGTATACAAGGAGGCTGAACAGTCATCGCGAGTCGAGGGGACTGCAGTCACAGTGTCGGACATCTACCGATACGACATCGACCAACTCGAAGTTGAAAAAACGCCTACGAGCGATCATGAAGTCGACGTTCAGGAGGCACGAAACTACATCCTCGCACTCGAGGAGGCGGTGTCGTACCTCCGGACTGCTGGGTTCGATCGAGACAGTATCACGACGGAGCTCATACGGACCCTGCACGGACAACTGCTCGAACAGGGTCGAACAGACGAAGAGGATCCTCTTCCCGGTGAGTTCCGTCCCGGGTTTGCCGTCATCGAAGAGGACCATCCCCACTTCCACGGAACGCAAATCCGGTTTATCCCACCGAAAAGCGGCTCAGTCCCCGGACTAATGGACGATCTCGAGGGGTTTATCCAGCACGGGACGAACTGGCCTGACCTGATCGACATTGCGATCGCCCACTATCAGTTTGAGACGATCCATCCGTTCAAAGACGGGAACGGTCGAGTCGGCCGTTTGCTCGTCGTTCTTTTGCTCATCGCCAGCCGATCGCTCCACTATCCAATGCTCTACTTGAGTTCGTACATCGAACGCCACCGGACGGAGTACGCTGACCGACTGCTTGCCGTCAGCGAAGAGGGTGCATGGGATGCATGGTTTCAGTTCTTCCTTCGTGGCATCCGTCAACAGGCCGAAGAGGCGTTCGTTCGGGCACGGCTCCTTATCGACACCCGCAAACAGTACGAAGCGCGGTATGCTGCTGACCGACCCTCGGTACGACGACTCGCACTCGCGCTGTTTGAAACTCCGTATTTCACTGTCAAAGAAATTAGCGAACGAATCGATGTGACGTACCCAACTGCGAATACGGCAGTCGAGCAACTGAAAGCCGACGGCGTCGTCACCGAAATAACGGGGAACGAGCGAAACCGAGTCTTTCGAGCCGAGGAAATCATGGATATCGTCAAGCAGGAAGACCGTAAACTCCCAGACGCGAGCGATCTAGTTGATCTCGAACACGTATGGCAGCTCCCTGACCATCGATAGACCAGTGGTTGACATCCTCCTCTGCGTGAACGCGGAGGAGGATGTCAACATACAACTTCTCCGAGGATCGTTTCCAACTCGTCTTCCAGCTCCGAAGCCTGGAGGATGGCAATCTCGCGATCGGACTGGTCCTCGAGTGACGCCGTCTCTTCCTCGAGGTCCTGCACCACCAGGAGCCCGTTCCACCCAGAGCCGAAGTAGTCCCCGTTTCCATCCCCATCCTCGTCCTCACGACCGAAGACGTACTCCTCGTTCACACGGAGAAAGGCGAGGTACTCGAGTGTCTCCTTGATTCCCCGCCGGATCGTGTCCTCGTTGGTGCTGTTTTTGACCTCGACGATCAGGTACTCGTGCTCGTTTTCGTCCGCCGAGACGATCTCGAGGACGATGACGTCGGGACGACCCGTGTGGTTCCGGTAGTCTTTCTCGAAGTAGTTCCCCGCGATCTCCTGTGCAACGAGTTGTACCTGGTCCGTCCGGGAGGGATTTTCTTTGTCCTCGTCCGGGACGGCGACGAAGGAGAGTTTCCGATCTCGAGCGGAATTGTCGTGATAGAGGACGATCTCCCTGTCGCCGTCGAAGCGGGCGACTTCCTGGCGATCGGTCGCGATCGTCTTGAACTGCGGTTGCGTCTCTCGGAGATCCTCGATCGTGGCGACGAACCGAAACAGGACGAAGAGCTCGAACAGCGAATCGGTGTCGTCCGGTGCGATGGCAGTTTCCTCGAGCAATCGCCGGATCTCCTCGGGCTCGCCACGGAACAACCGCTGGCGTGACCTGAGCAGTTCGGCTGCATCTCGGTAGACTTCGTGGCGTGACTCGGCGGCCGTCGTCAACATCCGTTCGGTCGGCTCGTACGTGTCCGGCTCGCGAATCCGTCGGACGTGGACGTTCCGCTCGACGATCCGCTGGAGTTCGTCGATCAGGTCCTCGCTGCCCTTCCAGGTCTCGCTCACCCAGTCGTACTCCCCACGGAGGTACTCCTCGGCCTCTCGAGTCGTTCGATGAACGACGGAGATGAGCCGCTTGAGGACGATGTTCTCGGGGATGTCGTAGTTCACCGATCGGTTATCGCAGACGAAAATCGAGTTGTCTCGAGGGTACTGCGAGTACCGCTTCTTGATCGTCTCGCCCCAGTTGATCCGCCCGTCGACGGTCCCGCGTCGCATTCGGGACGTCGTCCGGGTTTCGGTTCGGATGCTGCGCAGGTGCTCCGAGAGCTGTCTGACGAACTCGACGACGTCGTCCTGGAGGATGAAGTGGAGGTCCAACAGGAGTTCGTACTCCTCGAAGCGCTCGTCTAACTGCTCGGGTTTGATCGAGCGAGCGAGTTCTCGCTCCGGGAACGTCCCGCCCATCGCGTAGGCGAGGATATCCTCCGTGAGTTGCTCGAGGAGGTCGTCTCTATTCATTCGTGGGCAGGGGGACCTGGAGCATCTCTCTGGCTGCGCTCTCGAGGAGTGGTGTCTCGATGTCTGGCACGGCGGCGAGTCCTCTGACGATCGTCTTTCGCTTCGGAACGCCCTCTAGCTGCGGGAAAATGTAGCTGATGACCGCCTGTGTGAGGTGGTATTTGAGCTCCTCGTCGGGATGGTGGCTGACATACCGGAGGACGTCTTCGATGATCGCCGGCCCGATCGAGCGCTCGTCAACCGCGGTGTTTGCCGTTCGCCAGACGCGCCCGACTGCGCCGGCTTCTCGCCGCGTGATCTCGAGATCCCAGGCGTTCGCGTACTCGAGGACGATGTCCTCGACTGAGTCGTCGGCTTCCGTCGCCTCCGGGAGCGTCGGCGCTGGAACGCGCACGAACGCAAATCGGCGCATGAACGCGTAGCTCATCTCGTACAGCGACGTCTTGTCGTAGGCGTTCATCGTCGCGAAGATCCGCCAGGAGCTGGGGACGACGTACTGGTTGCTGGCCGGCGTTCCATCGACGTCCTCGTCGGTGGTCAGTTCGACCTCCCGCCCGTCGACGGTGTAGGGGAGCTGGACGGACTGGCCCGAGAGCAGTGTGAAGAGCTGGCCGAACGCTTTGTCGATATCCGCCCTGTTGAGCTCGTCGATGACGAGCAGATCGTTCGCCTGAGTGCCTGTCTGGGAGTTTTTGAGGCGGTTGAGGACGATCCCGGGTTTGAACGAGAGGTCGTCGTCCTCCGTGGACTCGCTCGGCATGTACCCGCCGACGGTGTCGAACGTCGACCAGTCGGCCGTGGCCGTGGTCATCTCGAAGCCCGAGTAGAGATGCGGCTGTGTTTCCGTGAGGTGCTCACAGACGCGCTCTGCGATTTCGGTCTTCCCCGTTCCCGGTGGTCCCGTGAGGAGGACGTGTTTTCCAGAGCGCAGGGCCGTGGAGATCTGCTCGAGGATCTTCTCCCCGAGGTCGTCTTCGAAGTGAAGGCCCTCGAGAATCTCCGCCGGAAGCGTGCCCTCGAGTGACCTGTACGGATTGATCGGTGAGACTTCGGTCAGGTCGTCGGCCATGGCGTCGATGAGCGCCATCGGCCGGTCGCGATCGATCTCACCGCCATCCGTCCGGAACGTTCCGTACATCGACTGGACGGGGAACTCCGTCCCGGTGGTGACCTCACAGGTCCGGTTGGCCTCTTCGATCGGCAGGCAGTTCGCCGTCAGCGCCTCGAGTTCGCGTTCGATCTCGGCTGGTTCCTTCGCGGCGATCTCGCGGGCGCGATCTATTCGCTCGAGGTCACCCGTGAGGAACAGCCGGTCGAAACTCGCGATCAGCGGGAACTCGCTGTCCCTGTGGTGTTCGTCCCACCACCACGGCTCCGACGTTTCGAACGTCTGCCCGATGATCCCGAAGCCGATGATTCCGCCTGGCTGGTCGTCGAGGTCAGCGTTCGATGGTGCCGCTCGAGAGTGGAACACGACGACGTCGCCGGCCTCGAGGCGGTCCCATCCCTCCCGGTCGGCCTCCTCGAACGAAATCGACGCGAACTCGAGTGCGGTGAGCCAGTAATCCGGCGGTGCGGTGAACTTGTAGACGGTCGGTTCCGTGGTTTCGATGTAGGTCGCCAGTGGGTGATCGACGTCCACGTCCACGTCCACGTCCGATGGTTGGTCAGGTTGCTCGTCGGGCGTCGTGTAGGCACCAGTGAGGACGCTGTTCAGACGGGGCTGGTTGAACGGTCCCGGCATGTCGGACTCCTCCTGGACGAGACGGACCCCACAGAGGAACAACGTCTGGGCAGGAGTGAACGCATCGAGCGTCCCAACCTCGAGTTCGTCGGCTTTCGTCTCGAGTTCCGACTCGAGGCGCTCGTAGACCCGGCGGATCTGCTCGAGTTTCGCGGCGGTATCGGGGTCGACCTCGTCCGCCGGTCGGAACCCCGTGAGTGCGTCGGACCAGTCTTTGATGACGGCTTCGCCGATACGGGTTTTCGGCCACGACGGTTCGTCTTCGTGGGCCAGGCTCGAGCGGACGTCCTCGAGTGCGTGCTCGAGGGAGTCGTACTCGGAAACGGTGTCGTCGGGATAGAGCTGTCGGCCCGTGATCTGGCCGATGAACTCCTCGACGGAGGCGTATTCGTCGTAGAAACTCGAGCCGTTCCGATCGAAGTTGATGGCGCTGTAGGTATCGTTCGGCCAGCCTTTGAAGCCTAACGTGGCCCAGAACGCCTCCCGGTCGAGTTCCGCCTCGTAGAGTGGCTCGAGGAACAGGACGTGGGGAAAGATTTCGTCGGTGACCTCGCCCCAGCCGACCGCGTCGGTGAATCTGGCTGCTGTGTCACGGTCCAAGACCGTTGCATGAGCGACACGGGCGACGATGGTGTACTCGCCGCCTCTCCGTCCGTTGCGATCGGCGAACATCAGGTAGTCGCCTTCCTCGGCGGCTTCGTCCTCCTGGTTTCCCCATACCCGAAGGGTGTCGTGGTCGATCGGCAGATCGTAGATCCCTTCTAGCTGCTCTCGTGGGACGCCCTCGAGTATCGTCCGATCGAAATTCGTTCGAATCGGTCCGTCGCCAGTCTTGACCGGTACCTGATAGACGGTCGGATCGGTGAACTGCCTGAGATCGGAATTCGTCGAGTCGGTGCTGGTGGCGGATTCAGCGTGAAGGGTCGGTTTGGGGTCCCTGTCGACCGGTGCAAGTTTGAACCGGATTCCCTCACGGAGGTTCCCCTCCGAGTCAGGAAGTTCCTCGAAGAAGTGGCCGGCATACAGGTACTGGCCGACGTACCGGACGCCTTCCTCTTCCATCGTAAAGAAGTGGAGCTCGCGGCCGTCCTCGAGGTGGTCTCTGATCGCGCCGTTCCCGCGTTTCATCTCCATGTCGCCGACCTGTCCCTCGCCAGTGTAGATCACCGTCCCGTCGGGGCGGATCTCGTCCTGGTAGCCGTGGTCCTCCCCGGTTCCGCCACTGAAGAGGAAGACGACCGGCTCATCTCTGGAGGGGGCGATTCCACCCTGGATGCTGCCGCCGTATTTGGAGTGGAGGTCACGGCGGTCGTAGATCGCGTTCGGCTCGAGGTCGACGTTGGAAATGCCTTCGAGTTGGTTGGCGATTTCTTTGCCGTCCGAAGTGAGGTGGGTTCGCTCGTCGTCCCGTTCGACGTAGCCGAGCATCTGGAGCCACTCCCGGTGTCGGGTTGCGACTCCCGGCGTCTCCATCTCACACTCGTCGAAGGCGTTCACGAGCACTTCCATGAGCTCCTCGTCGGTTCTGGGCTCGCGTGCTACTGCGCAGATGATCGTGTCGAAGCCCTTGACGGTCGTCCGGAGGGCATTGTACAGAACGATCGGGTCTCGGTCTCTGAGATACCAGCGGGCGGTGTGAGTAGGGCTGTATCGGTTCTCCTGGTGTTCGATGAGTCCGAGTTCCTCGAGGAAGTTCAGACGGTCCCCGACCGCGTTTGCTGTTTGTGCGTTCGTATTGGATATGAGCCAGTCGATGACCTCGTCTCGTGGAATTCCGTCGTTCTGTTGTGTGAGGTATGAGAGTAAATCGGTGAGAATCCCCAACCGATCTTCGATGCTACCGTAGAAGCGAACGGTAGACATCCGGCGCTCGTCTGTCATTATTCCGTAACACGACACAGGACCTTCCTATAAATCCTGTTAAGGAATCTGAGAATCACTGATGAATTATTTGGTTTTAACCATATAGTGTGATTTATTATTTGAGGTATTGTTAGCAGAGCATATATATATATATATATATATAGTGTGCTGGAAGAATCGAAGAGTGATTTCTGAGATTTCCCGTTCAATCACTTGGACGTGTCCTTAGCACACCCCTCCCGACGCCGTACCCCCTAATCAACAGAATACATTTAGGGTATATTAACCCAGAGAGCAATTCGGGTACTAAATTACATTGGCGTATTTGTCATACATCCTTCATCAATGTATTTATCTAGCGAATATATTGATATGAACGTGACTGACAGGAAAACAAAAACTGCTCCTATTGAGTTGCCAAATCTGATTGAATAATAATAAAGAAATATCATTGAGAGTGTCCAAAATATTAGTGGCGAGAATATATTTTTTGACAGTAGTGAAGTAATGGTGGTGGATAATATTGTAAGGGGAACTAAAATCAGGAGGATCAGATTACCCTGTTTACCAAAAATTATAGAGAATGGCTGTGATGGGTAGAAAAATTGTAAAAGCACTACGACTACTATCTGGATTACAAACCCGAATACCATATAATTGTAGTTGTATGATTCCGAGTCCCTTTCTCTACGTATTCGAGATCTGCCTCCTCGGAACTCATCTACAAAGGGCTTTATCCGCCAATAAATTGCATGTATTGGAAATATAGAAATAATCAACCATAGAAATACCTCAACGAATTGTATTATTTGTGTTGTAGAATACAGCTTCCGTACTATAAGATATGGATTATAGGGGCCAGAGGGGATTTGTAACCCGATCCAAAATCCCATGTAACTAACGGGGAGAACTGGAGCCATATTAAGTGGAAGAGATACATGAGCTGATTTTCCATTATTGGAATAGTAATAATTCAAGCGCCGCATTTCAACAATCCAAAACTGCAGCGAATAAACGCCCAAGATGGCCGATGTAATTTGTGGCAGACTAATCCAAATGTATAAAATAATACTTTCTATCAGATATTGTTTCTGAATTAAAAGCCCTTTTATAAGATATCTTGATAGAGTTAGGAGATTATGGTAATAAATAAAATCGCCGCTAATCAGAGTGATGGCTATTTTAAACCCACACAGGACCATCAAGAATGTAGTTAGGTATTTTATATTATCTATCGATTTGGATGCGAAGTTAAAAACTTCCTGTTCAATATTCGCATCTATGACTGGATAATCTCCGGTATATTGAGTTGATCTTAATTTGTTCCAAAAAGTACTAAAAACTACAATGATTGCTAGCCAAACAGCCAGACCTTCAAATAAAACAACAGTAGCAGCTAACAGAAGGGATAGTGCGGAATAAAGTACTGATTTGATTAATCTTTTCTCTAATCGTTTCTGAGTGAAAATATGGAAATAGATCCAATATACACCAAATATTATAACCAAAATTAACACCGGGGAGATAACACTCCCTCCAGTCATAACTGGTCGGATGAGTGGAATTGCAAAAAGCGATTGTATAATACAAACCATATCAAGTATAGTTAATTCCTCTGTTCTCTTATGAGGAAAAATATTAACTCCCACACTAAATATTACTGATATGGTTATGAATAGACCAATTAATGTTGTGACCATTCCACTATTAATAAAGTAAACTGAAGTAATCTTCAGTAATGACGTGATGATTGGTTCTGTAAACAGATATCCCGTAAACCGCAACCCTTCGAAGACTGCTGCTATAATCACCAGTGCCCGAACTGAAATGTACCCAGGGATGTAGGAGATGATACGTAATAGGACAGATCCGATTTTACTATATTTCCGAGTCAATCCTGTCTTAAGATTTCAGTCAATGTTTTATATTTGTTTCGTACCAAATATGACTACGCGCCTAATTAACTGTCGCCAACAGATCTGAACCCGCGACAACTTGGTTCGAAGCCAGTGACGGTGTTGAATAGATAATAAAGATTTCCAGTGAGCAGCTGCCTCACCCTTTAGTATCTTCAATTGACTCGAGTTCGCTCGCATCAAGTTCTTCATCTAGATACGCTTCACCTTCATCTGTAATCCGATAGAGACCTCGAGAAATCTTTGTGACGAGTCCGTATTTAGCTAGCATTGGAAGACGATCGCTTGCATGACCTGCGACAGGCCCTCCGAAATCTTCGACAGCCTGCGGTGTCAGGTTCCCCTCTTCTCGAAGTAGCTCTAATATCCGGTCGTCACTGGGAACCATCCAATCCGCAGGCTGTCGCATTGTATTTCCTGTGTCCACTGTCGAACTCATAGTAGTCTCGATTGCGTAGGGATACTATCAGAAAAGCCTTAATTATTGCGCAACCTCCAGCAGTCACTGAGTAATTCGCAGTAAACATTATGTTACTGGGAGTATCAACGATGAATTGGAAGCCAAGCTATCAGGGTACGAAAGCTACCCGGCGTGCCTCCACACGCCAGGCTTGACTTCCGAATCCCTGCACGGGGTTTCAGAAGCCATGCGAAAAGACAGCCTCTGGACTCATAACTATAGGGTCCTCGAGTCGACAGCATCGCCCGATCGACACGACGATCGTCCAGACGATCCCCAGGACACACAGAAAACGCACCCGCGTCACACCGCGGATGCACGGACGAGAGAGCGGACACCCCCTGCCCCTCGTCCAGGAGACTCGTCCGACCGCGAGTCACCTGATCCTTCCGCTCTCACACACGCCCATCCCGACGACGAGGGCGTCGAACTCCTCGCACACGACGGCATCCTCCTCGCCGACGGCGGCACCGACTCGAGGTACGTCGTCCCGACGGGGGAGGGCTACCTCGCGACCTACACCGTCGGTGACGATCGCAGACTCTCGATCGGGACCGCCGGGCTCGGCGCGTGGCCTCGAGCCCACCGCGTCCACGCGATCGACCACGAGGACGGCGTCGCCCTCCGCGCCAGCACGACCGACGCCGAGACCATCGCCAGCTACCGGGTCCTCCGACGCCACCGCCGCGCTCGAGTCTGCGTCGGGTCGGCCGTCCTCGAGACCCTCGAGGTCGACCCCGGCGACGACGTCCGGGTGTACGACCTCGAAGGTGACGACATCCTGCTCGTCGACGCCGGCGACGATCCACGCGTCGTGACCGACGGTGGGCGAGAGTGCGAGTCTGACGATACAGAGCGGACGACCGCCCACCCCCGCCCCCGTACGCGCCTCGCAGCCATCGACGAGCAGACGGGGACGCTCCTCGAGTGGCTCGAGACCGACGACGGGCTCACAGCCGACGAGCGTCGAATCGCCCGGCGACACCTCCGCGAGATTCGCGCTCGAGTCGAGTCGCTTTCGGTCGTGCTCCGGTGTCCCGAGGTCGTCGTCGCCCGCCTCGGTCGAGACGGCGAGTGCGACGAGCGTCCGGACGAGCACCGGGACGTGACCGACGACACGACGCTCCCGATGGGCAGCCACCGTGGTCGCCACGCCACCACGGATCTCGGGCCCGACTCGACCGCCGGCGAACGAGAGTGCAGGTCACGGGGTGACCGCGAGGAGCGAAGGTAACGCCGGCTCCCTCGCCTCGAGACGGGACCCTCGAGTCGAGACCCTCGAGACGAGACCCTCGAGACGGGACCCTCGAGGAATCGATCGACCCGAAGGCCGCCGTCTCACCCGTTCAGCGTTGCGCCGACTCGAGTTACGACGCTCGCCAGCCAGACGACTCCAGATCCAGATTCAGACCCATGCCAACAGACACGACTGCAGATTCGACCCAGCCGACCGCAGACCAGCTTCGCGACCAGTTCACGACCCTCCAGGAACGTATCGCCGATCTCGAGACCGCCCTCGAAAACCGGGACGAGCGTCTCGAGCGTCTCGAGGCCGAACTCGAGGAGACGACCGAGGAGAACGCGCGCCTCCAGGCCCGCGTCGACGAACTCGAGGCCGAACTCGAGACGTGCCGGACACAGACGGAGGCGCGCCTGGACGCCCACGAGAAGAAACTCGACGCGAACAAAGATCGCGTCGGCGAACTCCAGGCGCGCGAACTCGAGAAGGGGGCACATCTCCTCGCGGATCACGTCGACGAAAACGAGATCGACGTTCCCGACGACCGCCTCGAGCGCATCCGGAAAGACGACGGGCAGCGCTACTTCCGACTCCCAGAGAGTGAGGACCCACTCGAGCGAGGCGGTCGGGTCGCGCTCGCCTACGGCGACCTCCTCCCCATCCAGCAACTGGCCAGGATGGACGAGGAGATGCTCCGTGCAACGACGTCCGCACTGCCGTCACGACTCGCTGCGAAGCTCTGGAAGGCGCGTGTCGACTCGACGGTTGGTGACAACCCCTGGCGAAAAGGGAGCGCTGGCGTTCGCGAGTACGTCAGTGCCGGCGACCTGAAACACTGGATCCGTCGGCAAGAACAGGGCGTCAGCGATTCCTACGCGAAGAAGCTCGTCTCGCGGACGATCGACGCCTTGCTCGAGCTCTCGAAGAACCGGCTCGCGGTCAAAAAGAAGCGGCAACGAAAGAACGGCCTCGAGTACACCGAACGACGAGTCCTGCTGATGGACGACGCCGAGATTCCAGGTGAGTTCGAGTCCGGGGACACCTGACGTCCACACTCGAGGGTGTCCCCAGGCAACTCACAAGCCCTGAGAAGGACTGCACTCTTCACGCCACACTGAAACCCTGCACGAAGGCGGTGGTTTGCTCGGTACGGCTACTTGTGTGTACGTCACTCGATCGGTCGTCGTCGGTCTTACTCGAGTGACTCTGGTGCAGGCGTGTCTGAAGACGTCAGCTGTCTCCGGAGCTCCTACAGAATAGTTTCAGACGAACCCTTGTGAGGTTGAAGCGAAGCGGAGACCTCGAGGCCGGTCGGCTCGTCGAGGTCGAAATCTCCGTAAGTCCGAACGACCACGCACGCGTCGACGTCCGTCTCGAGGACGGTCGACGGTGGGTGTTCGGTGTGAACGACGACGTCGCCGTTCCGCTGTTCGACCTGGATGCCGACGGATACAGGAACCGCGATGAGGAGTGACCGGCGTGGATCGAACTGCTACTGCGCTGGCTCAGACTCGAGGGGGTGGACGCGTGAGGTCGAGAGTGTTCCTCGATCCACCGACACCAGTTATAAGAGTTCGTTCCACGTCGCATTCCAGAACGAGCGAGTTACTTCGACGACAATGCCTCTCCGAGTCCCGTCCACGACCTCCTCCATGAGGATGTCGCGCCCCTCGTCAGCCGTCCGTTCTGCTTGTCGAACGTTCTCGTAGCCAAGATTCCGGAAAACATCTTCCATCACGTCCTCGAACTCGAACCCGGAGAGATCGTCCAGAACAGGCATTTTGATATGTTCTATTTGTTGATTATCCGTCCCGTATATACGTTCCCTTGGATTAGTACCGAAGTACTTAGGATGCTCTGTTGAACGCCGACGCCCTCTGCGGATTGTATCGCTGATTTCAGGGGATTTGGACGCCGTCTGGCGATATGGGACGTCTCAGGAACCTCGCACAGACGTTTCACGAGTTCGCCACGACCCACGTAGAAGAACCAGACGTACCCGCCGCGCCGGACGGCGCGGACGGGTACGCCAAGTCCACGAAGATCGCGTTGCTCTTGCTCAAAGAGGAAGTCAACAAGCCGCTCCGGCAGTTCGAGGACTATCTGAACGAGATGCCGGGAATCCTTGCTGTGTTCGGCCTTGAGAAATCACCTGATTACACGTCTTTCAGCGTGTGGGACGGAGAATTCCCGATGAAAGAGTTGCGCCGCCTGCTCCGCCGGTCAGCGGAGCAGGCGGGGCTCTCAGGAACTGCCTCGATCGATGCCAGCGGCTTCCAGCGAGATCAGGCTAGTTCGCACTACCGAAATCGTGTCGGCTACTCGTTCAATGCGATGAAGACAACGCTGCTCGTCGATACGGAGTCACTTGCTATCATGGACGCTCATTTCACCACAAAGAAAGCCTATGACGGTCACATTGGGCTGCAGGTCTTTCGGCGCAACGCCGAAGAACTGCAGGCACTTCTGGCTGACAAGATGTACTCATGGAGCAATCTCCGGGAGGCCTGCCGTGAAGCGTCAACGCGACCAGTGATCAAACACTGTGAGCAAAACGCACTCAAGAAGGCTCACAACGCCAGAATTGACGACGAAGTCTACAATCAACGGTCAATGAGTGAGACCGTATTTGCGATGCTGAAGGACGACGGCGACGAGCTCCGCTCCCGGAGCTGGCATGGCCAGTTCCGGGAGCTCACACGGAAGTGCATCGTCCATAACCTCGCGCAGGCGGCGAGTTAAGGCTCGCCGCCTGCTCCTCTTCTCCGGACGTATTCGAGAGAGGCATCGCCATCGTCCATCTCACACTTCGTGCAGCATCTTGTGAAACTGATGTTTTGATCACTGCACAAGTCGGCTGAAATCGAATCGTCCGATCTCAGAACCTACCGATAGAGCGTAGCTACCGGTGGAAAAGCGAATGTCAAAATTTCTATGACGGCGCTGTCTTGCGTTCAACACTGCAACTTAGGACGGCGTGAGTAGCTCGTCGAGGTCCGCTACGCTGAACAGGGACCACGAGTCGTCGAGTTGCGCTTCGAGTCCGTCGACGAATCCGTTTTTCGAGAACAGGGCGAATTGCTCGTCTCGATCCGGCGGTCCCCATCGGACGTTCTCTGCCTTTGCTCGTAGGCTTTCGACGAGGTCTTCCCCAATCGGATCCGTCGTCCACTTACATTCGGCGAGGAGGACTCGGTCGTCATTCGGTGCCAACCCGACGATATCGATCTCTTCTTCTCCGTACCACCAGCGACCGACTTCTGAGTACGGCTCGAACGTGCCGCGTCGAATCCCTTCCCAGACGGCTTCTTGGCACACATCTTCGAACGTGGTTGCGACGTGCGTTGGGAGGTCCGGCTCAATCGTCCCGTCGTACACGATCTCCGGTGCTTCCTCGATACTGGATCGATTCGGCTCGACGTACCGAAACCAGAACCGAAGGAACTCATCAGCCACCCGGTACCGTGACCGCTTTGATTTCTTCCCCGAGGCCGTGACTGGAACGTCTCGTTCGATGAGCCTGAGTCGGCGAAGTGTCTGTAGGTACTTCGAGAGTGGTCCCGAGTCGATCCCCGTTGCGCCGGAGATCTCGTTCGGTGTCGTATGGCCTAGCGCGACCGCTTCGAGGATACTCATATACCGGGCCGGGTTTCGGAGCTCGGTTCGCAGGAGGAACTCTGGTTCGTTATACAGCACTGCAGACGGTGACAGTACGTGCGACTGAATATTCGCCGCGAGCGACTGTGTGTAGTCGAACAGCGTGAGGTACATCGGGGTGCCACCCGTGACGGCATACGAGCGAATCGCATCCTGGATGTCGTACGAGATGACCTCTCGGGCCTGTTGAAACGAGAACGGCGTCACGTCGAGTTGTGCCGTTCGTCGCCCGTAGAGTGGGCTCTCGTGTCCCAGGATCTCTGACTCCATCGTACTCACGCTCGACCCACAAAGTACGAGCATCGAATCCGTCCCATCGAGTTCCTGGTCGACGAACGCTTGTACGTACGACGGGAGTGAGTCGTTCTCTGCGACGAGATATGGGAATTCGTCGATGACGACGACGAGATCCTCACGCTGGAGTTGCTCCCCGAGGTATTCGAACGCCTCGTCCCACCCGTCGATTCGCGGAACGCGCTCGTCGAAGTGGTCTGCGATCTGGTTGAGGAACTTCTCTCGCTGTCTATGCTCGGCCTCCTGCGCGGCGAGGAAGTATATGTGGGGGCGATTGGCACAGAATTCTTTGAGGAGCTCCGTCTTCCCGACTCGACGTCGGCCGTAAACAACGATGAAGTCCGCACCGGGGGACTCCACCGCGGCGGTGAGGGTATCGAGTTCCGCCTCCCGGTCGTAGAAGGTCATACTCTGGATAATGATTACTGCGATAATGACTTAAACATTCGGTCAACCAGGCCCAACCGAGAGTTGCTCGGACTGCGAACAAAGTACCAAACCAAGCCCAGCAAAAGATTCAAGCGAAACAGGGCTGGAGAGTCGGGGATACCGTCTGTCCACTCATCGGATGGGACTGATGTACTCACACGTCGATTCCAAACGCGAGTCCGGCGACCTCGAGGCGATCCGCGAGCGCGTCGTCGATCTGCGGGCCAACGTCGACGACGTGTAGCCTCAGTAGCGGATCGCCGCATCGACAATTCCTGCCGTCTGGCCAAGCCCGACGAGCACGAGTCCACCGACCGCGGCCGTCCGGGTGCCCCAGGTCGGGCCGACGGCGTAGAGGGCCGCACCGAGTAGACAGCCCGCGGTCCCGACCGCGTAGATCCAGCCCCCTCTGGTGACCCGACGCCTGGTATCGACGAAGCCGACTGCCGGTAGAAGCATCCAGCCGAAAAGAGCGACGGCCGTAAGCGCCGGATTCGTCGGCTCGAGCCAGAGGCCGACGACCCCACAGAGCGTGACGACCGAGCCGACGGCGATGAGCAGCCACCACGTGCGTAGGACGCCCTCGCGCATGTCGGCGTAGCCGGTCGCCGCGAAGCCGACCAGAAGGACGGCCATCACGACGTGAGCGATGAACAGCGTGTACTCGGTTACGACCTCGAGGTGGGCGGCCGTCACGAACGTCCAGGCCAGCGGGACCAGGATCGGCGGGCCGAGCTCTCGAGCGCGTCTGAACATGCCGGAGCATACTGTGTACTGACACAAATGCGTACACGGTAGCGGTGGTAGCTCCCGCCGAGTGTCTCGAGACCTCTCCTCCGAGCAGCGATGTCAGCTATCCAGTTCTTCGTAGCGTGCCTCGATGTCGATCATCGGCCGCGGGTAGTCGACGCCGAGTTCGACGCCGTAGGTGGCCTGTTGCTCGTCGCTCAGTCGCCAGGGCTGGTGGACGAACGCCGAGGGAAGTCCCTCGAGTTCGGGCAGCCAAGTCGTCACGTACTCGCCGTCGGCGTCGTAGTATTCGGCCTGTGAGAGGACGTCGAAGTAATTGTCACGGGAGTCGTTTCCCACGCCGGCCTGGTAGGCCCAGTTCCCCCAGTTCGAGGCGACGTCGTAGTCAACGAGTCGTTCCTCGAAGTATGCTGCTCCCCAGCGCCAGTCGATACCAAGTGCGTCGGCGAGAAACGAGGCGACGTTCTGGCGGCCACGATTGGACATGTATCCCGTCCGGTTTAGCTCGCGCATGTTCGCATCGACGAACGGAATCCCCGTCTCGCCGTTCACCCACCGCTCGAACGTCTCCCGGTCGTGCTCCCACGCTTTTTCGATGTCCCGGATTCCGTTGGGATGGAAAAACTGTGCGCCGTATTTACAAAACTGGAACTGGAAGAAGTCACGCCACAGTAACTCGTAGACGAGCCAGTAGGTGTCCTCGTTCGAGACTCGTTCGGCCTCGTAGCGACGGACCTCGTCATAGATCCACCGTGGCGAGAGACACCCTGCCGCCAGCCACGGCGAGAACTTCGAGGAGTAGTCTGCCCCCAGCATCCCGTTTCGGGTCTCTTTGTACTCTCTGAGGTGATCTCCTTCCCAGAAATATGCCTCGAGGCGGCGCTTGCCGGCTGATTCGCCTCCCTCGAAGGCGAGCACTGTACGTTCGTCCTCGGGCGGCGTCTCGAGTCCGAGGTCCGACAGCGTCGGTACACCGCCGGCGGGCAAGGCTGGCGTGGAAATCGATTTCGGTGGTTCGACGGGCTCTCGAATCGAACACTCGCGTTCAATCTCTTTGCGCCACGGCGTGAACGTCTCCCCCATCCGCTCGTATGACGTCGGGAGATCAGAGACGTGATACAGCGTATGCGTCCACCGGTGCTCGAAGGCGATCTCGTCGGGAAGTGCCGCTCGAACACTGTCTTCCACCTTGCGTTCCTCCGTCGCCGGTTTCGTTTGTGCGTACACGGCATCGGCGTCGACGCGACCCGCGATGTCGGGAACGACTGTCTCCGGACGGCCCTGCCTGACGAACAACTCGCCCCCTCGCTCTCGGAGCGCCGCCCGTAACTCGAGCAGTGACTCGCGGCGGAATCTGGCGCGGTGAGTGCCGAGCTTTTCGGTCCCGTAGCGTGTCTCGCCGCGCTCGTGCGGATCGACGACGTAGACCGGCACGATTTCGTCTGCCGTGGTGACCGCATCGGCGAGCGTCGGATTGTCCGTGACTCGGAGATCGTCTCGAAACCAGACGACGGCGGTATCCATGGTTTCTGGACGGAGAGCGATAGCAAGTATCTGTGGACAAACAGTGATACCGGATGTATCCAGCTACAGTAACAACTGAAACGATTTACACACTGATCGCACGAGAGCTGTGCGATCAGGTGTGCAGTGACTCTCGATGGTGAACCAAGTGTGTCGCTGGGGGTTAGCCGATCGCTGGAATCGATAGATTCCACGATCCACACCGAGAACAGTACGTATCTCCGCCAGAACTCGTAGTCAAAGAGCTTGAGAACCGACTTCTTCGTCGTCAGATCACTGTAAAACAACAGCAGATCGAACAACTTGAGGCTCGCCTCGAGTGGTACGAAAACCCATGTCGTGTTGCACACTACTTCCGAGAGATATTGACCTCCTCCCGCGCCTAAATCAATAGGGTTGAAGCGGAAGACCTCGGTTGCCCATGACCGTCTTCGGGTTGGGTTGCCGAGACGCGCGCAATGTTTGATGTCTGTCCGTCTCCAGTGATCAGTATCCCATGCGCCACGTCGAGATTTCGCTCCGACCGGAGACGCGCGAACCAGTCTTAGAGGTACTTGACTCGGAACGGATTGACTACACAGTCGTTCCGACCGACGACAGCAGCGAGTACGAATCCCTCGTGTCATTCACCCTCCCGAAAAGCGCCGTCGAAGTCATCTTAGACGAGTTAGAGAGGGTCGGACTCGGCGAGGACGATCACACGGTGATCGTTACGGCAGACATGGTCATCTCCCAGAAGTTCGGAGCTCTCAAAGATCGGTTCACGGGAGAGGTACTGGACGATCAGCGCCTCGCTCGCTACGAACTGTACGCCGAATCGGAAGGACTCGTATTGGCGATTCCGATATACGTGACGCTGACGCT